>JAAYJC010000038.1 GCA_012523085.1 Clostridiales bacterium
CACAAATTACATGATTTTCAGGGGTATTTGCGGGAGGGGGCGTGTCCTCTTTTTTCAATATGATGTTAATCAGCTCAACACGGCTTTGTACATTGAATTTGGAATAGATGTTTTATATATATTGGACTTATTACAAATTTACAATAAATTACGTGTGAACTCGAAAATAATAATCAAATTATGATTGATTCGCATGGTTAACTATCACTATGGCATCCGTAAACAGCGGTGCCGCATATTTTGTTTTTTTACACAAAAGGGGACTGCTTTTTTCATTCAATATATTTCAATATGTCGGAAATTGGCGTATAATGTTGCCAGTATTATTAATTTATTACAAGATGATGCTTTAAACTTCCTTATTCGGGTCAGCCAGTCTTGCGGATCAGCGCATTGATTAACCTTTTTCCGTTGTGCTGTTCCCGCGCATGTGTTTGTGTAATCAATAAATAGCAAGGGTGGATATGAATAATGTTTACTAAAAACATCGTCCTGGAGGTCTTACAGAAGTACCGCGGCTCACATTATTGGGATAAGACCGCCAATCCGAAATTCAAGTGGGTCTCCATGCTGCCGGAAGATGCCGGAGAAATGGAAGATAATATTTTGTATGTGTGCCTGCTGTCGGACGCGGTAAAACGAAGCAGGCAAGCCCGTGGATATTATTACGCCTGCATTGGAGACAGGTTTTTGTATGATGAAGACGATGCCCATACTCTGGACGGCATCATCATTATCAACGAAAATAAAGACGTTTCATGGCTGTTTAATATTATCCAGAAACGATTTTTGGAAATCAGCGACTGGGTCGATCAAATGCGCACAGCGCTCATTGACAACTGTGATTATCAGCGGCTTACGGATCTATGTGAACCCGTATTAAATAACTTCATATCAATATTTGACTCGTCTTATAAGCTGCTGGCGTACACGAAAAATATCGAATGTCACGACCCTGTAAACATCTCTATGATGGAAAGAGGTTACCATACCGACGAGACATTGCAAAAATTCAGGGACAGAAAGCGTTTTGAGGTCTATGAAAAGGAGCAGGGCGTTGTCGTCAGCCCGCCCGGTGTTATCGCCCTATATGAGATTGTAACCAAATGGTGCAGATATGGAAATGAACTGCTTTTGCAGGTCGTCATGGAATGCAGCCGGACACCGATGTCTCTTGCGGCTGTTGATTTGTTTGAAATTTATATGGACCATATTGAAATATGTTTTGTCCGGCAACAGCGCGCTAATCCGTCGCAAATCTACAGCTCTCTGCTGACGGATATTCTCAATGGTGATCTTGATAATCCGTTTATCATTGCCGAACGCGCAAAAAGCGCCGACCTGCCTTTTTCGGGATGCTTTAATGCCTATCGTATCGTGTTTGAGGATAACTCAACCATCCTTGTCGGCCGCTTTGTCCAGGAGCTCATGTCATATTTGCCTAAGGCTAAACTAATCGCACATAAATACGAGGTAGTCGTACTTAATATTTACAATCCGCCAAAAATACAAAAGCAGTCTTCGGCCAATTTATCAAACCTGACCCCTTTGCTTGAAAAATACGGAGCTTTGTGCGGTGTCAGTGAAGAATTCTCTTCGCTGGCCGAGCTGAAGACCGCCTACATCCAGGCTACGCGCGCGCAGACGATGGGCGTGCAGCTGCGAACGCTCGGAAATTACTGGGGTTTCGACAGGGATGTGTTTGAAGCGACCGCAGTCGAAAGAAACAGCAATATCTTTTACTATGATAATGTTTTCCTTTATCTCTCGCTTCATTTTGCGCAGTCAGGCACGTTCGACGCATTCTACAACACCTTTTACAACAGGTCTTTAAGAAAACTGCTTGAATATGATAAACAAAACCATACGAGACTGGTTCAGATTTTATATGCCTTTCTTGTTTGCGAAAGGCGGGCAACCGCAGCGGGTAAACTTCTCGCTATGCACAGAAACAGTGTCCTGTACCACATTTCGAGGATTGAGGAAATAACGGGAATTGATTTAAATGACTACTGGGCCCGACTTAAGCTCTCGCTGGCATTTCACTTTTTCGAGTTAAAAGAATCAAACAGACTGTTCTTTAATCCCGATGAAAAAAGCCCGGACAATAACAGCGGCAGTTGACATGAATTGACAAAACGTAAAATCAGATGACAATATTATTGCGTTATGTTAAATAAATAATAATGATTTGTAAAAAACAATCCGTCATTGGCATTTGCGTGATGTATTATCGCAAGGCTATGTGCAAAACGTAGAAAATGCATCGCAAAATGTTGCTGTGCGGAAATGACGAAGAGGGCCGAGCAATGTTAAAATAGTATTAAGTTTATTAGCGATTTTGGACTGTTGTCCGTCATGCCGGTTAAACGGCTGCGTTCAAAATCAAAAACCATTGTATTTTTTAGGAGGATGGACATGAAAAAGATTCTCGCGTTATTGCTGGTATCTCTGATGATTTTTTCGCTTACCGCATGTGGCGTGAAAACCGAAGGGGCCGGAAAAACCTCAGCTCCGACATCCAATGCAGCTTCGGCAGATCCGGGATCCGTAAATAATCCATCGGCGAACGCAAACGCCATCGGCTTTTTTACAGACGGTGTCGACCCGAACTCCAGAGATACCTATAATATTGTCTTTGCTTATATGAGACCTATGGCGCTATTTCTCAATATTCGCGATGCGCTTACTTTGCTCGAGCCGGTATTTAACGTCAAAATTACTGATTACTGTGCCAACAGCGATATCGACGCGATGATCCAGAATATTGAGATATATGCCGATCAGGGCGTGGATGGCTTTATCATTGTTATCGACGCATCGGCCAATTTGCGTATCAAAGAAGTCCTTGATGGAACCGGCCTGCCTTACATAGACATACTAAACTCGGTCCGCGACGAGGAAGGCAGCGCGATAGTTCATTGCATCGGCATGGAAGGTGTCTCGGTCGGCAAAGAGATGACAAAGTGGCTTTTTGACAACTCTAAAGACTACTGGGGAGAAATTGACACATCCAAGCTGGGGCTTCTCAATTTTACTTTCTCACCGAACGAAGACTTTCAAGACAGATATGACGGGAATTTAGCGATGTTCCAAGAGTTGGTGCCGGGCAACACGAATATTTTCGAGGCTGACGGCGTGACGGGTGGGCTCAATGAGGAAACGGGATATAATCTGGCGTCGGCCATTCTCTCGACTCATCCGGAAGTGGAGTACTGGATTATCCCTGCATGTCTCGAGTTATATGCTCAGGGAGCCATGCGTGCGGCTGAGACTCTCGGAATGCAGGATCGTGTCCTTATTTCATCGGTGAACAGCGAAGTTTTAACTGCGCTGTGGGACACCGGCTATGAAGGTTGCTGGGTATCCTGTGTGGCTTCCGCACCTTTCCAGTATGCGGCACCCGCTCTGAGCGGAATTGTATCTTTGCTCAATGGTACTGAGACGGTCGAATCGCTCTGGTCCAGTATCCGCAAGCCGACCGATCAATTGACATTCTATGAAATCGGAACTGAAATTGTGACAAAAGATACCTATGTTGATTATTTCGATTACGTGCGTAGAGAGAGCGGCCTGTCGTAAGCGGCATCTTAAGCAGCCGGTGATCGTGACAGTGAACAATGTTTTGGCGGTCAAGCAATGTAAAAACTGCCTGACCGCCATCAACTAACAACCAATTGTCATAATAGAAAAGTAACGATGAAAGAAATAGGTTAGCGTGAATATTCTTTCACATACGGAAGAAATCGATTTGGCCGCCAAAATATGGCCATCGATTTTTCCCGACTATTTGTGCTGTCGCTTCGCGGCAGAATGGAGATTAATATGCTGAGTGCAAAACATAATTTCCTTGAAACGATAAAACGCGGCGGAAAGCCTGACCGGATCGTCAAACAATTTGAGGGTACGGCTTTCCTGCCCGGAGATCCCGTAGCCATGTTTGTTCGCGGTCAGCGTTATGCAGGTATGCCTCCGATGAAAGATTTGTGGGGGACGGAAATCATCTGGCCCGAGGGGGTACCTGCCGCAATGCCTCATGTGACGGAGCAGATAAAGGTCATAAAAGACATCACATCCTGGCGCGATTTTGTAAAAGTTCCGGATCTGATTGCAAACTGTTCTCAGGATGAGATTTGGGAACCTTATTTGGAACGGGTAAATGCTGTCGACAGGGAAAACGAACTCGTAATGGCGTTTGCGCCTACCGGCGTTTTTGAGCGCCTGCACTTCCTGATGGGTTTTGAAGATTTGTTCATAAATTTCATGACCG
Organism: Clostridiales bacterium; assembly: GCA_012523085.1. Lineage (GTDB taxonomy): Bacteria > Bacillota > Clostridia > Oscillospirales > Oscillospiraceae > JAAYOP01. The sequence continues at coordinate 4,271 of JAAYJC010000038.1, forward strand.
AGCAGGAGGCAATGAAGGATTTATGCGAGGCGATCGGCGAATACCGGTATAACGGGATGAAGCTTATTATTGACCATGCCCGCCCGGATGTTCTCCTTTCCCATGACGACTGGGGCAGCAAAAGCAATCTTTTCATACAACCGTGGCTTTGGCGGGAATACATAAAACCGCAGTATGAAAAATCATATGGCTATGCGCATGACCGCGGCGTCATAATAGAGCATCATGCCGATTCCTTCTGTGAGCAGATAGTGGAAGATATGGTAGAGCTGCATATTGACGTTTGGCAGGGTGTGCTGCCTCAAAACGATATTCCTAAACTGCAAAAACAGCTGGACGGGCGCATGGCGCTTATGGGCGGCATTGACGCGGCAATTGTTGACCGCGCCGATTCCACTGAAAAAGAGATCCGTGCTGAAACACGCCGCGTTCTGGATGCGTATTGCCCGAACGGCAACTTCATACCATGTATCACCTACGGAGCCCCCGGAACGATTTTTCCGCAGGCCGATAAATATATTAATGATGAAATTGACAGATACAATTCCGAAAAGTTCGGTCTATAAGAGTACACCCAACCAAAAAGCGTACGGAGGAATGACCTATGGATAATGCCGGCAAGGCCAAAAAGTTTTTTAGGTCAAAAACTTTCACTTTAGCCGCGATACTATTGCTGATCGTGATTTTCTTTTGGTATGTTTCGCCCAATCACTCTTACCTGAGCATACGAAATATATCAAGCATATTGAACTCCATGGTGTTGTATATCCTGTTTGCCGTCGGGGTATCCATGCCGATCCTTCTGGGCGAATTTGACCTGTCACCGGGATATATCGGTACAGCCGCGGGAGCCATGATGGCAAAGCTTTTGACCGATGTCGGCATTCCCTGGTATTTGGTCATCATGGCATGCCTCATGCTCGGGATCGCATTCGGGCTTCTCAATGCGGTGCTTATCAATAAGTTTCGCATTCAGAGTTTTATTGTAACGCTTGCTGTCGGGTCATTTGTTGCCAGAGGCATCTCTCTGATCGTGTCCGGGGGCAGGCCGATAAATATCGACGATCCGGTAATCGTCTGGCTCGGGACCTATAAAATCGGGGGAATCGTCCCTGTTACGGTCGTAATATCCCTAACGGTGATACTGATTTACGGCATTATTTTGGCCAAAACGAAGTTCGGGCGCAGCATCTACCTTAGCGGCGGAAGTAGAAAGGCCGCGCGATTGGCGGGGCTTAACCCGGAGAGACTGTCGTATATACTTTTTGCCAACAGCGGAATGCTCGGTGCTTTTGCCGGTATTCTTTTCGCTGCTCGCCTTAAAACCGGCGACCTGAGCGGTACGAACGCTTATGCTTTCCCGGCGGTCACAGCCGTAATATTCGGCGGAATAGCTTTCGGCGGCGGTAAGGGCAACATGCTCGGCTGCTTCCTGGGGCTGCTCATAATCAACGGCTTTAACAACGGGCTTACCATTATGCGCGTTACGTCTTACTGGCAGGGTGTTGCTTCGGGTGTTCTCCTTCTTCTCGCGCTGACGCTTGACTATTTTGCAAATCGAAAACCGAAGCTGCAGGAGGTTTCCAAAGCACACAGGCGCGATTCGCAAGGCGCCGCAAGATAAAATGTCAAACAGGCAGGTGTCAATGTGCAACAGCTACTTGAATTTTTCAATATAAGCAAAGCGTTCCCCGGGGTGCAGGCGCTTAATAATGTCAGTTTTCGGGCGGACGGGGGCAGGGTTTGCGCTTTAATGGGAGAAAACGGCGCCGGAAAAAGCACGCTGTTAAAGATACTGAGCGGCGATTTGCAGCCTGACGAGGGGCACATAAGCATAAACGGCGAGGTAAAGAGCTTTGCGTCGCCTGATAAAGCCATCAAATCCAGTATTAGCGTGATTTATCAGGAGCGTCAACTCATCAGCGCCATGAGCGTGATGGAAAACATTTTTTTGGATGATCTTCACGAAAACAAATTTGGGTTTATCAACAAGCCGATGCTGCGCCAGAAGACTCAGGAAATTATAGACGTATTTGGGCTTCCGATAAAGCCGACGGATGTTGTGGGGCGTCTTTCGGTTGCGCATCAGCAGATGATTGAAATCATGAAAGCATACCGGCGGGATTCGGACATCATTGCTCTTGACGAACCGACCGCACCGCTGACAGCCGGTGAAATAACCGTGTTATTCGACCTTATCAGGCAGTTGAAGGCGCGCGGAAAAATCATCATATATGTATCGCACCGTATGGCTGAAGTTTTTCAAATATCAGATGATATTGTTGTTTTAAAAGACGGGCAGCTTATAACGACGTTTAAAACCACCGAGACAGACGAAAAGAGTCTTGTGAAGGCCATGGTCGGGCGCGACATAGGAGATACATATGCCAACCTGAAACGGAATGATAAGCTGGGCGATGTCATACTTGAGGTCAAAAATCTTGTAACGGAGTATATACATGATGTGAGCTTCAGCCTCAGGCGCGGGGAGGTATTGGGTTTTGCCGGCCTCATCGGCGCCGGCCGAACCGAGGTGATGCGGGCGATATTCGGTGCTGATCCAATCATCTCGGGCGAGATTTGGCTTGACGGAAAAGCTGCAAACTTTAAGTCCCCCAAGAATGCGATAGACAGCGGCATCGCACTGTGCCCGGAAGACAGAAAAGAGCAGGGGCTCATACTGGGCAGGTCTATCAAAGACAATATCAGCGTCCCTGTTTTGTCAAAGCTGAGAAAATGGCTGTTTCTTGATGTAAAAAGTGAGGAACGTCTGGCCGCGTCGGCTGTAAAAAAATACGCTATTAAAACGCCGACGACAGAGAAATTGATGCTTGAACTGTCGGGCGGGAACCAGCAGAAAGCTATACTCGGGCGCTGGACATCGGAAATGATGGCCACAAAAGTCCTTATTCTTGATGAGCCGACAAAAGGGATAGATGTTGGTACAAAAGCTGAAGTATACCAGATGGTACTTGACTTTGCTTCTCTTGGCATCGGCGTTATATTCATTTCGTCGGAATTAATCGAAGTGCTCAACATAAGCGATAGGATTATTGTCATGCATAACGGGCGTATTTCGGGCGAAGTTAGCAGAGATGAGGCAACTGAAGAGCGTGTCCTAGAGCTGGCAATGAAAGATTAGGGGGGCGCTATTATGTTGATTATAAGTATCATATTCATTGCTCTCGGGGCTGTCTCACTGATAGCGGGGATTGCATCTGTCATCGGCCAGGCGCTCCCGCTGCTGGGCCCCGTTTCAGACACCCTTTCGCTCAGTTTCGTGTTTTTCGGCGTGATTTTAATTGCAGTCGGGTGTATATTGCTTCTTATGAGAAAAAAGGAAAAAGTCCGGCAGACGATAATAAAGCTGGTCAATGTGAATGAATTCACGCTTATTGTTGTTTTGTTGATTTTTATATACCTGTTCTGGGCAATCAATCACAACTATCTTTCTCTCGGCAATGTAAGAGCAATATTCAACTCGGCGTTTGTAATGGGCACCCTCGCAATCGGATTGTCCTGTCTTTTGATCAGCGGGAAGATTGATCTTTCAGCCGGTAACACAGGCATGATGGCCGGTATAATCATCGCGATCCTTCTCAAGGCAGGAATCCCCTGGGTCCCTGCGCTCCTCATAACACTGGCATTCGGTGCCGTCACGGGTCTGATCAACTCATTTTTTGTCAATAAAATGGGGTTTGCGCCTTTTATATCAACGCTTGCCATCAGCACAATCTATGGCGGACTTTCGCTCGTCATCACTAACGGAGCAAACATACCCGTCAACAATAAGAGCTTTCTGGAGCTGGGCTCAACCAATCTATGGATATTCCCGCTGCCGTTTATTATCATGACCGTCCTGTTGATTATTTATGGTATTATGTTGTCCGCCACGGGGTTTGGGCGCCGAATATATATGACGGGCGGCAATGCGAGTGCTTCGAGACTTGCAGGTATCAAGCCAAAAAGGATTACAACGATCCTTTTTGTAAACAATGGTGTAATAGCCTGTTTGGCGGGTGCGATTCTGGCTTCAAGGATGGCTATGGGTTCACCTTCGGGCGTTACCGGGTCTGATTTGGACGGCATTACGGCGGCTATTCTCGGCGGCGTGGCCTTTACAGGCGGCGCGGGTAATATGTTTGGCGTCTTTATCGGCATCTTGTTGATAACAAGCTTCCAGAACGGTCTTGTTGTCGCCGATCTCAACTCGTACTATCAGGTCATCGCAAAAGGGCTCCTGCTGCTTGCCGCTTTGGTTTTGGATTTTTATCGCAAAAGGCGAAACTCAGGTCTCAGAAGGTAGGCCGGGAAAAAAAGACAGGGACAAAACGAACGATATAACCAGAGGGGTTAATGCAAAATGCATATGGTGCATTTTGCATTAACCCCTCTGGTTTCGTCAGAACTGTTTTATGAAAGGCTTGCTGCAGCCTTTAAACATAATACTCAGGTGACAAGCCTGTTTGCCGTTTCAGATGCATTAATCACAGTCCATTGCCCGCACAATGATGACTGTACCGTCTTTAACCGTTACAGTTCCTTTTTTGCCTGTTATCGCGTTGCTGACGCCGATCGGAAACGTATTGGTTATTGTCGCGTCACTCAGCGGATATTTAAAACCGGTCAGCGTTACGCCCCGTGCTTTTTCCCCATGCGCGAAAACGGAGATATAGCCCGGGTTTCCGGCCTCTAAACTTATGCTGCCGTTGGTAACGGCGGTAATCCATTCGTTTTTCCCGAACAAAATACCCCTTGCGTTCCTTTCTGATAAAAACGCGAGACATTGGATATTGGCCAGCGTGTGATCAAGCCGGCCGCCGGTTCCGCCGTAAAGATGAAAAAGGGTATAACCGCGTGCAAGGCCTAAACGGATAGCCGCAAGCATATCGGTATCGTCCTTTTCCCTGTTCAGCCTGACTGTGTTCGGATGCTCGGGCAAATCGGGCAGCGAATCAAAATCCCCGATCACAATATCCGGCTCGACACCCGCCTTCTTAAGGGCGCTGTACCCGGCGTCTGCTGCGATTATTAGACCGCCCTCACTTTTTTGAAGCTCAAGCCGACAAATCTCGCCCGCTCCGACAATATGACATATAGGCCCCGTCATGTTAAGTACCGCTCCGTTATTTCCGCGGCTGCGTTCCCGAACGTTTTGATCAGGCTTTCGGGCGACAGTATTCTGACCTTGCCGCCGAATCCGAACAACCAGCCGAGAAACATCGGGCTGATATTAACGCTGACATTGATCACGAAGCTGTTTTCGTCCTTCTTAAAAATGGTTACATTTTTGCCGAAACGGTCAAGCACCACGCCGATTAACGAATTATCAAACTGCAATGTGATACGCTCCTCGACGCCGCTGTACATACCGAAGACTTTCTTGGCGTAATCCGCCGGATCAAAGTCCAGGTTGTCGTCCGGCGCCGCCGCTTTTTCTTCAAGAATATCAATATTCTCCATCTTGTCGACTCTGAAATTTGACAGGCTGCCGTATTTTTCATAATACGCCGTCATATAGTAGTTTTCATCGTCCCAGGACAGGGCATAGGGCGAAGCTTTGTACTTCGCGCCGTCCTGCCGGTACTGTTTTTCTTTTTTCAGATTGTAATCAAAATATAAAAACGAGATCTGCCGACCCTGTGCGATCGCCTGATGTATGGTATCCACATTGTAATAAATCTGCTCGTTCGCCGTCTTGACCCTGCCGCGCACATAGACCTGCCGCCTTAACTGCTTTGCTTCATGCACGCTGGCAAGGCTTTCGATCTTTTTGATCAGCATGCCCGATTTCTTTTCGGAGATGAATTTGGCGGAGGCCACGGCATCGCAAAGCAGCTTAAGCTCCGGCAGCTCAAAGGTCTTGCTGCCGACATAATAGGTGTTCGTTTTGCTTTTAACATAAACAATGTCGAGCCCGAAAACCGATAATGCGTTGAGATCATCGTATATGGTCTTTCGCTCCGCTGAGATGCCGAAACGCGATAGCGCCGTTATCATATCGGATATGGTCATCGGATGCGCCTCATCCGTATTTTCCAGCAATATTTTTTGAAGGTAGAGGAGCTTTAGTTTTTGCTTGTGGGATTTCGCCATATAGCTTACCTCTCTTTCACTCGCCCAAATATTCAAATCTCCTGAGGGTCTCCCCATCGCGTTCAATGCTCTCGTTCCACATCGAAGCGGGTCTCACCCAGATGCCCCGGTCGCCGTAAAGCGCCTGATAGACAACCATTTCGTCCAGCGTTTCCGAATGCCTGGCCAAAAATAGAACCTTGTATTCCTTTCCCTTGAAATGCCTGTAGCGTCCCGGTTTAATATCGTTCATCGTCAGAGATCCTCCTTTAAAGCTTTACACCCGATAGAATCACCCGCGTTGGCCTTTCTTGCCTGTTTATACCGCTCACCGTCCTTCTTTGACAATGTAAATCGCTTTACGCCGTTTACGGTGCAGGCTTCCAGCATGATAAAGCCCTTTCTGATCTGCGGGTGCCGCAGAATCCGCCCCTCCGGGAGCGGGAGCGTTTTTTTTGCCAAAGCAAGGTAGGAAAATTTTTCATCCTCAAACGGCGCGTCCCCCCGCTTGAGCCGGCGGTGCAGACTGCTGCGTTGTATTCGGCAGGTAAAATGGCACCAGTCGCCGGACAAAATCGGGCATAAACCGTCATGCGGGCATGGCGCGAGCATATAAGCACCTCTGTCAAGCAGCGCCGTTCTGATTTTTCGAAGATTTGAAAAACCCTGCGGTGTTCCCGGTTCCACAAACAGTACAAGCTCATTCGTGGCATCAAAAAGTAAAATAGCCGTTTTGATCTGATGCTCCGGCGCAAGCTCGTTTAACACATAAGACGCGATGACAAGGTCGGCGCTATACATAAAGCTATCGGTTTGTATATCGTACTTTACCCACTTTATAGGCGAAAGGTCCTCGCCTTTACCGGCCGTCAGCGCTTCGCCCAGCTTAAGGAGAATGTCCTCGCGCTCTAAGCAGGTGACTTCCCGAAGATTAAGCAGCTCTGAAGCTGCCCAGAAAGCCGCGCCCGTACCCGCGCCCACATCCAGAAGAGAACGCGGTCTGATGTCCGCCAGGGAAAGCGCATTGGACAGGGAAGAGAAGACCGCGCCGTATGTCGCCGGCATTCGCGATACGCAGTAAGAAAGCGCCTCATCATATGTCGTGATGCGCTTTTGGCCATGTTTATCTGCCGTCCTGTAGCGCAAGCTCAGCGCCTCGGCGGCGGACAGCAAAGCGCTATGGTCTTTACCGGCAATCTGATTGTCGATTGCCTGAAGAAGCTTGTCAGGCAGTTCCATAAAACCTCCATTCTGCCGCGAAGCGGCAGCACAACGCGAAAGCCTTTCACGTTGCGAAAGGTTTTTCACAGCGTGAATATACTTTCACGTTTCCTTCGTGCCATCAGCCCGCGGCCTCTCTGAAAACCGGTTGTATGGCCGGGGCGGAGAGAAGCGCTATTGTATCAAGACTACCGGACAGCCAGTCTTGCTGTTTTTCCGGCGTCACCAGAACGGGCATCCTGTCGTGGATAAATGCGATTTCCTGTTCCGCGGGTTTTGTCAGAATGACAAAGAGCGGGATATCGCTGTCTCGCTCGAACCGGTAAAGGCCCGCCAGGTAAATCGGCCCGTTTAGCCCGATTGCGTATTTCTGCTTTACCGTTCCGCGCTTTTCCCATTCAAAATAACAGCTGGCGGGCATAAGACAGCGGTATTTTATAAACGGCGTTCTAAACATCGGCTTTTCCTGTGCGGTCTCTAAACGCGCGTTGATGACTTTTCCTTTCCCGTCAAACCGGGAAAAGCCCCATTGCATCAAAGTATAGGACTTGTTCGTTATAACAGGAGCGATATTGGTCGGGAAAATCTCTCCCGTTTTCATTTGCGCAAGCGTATCGGTATTCTTGTGTTTGTTCTTGATATGCTCAATGATTCGTTCGATTTCCTCGTCTTGATCGGGATCGACATAATACCGTCCGCACATCATCATCACCCTTTACGCAAAATTTAAATTCGGATGACCGGCCCAATAGGATCGATTATCCAAATTGTACTACAGAACATCTGTTTTCACAAGTAAATTGACAGCTAATGCGAAAAACAAACAGCGGGAAAACGAACAGCTTGCCTTTCGTTTTCCCGCTTTTGTATAAAACTCTTTTTCAGCTGCTTTGGTTAGGCTGGTTCCGGCCGCCGGGCTGGTTTTGTCCGGGCTGGCTTTGACCTTGCCCGGGCTTTATGCCCTGTATGATCTGGGGGATCTTGTCCGCCAGCGACCCCGCCGCGGACGCGTTCATCGGCAGCATGGATACGTTCTGACCGTCGATAACGATTACGGCGTCGGTGCAGAGCTTTGCGCCAAGGCCCAGCGCGCCTGTGGCGGACTTGCCGGATGCGTTTTTGGAAGGTCCGGTTGACATACCCGGCATAGTGCTCATGCCGGCGTTTCCGCCCCCTGATGGAAACGACGGGCAAAAACGTCTTGTCGCCCTGTGTAACGGGCTTTCCGATGATGCCCTCGTTTTGCGTAAAGTTCTCCAGACTCCGAAACAGGGAATCCACATTGCTATTGAGTGCCGATTGATCCATAGCTTTTTCTCCTTTTTTTATGACGATTGCGCCGGTCCGACAGACCAAACGATATCAGGCTGTCGGCGGTCGCGCCGATGTTCAGCTTGCCGCCGGCATCGATGATGAGATACGCCTCATTAGCCATAAACGCGGGCCATTGCCTGAAATCACCTATATTCATCAACAGCCTTACAAATTCCGCGGCTCCGCAGGCTATGCCGGACCAAAACGGATCGCCGAATCCATAGCTTAAATTCACATACGTATCCTTCAACTTCAATGCGCTCAAATAGTCGGTTCTTGTCTTCCGGCGTTTTCTCGGTGTTTTTGAGAAGATTTTAATGCCGAATATAAAGACCGTTAATTTAAGCCTGTGTTTTTCCGTTTCGGCTTCGGCCTTCAAAAACGGAGAAAGCCAGCGCATGGATAAAAGCATCTCGCTTGTTACCGTATTGAAGGTAAAGGTGAAAAATAAAGGAATGAATAAAGCCAGAACGGCAAGGATAAGCAGCAAAACGATGATAGCAAGCAAAACAATGATAACGGCGTTCATGATGGTCATGGTATTTACCTCGATATTAGCTTTGCCGTAAAATGCGCTTTCATGATGGTTTATTTTACAAAACGACAGTTTGTCACTTTAAGACGATAAGCCCGTAAAGCAATAAGCAATGACGTATAAATTATATGGCAAGGGAAAACGCTTCACACAAAAAAACGCCGGATAACGGAACGGATGGACAAAATCATCTGCGGGTTTTCCGGGTGCTGAGCAAAACAGACCTTTTGGGCGGGGCGGGGATAGCTGACAGAGCCGTATATAATCGGTCGGAATATGCAAAATATCTTTAACGGCCTTAAATGTTTTACGAAACACACAGGCATTAAATGAAGATAAAATGGCTCCGGGAAAGGAAAAAGAAAACTATGTCAAAAAAAATAACTGTTGACGGAAATCAAGCGGCGGCTCTGGCGGCCTATGCCTTTACCGAGGTGGCCGCGATTTACCCGATTACACCCTCCTCGCCGATGGCCGAAGCCGTGGACGAGTGGTCGGCATCGGGTAAAATGAATCTATTCGGCACGCGTGTCAGGGTAGCCGAGCTGCAATCGGAGGCCGGCGCCGCCGGCGCCATGCACGGCGCCTTGCAGGCGGGCGCCCTGACGACGACCTTTACAGCGTCTCAGGGGCTTTTGCTGATGATTCCGAACCTGTATAAAATGGCCGGCGAGCTCTTGCCCGGCGTTCTGCATGTAACCGCCAGGGCAATCGCAACCCATGCGCTTTCGATCTTCGGCGATCATCAGGATGTAATGGCCTGCCGGCAGACGGGCGCTGCGCTTTTATGTTCAAGCAATCCCCAGGAGGCTATGGATCTCGGCTGCGCAGCGCATCTTTCCGCTATTCCGGCGCGGCTGCCTTTCATCCATTTTTTCGATGGGTTTCGAACCTCCCATGAGTATAGAAACATCGAGCGGATTGATTATGACGATCTGGCGAAAATACTGGACTGGGCGGCTGTAGAGGCATTCAGAAGCCGTGCGCTATCTCCGAATCATCCGGTGGTGCGAGGTACGGCGCAAAACCCGGATATCTATTTTCAGGGCCGCGAAGCGCAAAACCGTTTTTATCGGCAGCTTCCGGAGATCGTGAGGCAAATGATGGACAAGCTCTGCACCATAACCGGAAGGGCATACCGGCTTTTTGATTATTATGGGGACGAGGACGCGGAAAATGTGATTGTCGCGATGGGCTCCGTATGCGACACGATAAAGGAAACGATCGATTATCTCAGGAGTAACGGCGAAAAGGCGGGACTGGTTCAGGTAAGGCTCTACAGGCCGTTTTCGCGCGAAGATTTTCTGAAAGTTTTGCCGAAATCGGCGCGCCGGATTGCCGTACTGGACAGGACAAAGGAGCCGGGCGCGCCGGGCGAACCTTTGTATATCGATGTATGCAATGTACTTTTCGGTCGGCAAAACGCGCCTTTGATCACGGGGGGACGGTACGGCCTCGGCTCAAAGGACACAACGCCCCCGCAGATTCTGTCCGTGTTTGAAAACCTGAAAAATGACCGGCCGAAAAACGGCTTTACAATCGGAATCCATGACAATGTGACCTATACCTCATTAGCACCGGTCACGGCCTACAAGCCCGCGGGCAGCGACACCGTAAACTGCAAATTCTTCGGTCTGGGCTCGGACGGAACGGTCGGCGCGAACAAAGCGGCCTGCAAGATCATCGGGGAGCATACCGATTTAAACGTACAGGCGTATTTTTCCTATGACAGCAAAAAATCGGGCGGTACGACGGTTTCTCATCTGCGTTTCGGAAAACAACCTATCAGCTCGACATATCTCGTTTTAGACGCAGACTATATTGCCTGCCACAACAAATCCTTTTTAAACAGCCTCGATCTGATTGAAGGTCTAAAACCGGGCGGCATTTTTGTACTCAGCTGTGATTATTCTCCCGAGGAGCTGTCAGAACGTCTGCCCGCAAAAATGAAACGCTATATGGCGGAGAACGGTATCCGCTTTTTTACCATCGACGCGGAGAAAATTGCCGCCGAAATCGGGCTTGGGAACCGGATCAACATGATTATGCAGGCGGCTTTTTTCAGCCTGACCGGTATCATCGCGCAGGACGAAGCGGTGAGGCTATTGAAAGAGTCCGTCCATTTGTCTTATGCCCGTAAAGGAAAAGACATTGAAGAGATGAATTATAAAGCGATTGACCAGGGTGTGGCGGCGCTGGAACAAATAAATATACCGCAAGACTGGATTAATACGATAGATGAAGTAGAAACACTTGACAGCGTACCGGACTTTATCAATAACGTGCAAAGGGTGATGGCGCGCAACGAAGGGGACAGGCTGCCGGTCAGCGCGTTTAAAAACGTGGAAGACGGCACCTTTCCGCTCGGAACAACCGCATATGAAAAGCGCGGTATCGCACCCGCGGTACCGGCCTGGCAGATCGACAACTGCATACAGTGCGCTTTCTGCGCATATATCTGCCCGCATGCGACAATTCGGTTGTTTTTACTGGACAAAAAAGAAAAAGAAAACGCGCCGGAGGGCTTTTTAACCAAAGACGCCGCAGGCAAGGGTCTTAATGCCTATCAGCTGCGCGTACAGGTCAGTCCCTTAGACTGCACCGGCTGCGGGAATTGCGCCGATATCTGCCCCTCAAAGGAAAAGGCGCTGATCATGAAGCCTTTGGAGCGGGAAATTGAGGCGGAAAGCGATAATTGGGAATATGCGATGAAGCTGACGGAAAAGAAAAATACCATGGACAGGTTTACGGTCAAAGGCAGCCAGTTCAGGCGTCCGCTACTTGAATTCAGCGGAGCCTGTCCGGGTTGCGGAGAAACGCCGTATATCAGGCTTTTAACGCAGCTTTTCGGTGAACGCATGATGATAGCCAATGCGACGGGCTGCTCATCCATCTGGGGCGCCAGCGCGCCTTCCATCGCATATTCCGTAAACAGCGGCGGAAAAGGACCGGCCTGGGCAAATTCGCTGTTTGAAGACAATGCGGAATACGGTTTTGGAATGTATCTCGGGGTAAGGCAGATACGAAGCCGTCTGTCCGAGCTGATCAGCCGGGCTTTGGTGGAATACAAACTCAATGAAGAACTCAGGCGGCTTTTGCTCAGCTGGCTGGAGAGCGCCGAGGACGGCGAGAAAACGCAGGCTCTTGCCGGCGAGATTAAAGAAAAGCTTAAAAGCGCTGACCTCTCGACATTCAGCCTGCTCAGGGAGGTTGTAGCCAAAGCGGATTATCTGGAAAAAAGATCGATCTGGATGATCGGCGGGGACGGCTGGGCCTATGACATCGGGTTCGGCGGCCTTGATCATGTCCTGTCTACCGGAGCGGATGTGAATTTGTTTGTGATGGATACGGAGGTTTATTCCAATACGGGCGGACAGGCGTCAAAGGCCACCCCGATGGGCGCTGTCGCCAAATTTGCGTATGACGGTAAGGTCACCGGAAAAAAGGATCTCGGCATGATGGCCATTACCTATAAAAACGTGTATGTCGCGCAGATTGCGATGGGCGCTGATCTTAACCAGACCGTCAAAGCCATGAAAGAAGCAGAAAGCTATAAGGGCCCCTCGCTGATTATCGCCTACGCTCCCTGCATCAGCCATGGCATAAAAACCGGTATGTCTTCCAGTATTCACGAGGAAAAAAAGGCGGTCGACGCCGGGTACTGGTATCTTTACCGTTATGATCCGAGGCTAAAAGAAGAGGGGAAGAACCCTTTCCGTCTGGACTCAAAAAAGCCTTCAATGCCATACAGGGATTTTCTGGACGGCGAGCTGCGGTATTCGCAGCTGAAGGGCACTCATCCCGAAAAGGCCGAAAAGCTGTTTATTCAAGCCGAGCGCAACGCGGCTTTGCGTTATGAGTCCTATAAACGCTTATCGGACTGATTATGTTCATCCGGCAGACAAGCAGGCAATAAATCATTATGCGCATTATGGCCATGCGGGCGCTCAAGTGTCCGTATGGCCATAATATTGCTTTACAATTAATAATAAAAGAAATAAAATATAAAATAATATATGGAATATAGTTACATATATTGCAAAAATTTGTTAATTAGTTTATAATTACCCCATGTGTATAAATGAACTACGGTCGGAACATGACGAAAAGCAGTGACCAAAGACGACGGCTTTCGGTGTGAGATTAAGGCAGTACCGCATTACTGGTAAAAAAACACAGGGATGGAGGAAAATATTATTATCTTAAACGACTGGTGTAAACTCTGCGTACAGAAACAGGCATCTACATAATATTTGCATACTGGAATTATAGGAGGAGTAAAAAATGAGTAGAATTCATCCGGTGAAATACCGCATACTGGCTGTCGCGCTAGCGGTTTTGTTGGTGTTGGCGCTTCTGCCGTCAGGCGTTTTCGCCGCCGGTGGGACGACAACGAAATACATAGCGTTTACATCCGATGTGCACGGTGAAATCACAAGGCTTGGGACATGGCTGAACAAATTGGGCTCGCCCCTTCCGGTTCTGGACTGCGTGATGTTCAGCGGCGATTATCCGGTAAGGGGCATGGGCGACAATACGGCTCACGAAGCTGCCCGGCAATGTGTTTCGACTGTTCAAAGCGTTTTCGGCCCAATACCCTGCTACCTTGGCAGAGGCAACCACGACATCGGCGGGACCTATGCGGGAGGCGATTATCACGAGGGCCTTGTCTATAACGGCGATGATTACGCGGTGTATGTCGTAAAAATGGACGAAAGCAATACCTATAACCAAGCTTTTATGGCTTCGGAAATCATCAGACTGGATGAAGCACTGGGGACGGTTCATCCGGCAAAACCGGTTTTTCTCATTTCCCATTTCCCGATTCATTATTACAGCAGCAGAACAACGGCAAACGCGGATGATATGATCGATGTTCTGAATAAGTACAGCAATGCCGTCTTTCTTTGGGGGCACAATCACACGATGAACGATCCGTATTACGGCCAAATCATCACTGCCGGTGAACAGCTGCAATACACAAGCTCTTCGTCCGATAAGGCAACAATCAATTTTACCTATTTAAGCTGCGGCTCGATGTATGACGGCAACAACGGCGCATACGGCCTTCTGGCGGCGCTGACCGCAAGCGAAACGGGTACCCAGATCGATTTTGCTTATAAAAATATGGAGGGTCAAACGGCGTCCTCGGGCTCGGTCTTCATTTCCTCAGTCTCCGGCCCGATACCGATTGCTTCCGTTTCGATAACCGGTATCGACATGCCGATAGCCGGAGCGAATCCGGATGACAGCGCTCTTACGGCCGCTGCATCCTATACGGCATCGGCGGTGCAATGGAACCCCGCGGACAGTCCGTTTGAAAATAACACGGTTTATACGGCGAGCGTAACGCTCACAGCAAACAGCGGATATGCGTTTACCCCCGGCGTTACAGCGGCGGTGAACGGAAATAACGCGGCTAAAACCCTCAATTCGGACGGAACTGTGACCGTTACCTATACGTTCCCCGCGACCGGCATTGCCGGGATCACCACCTATGAAAAGGTGAACACGGTAAACAGCGGCGAAAAGTATGTCATCGTGGCAAAGTCGGGCGGAGACTATTACGCGCTGACAAATGCCGCCGTTACCGTCGGCAGCAATGACTACCTTAAGGGCGCGCCGGTCACGGTTTCAAGCGGCGGAGAACTGTCGGGCACGATAAACGGCAGCATGATTTTCACATTCACGACGGACGGCAGCGGATTTGATGTCACAAACGACGATAAATACTTAAACCGGAAGAGCGGCTACAGCGGTCCGGTTTTCCTCGGTCCGGAGGACGGCGCGTCGTATTCCGACTGGATATATGACGATTACATTACGGCCGATGATTATATGCTGTATGTATACAGTTCCAACCAGAGGGCAAACCTGTATCTGAACACCGCGTCAGAGGGTTCTTTGCATTACTTTTTATACAGCGAGGACGGCCAGACGGTGTACCTGTACAGGGTCATAGAGGGCGGCGTCCCGTCCGATACCCCGATTGACAGCGCGGCAATAAGCATTGACGCGCCGGAAGCGGGTTATGCCCCGGACACGGCGGCGGCGGTTTCGCCCGATGCGTTTTATACGGTTTCGCAGGTGCTCTGGACGCCCGCGGACAGCGTCTTTGCCGAGAATACGGTTTATGAAGTGGCTATAAAACTCAAAGCGAACAGCGGATATGCGTTTGCGCCCGATATAAAAGCGATGGTGAACGGAAATGCCGCCGGCGCGATCATTAACGCGGACAAAACCGTGACCGTCTCGTATGTTTTCCCGGCGACCGGAAAAGCCGTTGCGGCGACCTATGAAAAAGTCGATGACATCGAACCGGGAACGCAATATCTGATTGTCGCGCAATCGAGAGACCGATACTATGCGCTGTCCAATTTACCGTCCGAATATGATTCGGGCTTTCTGAAAGCCGTCGAAATCACCGTTTCCGATGCGGGCGATCAGGCATTTACCATCGGCGGCAACAGCGCGCTGCTTTGGAATTTTGACAGCGCCGACGACGCCAATGCGTACAATATCACAAATGACGGCAAATACTTAAGGCGCAGAAGCTCGCAGGATACCCCGAAACCGCCTACCGGAGCAATCTACACCCATGAAGAGTATAGATCGGAAGCGTATTCCGACTGGCTGATGAATGCCGCCGGCGCGCTGTATATTGTTGACAACTCAAATAAAAGCCAGTATCTGTACCTGGCTTCATCTTCCGGCGGAGCGAATTATTTCAAACTGTCGTCGGATACCGGCATGACGCTGAGCCTGTATAAACAGGTTTTTGTAACCGTTCCGGATATTGAAATAAACCATGCCGATGTCACCGTCACACAGCCGGAAACGGGCGATACCCCGGGTACGGCGGCGGTTTCACCCGATGCGTTCTATACGGTTTCCCAGGTGCTCTGGACGCCCGCGGACAGTCCCTTTGAAGGTAATACGGTTTATGAAATGGTCGTTGTGCTGACAGCAAAAAGCGGATACGCGTTTACGCCCGATACAACGGCGGCGGTTAACGCAAATGCCGCAACAGCGGTTTATAATTCGGACGGAACGCTGAAAATAACATATATATTTGAAAAAACCAATGAAGAGCCCGATGCGCCGATAAATAGCGTTTCGATATACGTTATACCCCCGAAGACGGGTGATATACCGAACCTGAATGCTGTTTCGGACAGCAATACCGCCACCGTCGAAGGCGTTACATGGTCGCCGGACGCTTCCTCGGGTTTTGCCGCCGGAACGGTTTATACGGTAACGGTGACGCTGTCGGCCAAAGACGGGTATAAGTTTGCAGGTGAAGACCTTACCGCGACATGTAACGGCATGGCGGCGCAAACAGAGCGAAGTGGCTATATTTTGACCGTGACCTATGATTTCCCGGCTACCTTAACCGAACAGGCAAAAAAGACGGTGTATGTACGGGCCGGGGATATATCGAACGGCGGGCAATACCTGATTGTCGCAAAGTTCGGAAACGCCTATTATGCGCTTTCACCCGTTCACGCGGCGATAAACGGCACGGTCAGCCTGCTCGGCATGCCCGTTACGGCTTCCGAAGATAATATTATGGAAAACGGTATTAGCGACGCGATGCTGTGGACCTTTACAACGGATGATTCCGGAGCATCGTTTACCATAACAAATAACGGGCTTTATCTGATGCGGACCGCCGCACTCTCCGGCATTTACGTGGGCGCCGATCAAGACGCGGAGCCTTATTCCGTGTGGATGTACGACAGTACCGAAAAAGCGCTGTTTACATACAGCGTTAACCGTGCCTGTAACATCTACATGAACCTTTTCTTTGATCTCTGCAACGCCGCTTTCTGCCATTCACCCAATGCTTATACGGATATATATTTGTATAAGCCGATAGAGGCGACAGGACCGACAGAGCCGCCAATGCCGGTTGTACCCGTACTGGTCGAGGCCGTCTTTTCGCAAAACGACACGGTGATTTATCCCGATACGGCTCCGGACAGCTTAAGGCAAATGCTGACCGTTATGTTGACCCTCAGCGACGGGACCAAAGGGTCTGTGGGCAGTTACGCGTACAGCTTGTCAGGCGTGCTTATACCCGGCATATGCACGCTGACGGTCGAGTATCTCGGCCTGCGCGATACATTTGATGTTGTGGTAACGGCGCTGCCGTCCGACGACACCGAGCAGAATATCGAAGATGATGATGTACCGAGGGGTATAATGAACTATCTTGATGTTAAGGAGGACGCGTGGTATTATGACGCGGTGAAGTTTACCACTGAAAGAGGCCTTTTTTACGGCATAGACTTTCAGACATTTGCCCCTGATCTGCCGGTGAGCAGAGCAATGTTTGCAACCCTGCTTAGCCGGATCGAGTACGAGAGCGACGACAAGATCCCGATGTTTGAGTGCCTGTTTACGGACCTTACGCAAAACTGGTACAGAAAGGCCGTATCCTGGGGCGCGCACAGCAAGATCATTCTCGGCTTTACCGAAACGCTGTTTTACCCGGACAATAATCTGTCACGCGAACAAATGGCGGTGCTATTGTTCAGGTACGCGATGGCAAAGGGCTATGACATGAGCTTTGATCCGGAGATTTTAAGCGCGTTTGACGATGCAGACAGCATCGCCGCCTATGCAAAAACGCCGGTTATGTGGGCGCTGGATAACGGCCTTCTGACCGGAGCATTGGACACACAGCTCGCGCCGAGGGGCCACATTTCACGTGCCCGGCTCGCGGAAACGGTCATGGCGTTTTTTGAATTCATCGGGAAAGCATAAGCCTTTACCAAAGGGGTTGATGCTTTGGTATGCATACCAAAGCATCAACCCCTTGTGCTATTTTTCGTTTTCGTCGACATGTTCTTTGGCGTTTATCGTTTGCATCAAGCTGGGCTGTGATACATTGGTCGCCTGATTTATTTTCTCCCTGTTGGCCCAGGCGGCCGTTTTATGATTTTCAATCGGCTTTTTGGGTCTTTTTCTGATCATTTACCACCCTTCTTCGGTTTGGTGTGAGGCCGCTTCGGACAAGCGCCTGTTTGTATAGCATATGAGTATCTCCCCCAAATATTCAATAAAGGGAACGCATTGGTTCAGTGCACATTAATTATATTGAAAAGATTTTAGCGGAAGATCCGGGGAATGCGCCGGAAAAATTCGGATATACCTACACAGAATCAGATGACATCAGACAGACCTTATAAACCTCAAAGCCGATTATTATTGACTTGTCCCGGAATGCATGGTAAAATGAATCAAATTTAATCATTTCCGTGCCTTGCGGTCTAAGGGGAAACCTATGAACGTTTGGCCTGAGCCTTTGGGTTCACGGGGTCGCATCCGGAAACGGCGCGGCCTTCCCGTTTTGAGAAGGAGATAAGCTTCCGTATCGGTGTATGCTGTCCGCTGCGGAATACGCATAAGCTCTTCCGGCATAATGCCGCTTTGCGTCAAAGCTGCTCTGCATGTTGCTAAACTGTGCAGTCTGTTTCTCAAAACAGGCTGCATTTTTATCTTTTGGTCTTCTGTGGTAAATACAAATGGAAAGGAAACGAAAAATGAAAAGACCAATCGCTTTTCTTTTCACAATAGTAATGGTATTTGCACTGACAGCCTGCAAAAACGGCAAATCCCCGGCGGTCGAAGACGCGTCTGTCGAGCTGACCGTGTACGCGGCCGCTTCGCTGACCGAAACGCTGACTAAAGCGGCCGAGCTTTACAGGGAATCGGCGCCGAATGTCACTTTTACATTTACCTTCGACTCTTCCGGTACCCTGAAGACGCAAATTGCGGAGGGCGCGGACTGCGACATTTTCATTTCGGCGGCCCAAAAGCAAATGAACGAGATGGACATTACATCAGATAAGAATACCGCGGGGCTGGATTTTGTGGATTCATCAACGCGCTTCAATATCGTAGAAAACAAGGTCGTGCTGGTCGTGCCGGACAATAACCCGGCCGGCATCGCATCCTTTGATGACATCGCCACGAAGGCTGTGTCTTTGCTTGCCATCGGAAACTCGGATGTGCCTGTCGGCCAGTACGCGCAGGAAGTTTTAATAAACATGGGTATCTTCGATCGGATCAGCGAAAAAATAACCTATGGCTCCAATGTCAAGGAACTCACCACCTGGGTCGGTGAAAACACGGTTGACTGCGGCATTGTTTACGCGACCGACGCGTATTCCGCAGGACTTCAGGTGATTGCCGAGGCTCCGGAGGGGATGCTGAACACACCGGTGCTGTATCCCGCCGCGGTATTGAAAACCGCAAAGAATCCCGGGGCGGCCAAAGCCTTTCTGGATTTCCTGAAAACAGACGCCTGCGCTGCCGTGTTTCAGGAAGTGGGCTTTTCCGTTCCGGGTTAACGCCTGCTTTTCCGGTAAAAGCCGTTTGCGGCACGCTGATAATCAATCGCTTTATGCTCAAAGCCGAAGGAGGCGCTCTTATGGACTGGTATCCCCTCATAAACTCGCTGAGAATCGCGCTGATATCGACTTTCATCACATTCTTTCTCGGTATCCTAGCGGCCTATTATATCGCCAAAACACCCAGGCTGATAAAGGGGATTCTGGATGTGATTCTGACCTTGCCTTTGGTTTTACCGCCAACGGTTATCGGGTTTTTTATCTTAAAGCTCATGGGGCCGAGGGGACCGGTCGGCTCGCTGCTCTTCGATCTCTTTCAGACAAAGGTCGTCATGACCTGGTATTCCGCGATATTCGCGACGGTGATCATCACGTTTCCGCTGATGTACCGCACAGTTCGCGGCGCGTTTGAGAGTTTTGACATGACGCTCAAATACGCGGGGCAGACGCTCGGACTCAGAAACACCTATATTTTCTGGCATATCATGATGCCGTATTGCAAGCAGGGGATTATAGCCGGAACCGTTTTGAGCTTTGCCCGCGCGCTGGGCGAATACGGCGCGACAAGCATGGTGGCGGGCTATACACCGGGAAAGACCGCAACGATCTCCACGACCGTATATCAGCTCTGGCGGACCGGAGACGATTTGCTTGCCTACAGGTGGGTTGCGATAAACGTTGCAATCTCCTTTGTCGTTTTGATTGCGATTAATTTCTTTGAACGAAACTATAAAAAGGCGGGCGGGAAACGCTCGCAGTATAATGGCCTTGCATAAAACAGCAATAGGGCCGCACGGCATTCGGGGAGTGAGGATTCTGCTGAGCGTAGATATAAAGAAAAATCTGGGGAGCTTTAACCTGAACGTGTCCTTTGAAGCGGGAAATGAAACGCTGGCGTTGCTCGGCGCCTCCGGCTGCGGCAAAAGCATGACGCTCAAATGTATCGCCGGTATAGAAAAGCCGGATGAGGGCCGCATTACGCTTGGCGGCAAAGTGCTGTTTGACGCGCAGAAGAACATCAATCTGTCGCCCAGGCTGAGAAGGGTCGGCTATCTGTTTCAGCAATACGCGCTATTTCCGAATATGACGGTGCTGCGCAATGTTGTGACCGGTGTAAGGGATAACAATAAGGCGCAGGCAAGAAATAAGGCGCTCGAGGCGCTTGAGCTTATGCGCTTGACGGGATTTGAGGATAAGTATCCGCATCAGCTCTCCGGGGGAGAGCAGCAACGCGCCGCGCTGGCCAGGATTCTGGTCAACGAGCCTGAGATTTTGCTGCTTGATGAACCGTTTTCCGCTCTTGACAGCTATTTAAGATGGCAGCTTGAGCTTGAACTGTCCCAGATCATGGCGTCATACGGCGGCACGGCTGTGTACGTTTCCCACAACAGGGACGAGGTGTACAGGCTGTGTGACAGCGTCTGCGTTTTAACCGAAGGGCGGTCGGAGAAGAAAACCCGGGTGAGAGACTTGTTTGACGAGCCCGCTACGCTTTCTGCCTGCCTTTTAACGGGCTGCAAAAATTATTCCAGGATTAAGAGACTTGATGACAATCTGTTGGAGGCTTTGGATTGGGGCACCGTTTTGAGGGTTTCAAAGCCGATAGGGCAAAATGCCGCCTATGTCGGCATGCGTGCGCACTATCTCAGACCGGTCGACAGCCCCGGCGAAAACACCGTCGAATGTACGGTTGAGCGGGTTATCGAGGATGTTTTTTCCGTTGTGGTCATGCTGGGAACGCCGGGCGGAAAATCCGGTTACGCTCAGCTCAGGCTGGAAACGGGAAAGGATAAGTTGACCTCGTTTACACAATCGAATAAAATATTAATATATATGGACCCCGGGGATCTGATGGTACTAAAAGAATAAAGCGTGATAAGCGTTTCAACGCTTATCACGCTGGAAAAAATCGATTTGGCTGCCATATGTGGCGGCAGCCATTTGCTCCGCAAACCATCGATTTTTCCGAGCCGGTACGAATTAAACGCGTTAACACGTTTTTCCCGATGTCTGTAGAAAATGGAGATTGGTATGATCGAGAAAACAGAGATAGAAAAGGCCGTGGATATGCTGCTTTCTCTTCCCGCTCCGGTCGAAACGGAGACCGTACCGCTGTACGGCGCACTCGACCGTGTGCTGGCGGAGGACAGGTATGCCTCGGTGGCGATTCCCCCCTTTGACCGAAGCCCGTATGACGGCTATGCCTTCCGGGGGCAGGATACCGCATCGGCAACAAAATCTACGCCCGTGGAGCTGAACATTTCCGAGGAAATACCGGCCGGCAAGCTTCCCCGGTTTGAGATCACCGAGGGCATGGCGGCAAAGATCCTGACCGGCGCGCCGATTCCGAAGGGCGCCAACGCAACGATTAAATATGAGCTGACGAAATTTACACAGGCGAAGGTCTGGATATCGGATCCCATTTTACCGAATACCGATATCGTGCGGGCCGGAGAAGACCTGAAGCTCGGCGCGCTGATTGCAAACAAAGGTACGGTTCTTATCGCGCCGCTTTTGGGACTGCTGGCCACCCAGGGGCTGAAGGATCTGCGCGTTTATAAAAAACCGCGGATTATCATCATCAATACCGGTACCGAGCTTTTAGAACTCGGCGAGCCGCTTCACCCGGGCGCAATCTACAACAGCAGCTGCTATGCTCTGGCCGGGTATCTGAAAAAAGCCGGAGCGGAGCCTGTAAACGGCGGCGTTGTTGAGGACGATCCCGACGAGATCGCGCGGCGGATAGGGGAAGCTTTAGACAGCGCCGATATGGTCGTCACCACAGGCGGGGCCTCAGTGGGCGATTATGACTGGATTGCGACAGCGTCACAAAGGCTGGGCGCAAGTATATTATTCAATAAGGTTGCGATGAAGCCGGGCGGCTCAATTGTGGCGTCGGAAAAGGACGGTAAGCTGATTCTGGGCCTTTCGGGAAATCCCGGGGCGGCTGCGCTCGGTCTTTTTCGCATCGCAATGCCGTATATCCTGAAATTATGCGGAAGATCGGACCTGATGCCGGAACAGGTCGAAGTGCTGTTAAAACAGCCGTTAAACAAGAAATCCCCAAACCGAAGACTGCTCCGGGGCAGACTGGAGAGAGATAACGGGCAGGCGTTTTTTGTTGATAATCCGGGTCAGGGCAACGGGACATTTTCCTCCCTTGTCAACTGTGACCTGATCGGCGAGGTGCCCGCCGGCAGCCCGCCGCTCCCTGCCGGAACAAAAATCAAAGCGTATAGAATCGGATAAATTAAATAGCGTACTTATGGAGAAAACAAATGAGAGACCGGTTTAACAGAAACATAACCTACCTGCGGCTTTCCGTGACGGACTTGTGCAACCTCAGATGCGTGTATTGTATGCCGGAGACCGGCGTGCATAAAAAGAAACACAGCGATATCCTGTCCGTGGAGGAAATCGAGGAAATGGCCCGTGCCTGCGTCGCGTGCGGGGTCAAAAAGATCCGGGTCACAGGCGGTGAACCTCTGGTACGGCGCGGCATAGAGGATATTTGCGCGCGCCTTTCCGCGATTGACGGCGTAGAGGAGCTGTGCATGACAACAAACGGCATCCTTCTGCCGAAATACGCGCAAAAGCTCAAAAAAGCGGGCGTTTTAAGGCTCAACATCAGCTTGGATACGCTAAACGCGGAAAAGTACAGGGCGATATCGCGCGTGGGGACATTAAAGGACGCGCTCAATGGGATAGAGGCCGCAAAGCAGGCCGGATTTTCCGATTTGAAGCTGAACGTCGTGCTGATGGGCGGCATAAATGATGATGAAATCCGGGATTTTGTACGCTTTGCGGGCGAACAGAGCATCGAGGTCCGCTTCATTGAGCTGATGCCGATCGGGGAATGCCGGACTTTTGATAAAAAGCGGTTCATCGAATCAAAAAAGGTTCTTGAAGCGACGCCCGAGCTGATAGAAAAATGCACAGAAGGCGTAGCGAGGATTTACAGCATACCGGACAGCAAAGGACAAGTCGGGCTCATCAGCCCGATGAGCACCCATTTTTGCCCCGGCTGCAACAGGATCAGGATCACCGGCGACGGCAAGCTCAAGCCGTGCCTGCACTCCTCCGAAGAAATCAGCCTGCGCGGCCTGCACGGGGAGGCGCTCAAAGAAACCATCGGGGATGCGATGCGCAACAAGCCGCAGCGCCACCATCTGGATGCGAAAACACCCAGCGAGAGCCTGAGAACAATGAACGCTATCGGAGGCTAAAGCGTGAAACAAGTTTCACGCTACGGAAAAATCGATTTGGCCGCCGTATGCGGTGGCGGCCATTTGCTTCGCAAAGCATCGATTTTTCCCACGTCTTGAGCGTATGCACGCTTTTCACGCTTTTTACTTGTTTTTTTATTTGTTGGATATGGAGGTAGGGTATGGGAGAGTTTACGCATTTTAACGGCGAGGGTCGGGCGAAAATGGTCGATGTGAGCAAAAAGGAACCGACGCTGCGCACGGCGACGGCGGGCGGAACGGTTTTTCTGAGCACCGGTACGTTTTTGCTTGTGATAGAGGGTAAAATGAAAAAGGGCGATGTGCTTTCAGTCGCGCAGGTGGCGGGCATTATGGCGGCAAAACGCACCGCCGAGCTGATTCCGATGTGCCACCCGATTGCCATTACGGGCGTTGACCTATCCTTTTCACCGGACGCTCAGACAAACAGCATCGGCATTACCGCCACCGTACGCTGTAAGGGCGAAACCGGAGTGGAAATGGAAGCGCTGACAGCCGTATCGGCAGCGGCGCTGACCATCTACGATATGTGCAAGGCGGTACAGAAGGATATTGTCATTTCCG
The DNA here is from genome assembly GCA_012523085.1 of Clostridiales bacterium. Lineage (GTDB taxonomy): Bacteria > Bacillota > Clostridia > Oscillospirales > Oscillospiraceae > JAAYOP01. The sequence goes on from JAAYJC010000038.1 coordinate 28,582, forward strand.
ATATCCGGCTTCTATCCAAAACAGGCGGGAAGTCGGGGGATTATATAAGCTCAACAGCTAAAGCTGAGATTAAAGATAATGCAATGGGAGGTTAACCATGGCCAGCGTTACAGCAGTATGCATAAGTGAAAAAAAAGGCGTTCAGAAAAAGACGGTACCGGAGATTACGGTAAAGAAAAACCATGGCATTGAGGGGGACGCGCACGCGGGCGACTGGCACCGCCAGATCAGCCTGCTCGGAGAAGAAAGCGTCGATAAGCTGAGAGATCTGATGCCCAATATTCCCGCGGGCGCTTTTGCGGAAAACATTCTGACCAAAGGCTTGATTCTATATCAGCTCCCGGTCGGAACCAGACTGAGGGTCGGTGAAACACTTCTCGAGGTCACACAGATCGGGAAGGAATGTCATATGAGCTGTGAGATACGCAAAAAAACCGGTGACTGCGTGATGCCGAGAGAGGGCGTCTTCGCCATCGTTCTGGAGGAAGGGACAATCCGTCCGGGTGACGAGATAACGGTGCTCTGATGAAAAAGATACGAGTTGAAGACGCGGTCGGTCAAACCCTCTGCCATGACATCACCGCCATATTCGCGGATGGACAAAAAGGCGCCCGGTTCAAGCGCGGCCATGTGATCACCAAAGAGGATGTCCCGGTGATGCTCGATATCGGCAAGTACCATGTGTTCGTATGGGAACCCGGCGTTGACGAGGTGCATGAGGACGACTGCGCTATTGCCCTGACCACAGCCATATCCGGGGATAACATCGTTTTTCAAGGCCCTTCGGAGGGCAAAATGTCGCTGAGTGCCGCGATTGACGGTATGTTTTTGGTAAACCGCGAAGCGCTTAGGGCAATAAACGCCGTTGACGATTTCACGGTCGCCTGCATACCGAATCATCAAAAGGTAAAGGCGGGTGACCAACTGGCGGGCGCGCGCATCGTTCCTTTGGTTACAAAACGCCGGAACCTGGAAAAGGCATTGGGCATCGCACGCGAGAATTTCCCGGTTTTTTCTGTTCTGCCGTTTAAGCCGCTGAAATGCGGGATCATTATCACCGGCAGCGAGGTCTATTACGGACGCATTGAAGACAGGTTTGAGCCTGTTATGAAAAGCAAATTGGCGGCCTACGGCGCTGATATTCTGGGCTTTGTCAAATGCCCGGACGATCTTTCCGTGATCAGCGGAGCCATAAAAGACTTTATGGATAAAGACGCCGATCTGATTTTCCTGACCGGCGGCATGTCCGTTGACCCGGACGATCTTACCCCCACGTCAATCCGGGAAAGCGGCGCGAAGGTCGTTACGCAGGGCGTGCCGATGCAGCCCGGCAACATGCTGATGATGGCATATCTCGGCAAGACGATGTTGCTCGGCGTACCCGGCGCTTCGATGCACTTCCCGATCACGAGCCTTGATACCTTCTTGCCGCGCATATTCGCGGGCATTGAGATCAAAAAAGAGGATATCGCCGGGCTGGGCGAGGGCGGCCTTTGCATGTGCTGCAAGGTCTGCCATTATCCTACCTGTTATTTCGGCAGAGGATAATGCTACAGCGCTTCAGCGCTATGCGCTGAAGCGCTGTAGCATCGATTTTTCCCGGAATGGGCGTATCGGATAAATTGCTAAATGCAAGGAGGGGTGCCTGTGAGCAGGTACAGTGCGGCCGTCATCACGGTAAGCGACAAAAGTTATCAAGGCCAAAGGGAGGATTTAGCCGGCCCTATGGTCAGAACAATGCTGGAAGAGGCGGGCTTTGAGGTAAAATATACATCGATTGTACCCGATGAGAAAGACTTAATCGAGCGGGAGCTTATCCACACGGCGGACAGCCTTGATATTGCTTTGACCGTCGCGACCGGCGGCACGGGCTTTTCAAAGCGCGATGTGACCCCGGAGGCGACCGAATCGGTATGTCAGCGCATGACGCCCGGTATCCCGGAAGCCATGCGCTATGAAAGCTCGAAGATCACGAACCGCGCAATGCTCTCTCGCGCAGCAGCCGGCATCCGCGGCAATACGCTGATCATCAATCTGCCCGGCAGCCCAAAGGCCGCCAGGGAAAACCTTTGTGCGGTGCTCCCCGCGCTTGAGCACGGTTTGGACATGCTGCGCTCCGCCCCCCGCGACCACGAAACCGAATAATACGCTTGTGTCGCGGGTTTAAAACATAATCAGCCCAACAAAAAGGGCGCCGCAAAATGCACAGGCCATTTTGCGGCGCCCTTTTTGAGCTGCTTACATAAGAAAGCCAAGGTCGATGCGGCCATTGCTGGTAAAGACATTCAGATCCTTCGTGCCGCCGCCCATATTAGACGGCAATGTGCTGCTCCCGTTGCTGGTTCGGGACTTGACGTTGAAGGTCCTCAGGCTGTCGTCAATCTGCCCGCTGATTTTACCGTTGGAGGAAACCAGCCTGATTGATGAACCTGAAAACAGATGCTCGACATGAATGCCGCTGTTGCTGCTCTCCAGCGCAACATTTTGCTCGGCTCTGACATTTATAGCTTCAATTTTGCCGTTGGAGGTCCGGGCGGATATCTCGCCTGCCTTCAAACCGGTAAGAGCCAGGCGTCCGTTGGCGCTTTTCAAAGAAAGCAGTTTGCCGATGGTCATGTTTTCGACGGTTATCCGGCCGTTGGAGGTCTTCAGGGCAAGACTTCCTGAAACATCAACGCCGCCGGATGAAATCGACCCGTTTGTTGTCTCCAGCGTCAGGCTCCCAAAGTATGTCTTCGGAATGCCGAGCGTAAACGGCCTGAACGCGTAGTTAAAGCCGAACAGCCCGGACCACTTCCTGAGAATCTCGCAGCGGATGACCAGTTCTTCCGATTGGCTGAGATCGATATGATAGGCCTTGTAGCTGCTTTCATAATAGTCCAGTGTGATCAAATCGCTGTCAGAGCAGACAAGCCTTACCGGAGAATTGACATCCTTGAGAAAAATGGCGCGAACCCGGGACGCTAAATAACTGTTCTGCCTCATGTCTTTAAGTTCTGTTTGCATGGGTACCAGCGAGTTTGCAACCGATTCAACGCTCTCCATACCGGCGACCGCTTCCTTTTCACTCATGCCGTCCTCTATGCGGTCGTCAATGATTTCGGAAAAGTAGCCGATTGTGCGCTCGACCTCCTCCGGCGGCAGATTGGATATCATGCCGCGCAATTGGTTTAGAAACTCAGCCTTTGTCATCATAAAAACCCCCATTCTGCCGCGAAGCGGCGGCACAAATAGTCAGGAAAAATCGATTGTGCGAAACGCGATACAAGTATCGCGCCTGCAAATGGCGGCCAAATCGATTTCTTCCGTGCGTGAAAGTACATTCACAGCGTGAAAGCACTTTCACGCTACCCCCCGTCAATGATATAGTGATAGACATCCATTACCGTTTTCCATTCCTCTAGAAATGCTTTGATGCGCTCTTCACCGGCCTTCGTTATCCGGTAATATTTTCTGAGTCTTCCGTTGTGCTCTTTGGAAAAAACAATCAGGCATCCTCCGGATTCCAGCCGCTTCAAAATCGGATATAATGTCGATTCGGAGATTTCGATCACAGAGCTTAAATCCTTGATGATCTTGTATCCGTAAGATTCCTCGTTTCTGAGTACGGTAAGAACACATACCTCCAATAGTCCCCGTTTCAGCTGCGGATCCATGTGCATACCTCCCTTTGCGCAATACTATACACCACATAGCATACTCTGTCAAGCGCAAAACGCTTTTTTACACAAGCAATTTATGCAAAAATGCGTTGTATTCATTTGTTATGGAAAAACGAACGCATTTATGCTAGAATCGATAAAAGACGGCAACAGGTTCGGTTAAACGATAATAAAACCGGCGAGGTTATTAGCATGAGGATGAGAAGAAAGAAAAATCTGAACCAGAGAATCGAGAGGGCGTCCTCCGTTCTGGTCAAAGAGCCGCAGGCAAATAAGGGGTGCTGGCGTCGGACGCTGCCCGGCTGCCGTGAGGTGTTTATCGAGCTGGGGTGCGGAAGGGGAAAATTCACGGCAGAAACCGCACAGGCGATGCCGGACATTGCGCTCATCGCCATCGAACGGAACAAAGACGCGCTGGTTATGGCGATGGAACGCGCGCTTTCAGCCGAATTGCGAAACCTCCGGTTTGTCTGCGCGGACGTATTTTTTATAGAAGAACTGTTTGGGCCGGGAGAAATAGACAGGATCTACATCAATTTCTGCGACCCCTGGCCGGGCAAAAGGCATGAAAAGCGAAGGCTGACGGCGCCGGCGTTTCTCACGCGCTACCGGTCCGTGCTCAGGCAAAACGGAGAAATACATTTCAAAACGGACAACCGTGAGCTTTTTGATTATACGGTTTATACCATGAAGGAAAACGGATTTTTGCTCAATATGGTATCGGAAAACCTGCATGAAAACGAGGTTAACGGCATTATGACCGATTACGAGGAGAAGTTTCACCGGGAAGGCAAACCGATTTATATGCTGACCGCGCAAAACGGCGCAGGGTCCGGCAAAGTACATACAACGATTGGGGAGGCGGCCGAATGAAACTGCTGTCATGGAACGTAAACGGGCTGAGAGCCTGTGTGAAAAAAGGCTTCGGTGATTTTTTTGATGAGATCGACGCCGATATATTCTGTGTTCAGGAAACAAAGCTTCAGGAAGGCCAGATTGAGCTTTATACGCCGGAGCATCTGCAGTATTGGAACTCCGCCGAGAAGAAGGGGTATTCCGGCACGGCGGTGTTTTCAAAATACCAGCCCGAAGCCGTAACGCTGGGGCTCGGCATTGAGGTGCATGACAAGGAAGGCAGGGTCATAACGCTCGATTACGGTGATTTCTTTCTGGTAAATGTCTATACGCCCAACACGCAGGACGCGCTGAAGCGGCTTTCGTACCGTATGATATGGGAGGACGCGTTCAGAGAATATGTGACCGGGCTTCAGCAGCAAAAACCCGTTATCATCTGCGGGGATCTGAATGTCGCGCACAATGAAATCGATCTGAAAAACCCGAAAACAAACAGGCGCAACGCGGGTTTTACCGACGAAGAGCGCGAAAAGTTTTCGCTTCTGCTTGCGCATGGATTTACCGATACATTCAGACATCTGTATCCCGATACGACCGGGGCATATACATGGTGGTCTTATATGAATAATGCCCGAAAAAACAATGCAGGATGGCGAATCGATTATTTCCTGACGTCCGACAAGCTGAACGCGCAGATAAAGGAAGCGACGATTTACGCCGATATTTTCGGCTCGGATCACTGTCCTGTCGGGCTTGAAATTTCATGGTAAGCATCGGCGGGGTAAAGATCCGGGGCCGGCTTGTCCTTGCACCGATGGCCGGAGTCACCGATTTTGCTTTCAGGATCGTCTGCAGGCAGCAGGGGGCGGCGCTGGCCTATACCGAAATGGTCAGCGCGAAGGCGCTGGTGTATAAGGACGCGAAAACAAAATCGCTTTTGATGCGCGATGAAAATGACGCGCCGCTTTGCGCGCAGATTTTCGGCAGCGAGCCCGACACGATGGCCGAGGCGGCCGTATTGGCCGCCGGAATATCCGGCTGCGAAATTCTGGATATCAATATGGGTTGCCCGACGGGTAAGATCGTAAAAAACGGGGATGGTTCGGCCTTGATGCGAAACCCGCAGCTATGTGGGCGCATCATCGAAGCCGTCTGCGGGGCGGTCAGCATACCGGTGACGGTCAAAATGCGAAAAGGCTGGGACAAGAGCGAAAGTAACGCCGTCATGCTCGCTGTGATTGCCGAGGAAGCGGGCGCCGCGGCCATTACCGTCCACGGAAGGACAAGGGCTCAGCTGTATTCGGGTCAGGCGGACTGGGATATCATCGCAAAGGTAAAACAGGCCGTCAAGATCCCTGTCATCGCCAACGGCGATGTGTTTGAGCCGGAGGATGCCGTCCGGATACTGTGCCATACCGGCGCCGATCTGGTGATGATCGGACGCGGGGCTATGGGAAACCCGTGGTTATTCAGGCGCGCCGAAGCCGCTGTTAATGGAGAAGGCATTTTGCCGCTTCCGCCGCTTTCGGTCCGATTGGATACGGCAATGCGGCAGTTCAGATTGGCAGCGGAAAGAAAAGGCGAGAAAATTGCCTGCCTGGAAGCCAGGAAACACTATGCATGGTATTTGCGCGGCGTTGCGCACGCTTCATACTTCAAAAATAAAATTGCGAAAGCGGAAACGCTCGGCGAGTTAGCGGACATAACCGAGGGGATTAAACGGGAACTGAGGTGAAAAAGTGACCCGGGATAAAGAAATGCAAATCATCCGGCGTGTTCTGGATGGCCATATAAACGACTTTGAAGCGCTTGTTCTCGATAATCAGAAAAAGGTCTATAATCTTGCGCTGAAAATGACGAAAAACACGGAAGACGCATATGATATATCGCAGGAAGCTTTCATAAAGGCCTATAACGCGCTGAAAAATTTCCGGGGTGACAGCAGCTTCGGGGTATGGATTTACCGGCTGACCTCAAATTTGTGTATTGACTTTCTGCGCAGGGAAAAGAAACGGAAAACATCCCCGCTGGTTTACATAAATGACTCGAACACCGAACAGGAGATTGAGATATCGGATGTCAGCTACGAGCCTGAGGCGCTCTATGAAAAAGCGGAAATCAGGCAGGCCATAAGCGATGGGTTAGAGAAGCTTCCGGAGGATCACAGGCAGGTTTTAATTTTGCGGGAGCTCGGCGGCCTGAGTTATGCGGAGATCGCGGAGACGCTGAATCTGGAAATCGGAACGGTGAAATCCAGGATATTCAGGGCGAGATCAAATCTTGTAAAGTATCTTTCAGCGCAAGGAAACTTTTTTTGCAAAGCATCGTCAAAAGAGAAGAAAGGAGAGTGAGATGCATGACAGGTTGTGATAAGTTCAACGAACTGATTAGCGCCGCGATTGACGGCGAGGTTACGCCTGACGAAGAAAAAGAGCTCATTTTACATATGGAAGCATGCAGCGAATGCAGATCGCTCTTCTCGTCACTTCGTGTGCTGTCCAATGAATTTTCCGACATGCTGATCGAACCGCCGGATAAACTGGTAACCGAAATCATGGACAGGCTCAAAAACCGAGCGGATAAACGCGATAAAAGGAAATATTTCACGCTGTTCGGGCGTTTTGCCGCGGCGGCGGTAATCGTTCTGGTGTTGTTCGCTGCGGATGTATTTAAACCGACGGGCCAAAATACGGCTGAAATGCAATATGCCGACGCGATGGCGATGGCCGATTCCGGCGGCGAAAAAGAGCGCGAAGAGCCAGAGTCATCCCTCAAATATGACGAGGCATACATGTCGAGGGGCGAAGAAACGGAAGAGGATTCCGGGCTTTTGGGTGCGGGCTATGGCTTTGAGGATATCGCCGCGGACACGGAGCATAAAAATGATGAAAATTTAGAAGGCGGCGGCGAGCATGGCAGTCTCGGCAGCGCGGCGCCGGCTGATAGCCTCGCGGCCGGCGGGTCTGACCCGGAAAGAAGCCCGGAGCCGACAGCGGCGCCGGCTCCGCAGCCCTCCGCTGTGTCGTCTCCCGCTGCTGTTATGTACGCTGCAAGCGCGAAAGCGAGAGAGATCTGGGTAATAAATTCATACAACAGCTCGAGTTATTACTGCGTTTCGATCATCAGCGGCACTATTCCCGAACAACTGGAAGACTGTGCGCTGATTGCGCAAAACGGCGGCGAAATGCACTATCTGGTCCCGTGGGAATCGATTGAAGAGCTCAACGAGGAAAACCGTTTTTCCGAAATATTTTATGATGATCTGGACGCCGAATATGGTATAGTGGTGGTAGACATCCCAATGTCTTAAAAAGACTCCCCATTGTCTTTTTAAGCGACGCCAATGTCTTAATAACGGAGGTGCAGGCAATGCGTGAAAAAATGACCGAGGAAACCGCGGCTTACAGGCTCTTTGATTTGGGTTATGATTGCTGCCAGACCGTACTGTCCTACTGCGCGGAGGATCTCGGAATGGATGAAGAAGACGCGCTGAAATTGGGTTCCGGGTTCGGCGGCGGACTGCATGTCGGCGAGGTCTGCGGATGCGTTACGGGCGCTGTTATGGCGCTGGGCCTCAAATACGGCTTTAGTGAACCGAAGGACGACATCGGCAAACAGATCATGAACGCGAGAACAGGCGAATTCATCAGACGATTCAAGGAAGAAAACGGCGCGCTTCGCTGTAAAGAGCTTCTGGGGTATGATGTATCAATCCCCGAGGAAAAAGCGAAGATCGGTGAAGATGGCATCATACCCCAAAAGTGTCCGGGTTTAGTGTGCTCTGCCTGCAGGATTTTGGATAATATGCTGGACGATTAAATAATGCCTGTTGAACAAACGCGTTTGTTCAGCAGGCATTAAATGAGAACAACAAAGGCTGTATACGGCGCCGGACAAAACCGGCATCGTATACAGCCTTTATCTTACTCATCGGCCCAAAGCCTAATTGGCTCAAAGACCGATAGGCTTTGAGCCAATTAGGCTTTGCCTGAACGCTCAGTGAATCATGACCTTTAGCCCGTAACTCTCGAGCCTGGCTTTTCTTTCCCGGACAAGCGCGTCAGAGGGTACAACGGCTTCCAATACAGGCGCGTTTCTCTGCAGACGTTCCCATTTAACCGTGCCCATGTTATGGTACGGCAGAAGCTGAACGACATCAACGCTGTCTTTAATCTCGCGGATAAATGCCCCGAATCGGTCAAAGGATTCCTCGGAATCGTTGAATCGGGGGATAATCGGTATTCTGATTTGGAGCCTGCCGGCGTTAGCGGCGATTTTTTTTGCGTTTTCCAGTATCAGTTCATTCGGTATGCCGATGGCTTTTTTGTGCAGGTCGCTGTCCATGCATTTAAGGTCGTATAAAAACAGGTCCGTGTAAAGTAAAATAGACTCGATGACGGAAAAAGGAACGGCACCGGAGGTATCCACCGCCGTATGTATCCCGTTTTCCTTACAGCGCTTCAAAAGCGCTCTCGTAAACTCGGGCTGGCACAGACACTCGCCGCCCGAGATGGTGACCCCTCCGCCGGAACGCTTGAAAAACGGCTGCTCCTTCATGACGCGGTCCATGACTTCATCAACCGTGTAGTCCGTTCCGCACATATATAAGGCCTTTGAGCTGCAGGCTGAAGCGCAATTACCGCAGTTTACGCATATCGACCGGTTTACCTCGACCAGTTGGATTTCGTCCCCGCCGGCAGCGGGTTTCTTCATTATACCCGGCGATATCGCGCCGTTCGGACAGGCATCCAAACAGTTTCCGCACAGCTTTATCCCCGCGCACCGAATCTCCATCCAGTTGAGCTCCGTATGAAACGCCTGAGATTCCGGGCTGTGGCACCAGAGACAGTGTAGCGGGCAGCCCTTCAGGAAAACCGTCAGGCGAATGCCCGGGCCGTCATGAACAGAAAAGCCCTGTATATCATAAATTTTGCCGGTCACAATCTTTTCGCTCAAACCGATCAGTTCCTTTATCATGAAACATCATAGGAAATCATCCGATAGCCGCATTATTTCACAATGCGCAATTTTTGTCAATAAATGCGGAAAGCCCGGTTTTTATGAAACTCGGACAGACCGGAAAAAAATCATCGAACATACGTTTGAAATACCGGAAAATGAGGTAAAATATGAAAAATGGGCGATAAACAAGTAAAAATAATTCATATTTTCTATTGCTTTTTCGGTTTACATTATATTATAATCAGATACGTAGTGGGGCGAAGTGGTTAAATGTGTTGAGCTATCCCATAAAAGAAAGGGCGGTGGGGACAATGACCTGTGAATATCAGCATTCGATAGATGCCAAAGGCAGGCTGTTTATCCCCGCAAAGCTCAGAGAAGAACTGGGCGATGTCTGTTATGTCACCATTTCGATGGACCGATGCCTTTTTGTATATTCGGAAAGCAGCTGGAAAGCCTTTTGTGATAAATTTGACGCTCTGCCGATGTCGCAATCCAGGAAAATGCGGGTCATGTTCGCCAACACGTCAAAATGCGAATTGGACGCGCAGGGAAGGGTTTTGATTCCGCAAAAACTCCGGGAATATGCCGTATTGAAAAAAAACGTGACGATTATCGGTTTTTCCAATCACGCGGAGATCTGGGACAGCGGCGAGTACGCGAAGCTTGAAGCGGAGGAACTGACGCCGGAGAATATTGCGGCTGCCATGAAAGAGCTTGGCTTATAACGGAGGTGCCGCTTTGGATTTTTCCCATACATCCGTACTGCCGGACGAAAGCATAGAAGCGCTGAAGATAAAACCGGACGGCATCTATGTTGACGGTACGCTGGGCGGCGGCGGACATGCGCATTTGATAGCAAAAGCGCTGACAACCGGAAAGCTCATTGGAATTGACCGTGATATCATAGCTTTGAATGCGGCAAAGGAAAGGCTTCATGAATTCGGGGACAAGCTGACCTTTATACACGGAAATTATTCGGATATCGCCGATATCCTTGACAGTCTCGGGATAGAAAACGTAGATGGAATGTTCTTCGACCTTGGGGTTTCCTCGCCGCAGCTGGACGATGCCAGAAGAGGGTTTTCCTATATGGCGGACGCGCCGCTCGATATGCGTATGGACAGGTCAAATCCACGCACGGCCTTTGATGTCGTCAATACCTACGACGAGGCAAGGCTCAAAAAGATCCTGTACGAATATGGAGAGGAGCGGTATTCACCGAGAATTGCGGCCGCCATCCGAAAAAGCAGGGATAAAAAACCGATTGAAACAACGCGGGAGCTTGTTGAGCTGATCATATCGGCCATGCCGGCTGCCGCATTAAAGGAAAAACAGCACCCGGCGAAACGGACTTTTCAGGCAATCCGCATTGAGGTGAATGATGAGCTGACAGGCCTTAAAGCGCTGCTGGAATCCGCGCCGGACAGGTTGAAGCCGGGCGCGAGAATCGCCGTGATCAGCTTCCATTCTCTGGAGGACAGGCTGGTCAAGCTCTCTTTCCGGTCAAGACAAAGCGGCTGTACATGCCCGAGGGATCTTCCCGTGTGTGTATGCGGCTTTATACAAACATTGAAAGTTATTACACCGAAACCCATAACAGCGTCAAATGAAGAAATAAAAAGGAACCCGAGGGCGAGAAGCGCAAGGCTCAGAGTCGCGGAACGCTGCGTTCCACAGTACTCTTGATCCGCCGGCGGACGCAGGATATAATCCCCAAAAACAGACAGGGAGTGAATGATCGATGAGTGCGAAATATGCGCAGGCCGTTTACGGTAACCTCGCTTATAATTCGGCTGTACCTGCTGTACCGGCAAGAGACATACCGGTACCCGAGCAGGAGAGAGCCGAAGCTGCCCGCGAATACCACAGAGCCGGAGAAAGACAGGGGACGAGAGCCCTTAAAAAGCAGAGTATTTCCGCGTTCTCCGTCGTCGGCATCATCTGCATAGCCGCGCTTATGCTGGTGACGCTGCTTTCCTATGTGAGTCTGACAAAAATATCCGCCGAAACGGTTGAACTGACGGAGCGGATGAAGACGCTCAAAGATGAAGAAACCAGGCTGCAGCTGGAATACGAAAGCGCGCTGGACCTCAACGCGGTTGAAAGCTACGCGACCCATGTACTCGGTATGTCCAAACCCGGCGATAACCAGATTTTCTATATCCGCACCGACGCTGCCGATCAGGCCGAGATTTTACATACCGAACAGGGCGGCTCCGGTCTGCTTGATTTTTTCAGCTCCATTTTGACAACCCTCTCTGATATCTTCAGATAATTTAATCTCGTCTGATGACGCTGAAAACGGAGTATGGAGGAATATTTCGGGACATCTGTGTAATACGATATATCAAGCCATTCGGTAAGCAGTGCGAGGTTATAGATATGGATATAAAGAAAAAGCGCAAGATCTTGAAGCCCAATGCTCAGATCATCCGCCGTACGCTGGTTTTGATGGTAGCGTGCGGCATAGTTGCTTTTGCCGTTCTGGTCGCGCAGTTGTATAAAATACAGATACAATCCCATGACCTGTACCAAAGCGAGGCGGTGGAACAGCAGGTCAGGGAAACGACCATCAACGCTTCCAGGGGAACGATATACGACGCGAACATGCAGGTGCTCGCCATGAGCGCGAGCGTGGACACAGTTTACATAAGCCCGGTTGAAATGCTCAAATACGAAGAGGATTCTTCGCTGATCGCATTGCGGCTCTCGGAGATTCTCGGCGTCAGCTATGAGTCTATCATGGCCAAATGGGAAGACACAAAATCCTGGTATAAAACGGTGGCTGTAAAAATCGAGAAGGACGTTGCGGACCAGATAAGAGCTTTTAAAAACGAATATGATTTCAAAAGCGTCCATATCGTTGAGGACACAAAACGGTACTACCCCTTCAGCGGCCTGGCCGCACAGGTTGTCGGATTTGTCGGGACCGACAACAACGGTCTGTACGGCATGGAAAATTACTATGAAAGCTTCCTGCGCGGTGTAAACGGCAGGATTGTGCGGGCAACCACCTCCGATGGCACCGACATGCTGTTTACCAAATATGAGAATTATTATGACGCCGTCGACGGAAACAGCCTTGTTTTAACACTCGACTCAACGATACAGTATTATCTTGAAAAGCATATGGAACAGGCGATACGCGATTATAATGTAAAAAACGGCGCGATGGGCATTGTCATGGATGTCAACACCGGGGCGGTTCTCGGCATGGCGACCTTGCCGGATTATGACCTGAACAACTATTCCGTTTTAAACGAAGAAGACAAGGCAAAGCTGATGGAACTGGACCTGGAGGAAGAGGCCTACCAGAAGGCGCTCAATGACGCGCTGTTCGGGCAGTGGAAAAACCGGGCGATTGCGGATTCCTATGAACCCGGCTCCACATTCAAGATCATTACGCTCTCAGCCGCTCTGGAAGACGGGATTGTGAATGAATCCTCCGATTTTTACTGCGGCGGCTCAATGGAAGTAAAGGGAAGGACAGATCCGCTCAAATGCTGGAAGTCCATAGGACACGGCAGCCAGACACTGGCAAAGGCCGCTCAGCATTCCTGCAACGTAGCCTTCGTCACCATCGGCTTACGGCTCGGCGCGGAACGGTTTTATGACTATATACGGGCGTTCGGCTTCATGGACGCAACAGGCGTCGATATGGGCGGGGAGGGCGAGCCCATCTGGTGGAAGGACAGCGTCTTCAAAAACCCCGACAACCTGTCGTCTCTTGCCGCGGCCTCCTTCGGTCAGACCTTCAACATCACACCGCTGCAATTGGTTACGGCTGTATCGGCCGTTGCCAACGGCGGGTATCTGATGGAGCCTTATGTCGTACAGAAGATTATTTCCCCGAACGGGGATGTCCTTAAAACGGCGGAGCCGGTTGTCGTCCGGCAGGTCATCAGCGAGGAGACCTCCGAAAAGGTCTGCGCCATCCTCGAGAGCGTTGTTGCCGACAAAGAAGGTACCGGAAAAAACGCCTATGTGGACGGTTACCGGATCGCCGGGAAAACAGGTACCTCCGAAAACATCGGTCAGGACACAGACGAGTATATTGTATCCTTTGTCGGCTTTGCGCCCGCGGACGATCCGAAGATTGCCGTACTGGTTTTGCTTGACAGCCCGAGCCGGGATACCGATATCTATATCAGCGGCGGACGCATGGCGGCCCCGGTTGTGGGCAATATCTTTGCGGATGTTCTGCCTTATATCGGCGTTGAGCCGGTGTATAACAATGCGGAAAACGCGAGCACGGATGTGCTGCTGCCGAATGTAAAGAACCTGGATGTTGAGGAAGCGAAGAAAACGCTGAAGGCGCTCGGCTTTGAGGTCAAAGTGGAGGGCAGCGACGCAACGGTCAATGACCAGATTCCGATGGCCAATGTCTATGTCGCGCAAGGCTCGACCATCATATTGTACGCGGGCGAAGAAAGACCCGCCGATAAGGTTATCATGCCAAGCCTGCTGAATATGAGCTACACGGACGCGAAAAGCAGGCTCAATGCGCTTGGGCTGTATATCAGAAGCACAGGCGTTTCGTCCTCGGGTCTGGACACAATCATCGTGCAGCGGCAGGATGTCGAAGAGGGCACGGAGATCACGGTGGGCAGTGTCATTCAGGTCACTTTAATTGACAACAATTCGACGATTCTAGAAAGCGCCACATGAGAAAAGCGCCGCCGGCGGGAAAGAAAGGATAACCATGCGTATTTTGGATTTGCTGCGGGACATCGACATTCTGGCGCAAAACGTGTCTCCGGATCTGGAGATAGCGGATATTTGCTATGATTCACGCAAAGCATCGAAAAATTCGCTTTTTGTCGCGGTCAGAGGGTTTGAGACCGACGGGCACAGGTATATCGGAGACGCTCTGAAAAACGGGTGTGTTGCGGTGCTGTGTGAAGAAAAGCCCGAGGCTGACTGCCCCTATATCCAAACGTTTGATACGCGCTATGCGCTTGCCGTCGCTTCGGCGAACTTTTTCGGAAGGCCGGGCGACCGACTGACCGTAATCGGCGTAACGGGTACAAACGGAAAGACCACCGTAACAACGCTGATAAAAGACACGCTGGAGATCTGTACCGGGAAAAAGGCCGGATTGATCGGAACCAACCGGAATATGATCGGGGACGAGGAAATCGGAACCGAGTACACGACGCCGGAATCCCGCGACCTTCAGGAGCTGCTTTATAAAATGGCCGAAGCGGGCTGCCGGTACGCGGTGATGGAGGTATCCTCACATTCGCTGGCGCTGTCGCGCGTGGCGGGCATCACATTCGATGTCGGCGTATTTACCAATTTAACACAGGATCATCTGGATTTCCATAGGAATATGGATGATTATCTGTCGGCGAAGGCAAAGCTGTTTTCCATGTGTAAAACCGGCGTTTTTAACCTAGACGACAACGCGTCAAAAAGGCTGATAGCCGCGGCTGCCTGCCCTGTGCTCACTTTCGCTGCCGATGAAAAAGACGCGGATGTACGCGCAGAAAATATCAATCTGCGGTCCGATTCGGTGACCTTTGACGCCGTTTCTTCCGGCATGACCGTACCGATATATCTGGGCATTCCCGGTATAATTTCGGTTTTTAACGCGCTTGCCGTTATCGGCTGCGCAAGGGCACTGGAGATAGACCCCTTTAGGACGGCTAATGCGCTGAAAACACTAAAAGGCGTCAAGGGCAGATTTGAAACCGTACCGACGCCGGGCTGCGATTTTACGATTTTGATTGATTACGCGCACTCCCCGGACGCGCTGGAGAACGTGCTGCTTACCGCGCGGGGCTTTGCAAAGGGCCGGGTTGTGATCGTTTTCGGCTGCGGCGGCGACAGGGATAAAACGAAAAGGCCGAAAATGGGCAAAATAGCGTCCCGGCTGTCTGACCTTGCCGTGGTCACGACAGACAATCCGCGTACAGAGAATCCCGAAGACATCATCAGGGACATTCTTGAGGGAATGGCAGGAAGCATAACCCCCTGTCAGGTCATCATTGACAGGCGCGAGGCGATCCGCTGGGTGATAGAAAACGCCGAAAAAGACGATCTGATTATTTTGGCCGGCAAGGGTCACGAAACCTATCAAATCGTGGGGAAAACCAGATATCATATGGATGAGCGCGAAATTGTGTCGGAAATACTCGGCGGCCTTGCGCAAGGCTGACGGGTATCAATATGGGTGAGGAGCTAAAACCAATGACAAGCATTCTGGCTAAAGGCTTTTTTGTTTCGTTTGCCGTTTCCGTTGCCGCGGCCTTTATAATCATACCGCTTCTGCGCCGCCTGAAAATCGGGCAGAGCATCAAACGAAACGGTCCGATCTGGCATTTATCCAAGGAAGGGACGCCGACAATGGGCGGGCTGATTTTTATCTGCGGAATGACCGCCGCCGTTTTTACGGTCGGACTTAATGCCATCAAAGACGGCCGCTATGCGCATCTGGCTATTCTGGTTTTTTCGCTGATTTACGGCATCATCGGCTTTCTGGATGATTATCAGAAGGTAAAGAAGAAAGGCAACACCGGTTTGACCTCTATCCAGAAATTCATGCTTCAGCTGGTGGTGGCGGTCGCTTTTGTGCTGATGCTGCGCAAACTCGGCTATCTGACCCCGAATCTTTATGTACCCTTTTTACAGGTGACGGTCCCGATTCCGGAGCCGGTATATTTTGTCTTTGCCGCGTTTGTCATCGTCGGAACCGTTAACGCCGTCAACATCACCGACGGGGTAGACGGGCTGGTTACCGGCGTCTCCATCCCGATAGCGCTGTGCTTTACCGCCGCGGCCTTCAGCTGGGGTATGGCGGTTCAGGGTATATACGCGGCCGCCCTCACCGGGGGGCTTGCCGCTTTCCTGATTTTCAATTTCAATCCCGCTAAAGTCATCATGGGCGATACCGGCTCGCTGTTTCTGGGCGGTTCGATTTGTGCGCTCGCGTTTTCGCTGGATATGCCGCTGGTTTTAATCCCGCTGGCGATGGTGTTTATCATAGAAACCTTGTCGGATGTCATCCAGATTTTGTATTTTAAGCTGTCACACGGTAAACGCGTTTTTAAAATGGCGCCGATTCACCATCATTTTGAAAAAAGCGGCTGGAGTGAAAAAAAGGTTTTTACCGTATTCACGATAACCTCCATTGTGTTTTCGGTTATTGCCTGGATCGGTATCATGGACAGATATAACCTGTAAAAGGAAAGGTCAAGTATGGCAGTTTACGGATTTCCCGAAGAAATGCTACAGTACAGACCGGAAACGGAAAGCGAAAATACCGGTTTATTAAAAGATCATTCCGCGCCGAGACGCGGATCGATGGACCTGCCGTTTTTGGGCATGACACTGGTCATTTTGCTCATCGGTCTGATCATGGTGCTTTCGGCAAGCTTTGCCCGTTCGTATTATGAGTCGGGAAACGCGACATATGTCTTTGTAAGGCAGCTGATTTTCTCGGTCAGCGGTATTGCGCTGATGCTGATTGCTTCGCGGGTCAAGGTATCTACCTTCCGGAAGTTTTCCTTCTGGCTTCTGGCTTTCTCCATTGTTTTGCTGGCGATTGTGCCCGTTATCGGGGTGGAAAGCGGCGGGGCAAAGCGCTGGATTGATTTGAAGATCACCAACTTCCAACCCTCGGAGATAGCAAAACTGGCTCTCGTTCTGGCTTTTTCATCGATGATCTGCCTGTACAAAGATAAGATGAAAACATTCAGGTACGGTGTTGTTCCGTTTGTCGTTGTCATAGCGATTATGGTCGGGCTGCTGATACTGGAGCCGCATTTATCCGCCAGTGTTATTATTCTCGGCTTGGGCGCCGTCATGATGTTCGCAGGCGGCACAAAAATACGCTGGTTCGTTGTCGTCGGCATTGCCGTTTGTTTGGCTGTTGTTTTGATTTTACCGAATTTTGATTATGCCCGTGAGCGCATCGACGTATGGCGCGATCCCCTTGCCGAGAAGCTTGACGGCGGATGGCAGATCGTGCAGTCATTGTACGCGGTCGGTTCCGGCGGTTTGCTCGGACTCGGCCTCGGGCAGGGCAGACAGAAATATCTCTATCTCCCGGAAGAACACAATGACTTCATCTTTGCCGTTGTCGGGGAGGAACTGGGCTTCATCGGTGCGGTTTTGATCCTTGCACTGTTTGCTTTGCTGATCATCAGGGGTTTTTGGATTGCGATGCATGCCAGGGACAGGTTCGGTTCGCTGGTGGCAACCGGTTTATCCGCCCTTCTCGCGCTTCAGGTATTTTTAAACGTCGCGGTCGTCACGAATCTGATACCGTGCACGGGAATATCGCTTCCGTTTTTCAGCTCGGGCGGAACCGCGCTATGGTTGCAAATGCTGGAAATGGGGATTATACTGAGTATATCAAGAGACATCAAGGATAAGTAAGGCGGCAAAACAGGGATGGCCGGTTCACCCGATAAAAATCATGCGGTTATGGTTCATCGGAATAAACCGTAAAATGTCGTTTAGACAATCAATGATAAGAGGGGTGAGGTTATGAATTTTCTGTTTACCTGCGGCGGGACCGGCGGGCATATTTATCCCGCCATCGCGGTTGCCGACAGGCTTAAGGAATTGCTTCCGGAATCCGATATTCTTTTTGTGGGCGCGGAAGACAATATGGAGCTTGAACTGGTCCCGCGCTCGGGTTATGCGATCGCAAGCGTGAAGGCTTCAAGCTTTCATCGCGGCATGAAGCCCGGCGACATTCTGCATAACCTCCTGGCCATAGGCAAAAACGCAAAGGCTTTAAGACAATCCAGGAAGATCATCAAGGCATTCCGGCCGGTTATCGCCATCGGAACGGGCGGCTATGTCTGCTATCCGGTGCTCAGGATGGCGAACGCCATGGGCGTGAAGACCATTTTGCACGAGTCCAACGCGATCCCGGGTCTGACGACCAGGCTATTGGAAAGACGCGTCGACAGGGTTTTGCTGGGCTTTGCGGACAGTGCCGTGCACTTTAAAAATGCGAAAAACATCGAATATACAGGAACACCGGTCAGAGAAGGCTTTCGCTCCAAAAGCAAAAAGAAAGCCGAAACCGGGGCCAAAGTTTCGGGGAAACCGGCGGTGCTTTCGGTCTGGGGTTCTCTGGGCGCGCGGTATATGAACGAAAAGATCACCGAGGTCATCGCAAAAAATGAGGCAGAGGGGTTATTTTCGCATATTCATGTCACCGGAAGCGAAGAAAGCCTGACGACAATAAAAAAAGACCTGGCGGCGCTCGGGCATGAACGCTTAAAACACACCGAGCTTAAATCATATCTGCACGATATGCCGGAGGTGATGGCCGTGTGTGATCTGGTCGTCAGCAGGGCCGGAGCGGTTACACTCAACGAGTTGGCTTCGCTCGGTAAACCGGCGATTCTGATCCCGTCGCCATATGTCACCGGAAACCATCAGGAAAAAAATGCGGTGGTGCTGCGCGACCGGGGCGGGGCGCTTATGATCAAAGAAAAAGACTGCACACCGGCGCTTTTATACCGCACAATTGCCGAAACGGTAAAGGACAGAGAAAAGCTGCGCCGGATGTCCGCCGCCATGACAACCATGGACGCGCCGGATGCCACAGATAACATTATTCAGTCGGTTTTAAATCTGATAAAGTAAAAACCGCATTAACTTATAGAAGAAATTCCGCATAGTATGGTTCGGAAGCGGCGGCAGTGCCGGTTGCTCCCATTCTTTATGCGGAGGAAATAAGTCATGAGCATACTGCGAATAAATGGCGGCAGGGCGTTAAACGGAGAAGTCCGTATACAGGGAGCAAAAAACAGCGTGCTTCCGATCATGGCGGCTTCCATTCTGGCGGAAGGCGTCAGTATTATACACAATTGTCCCCGACTGGCAGACGTAGACGTATCGGCTCGCATATTGGAACATCTCGGCTGCAAGGTAAGCCGCGATGGCGAAAGCGTCTGTATTGATTCTTCGGGCATGATAAGAAGCGACATACCCGACGCGCTGATGCGGGAAATGCGCTCATCGGTTGTCTTCTTGGGTGCGATACTGGCAAGGACAGGCGAAGCAAGGCTCAGCCTTCCGGGCGGGTGCGAACTTGGCCCGAGGCCAATCGACTTACATATCGCAGCTCTGCGTGAGCTTGGCGCCGAGATTGATGATAACGGCGGAAAAATTGTCTGCAAGGCCAAAAGGCTCAAGGGCTGTCGTTTGCATCTGGCGAAACCGAGCGTGGGCGCTACCGAGAACGCGATGCTGGCGGCTTGCCGGAGCAGCGGGACAACGGTTATAACGAACCCGGCAAAGGAGCCGGAAATCTGGGATCTTCAGGCGTATCTGATAAAGCTCGGCGTTTCCATCAGCGGAGCGGGAAGCTCTATCATCACCGTTGAAAGTATGCCGACGAAAAACCATGTCGAACACACGGTCATATCGGACCGGATCGTTGCGGCAACATATCTTTCGGCAGTGGCTTCCGCGGGCGGCTCGATTCGTCTTACCGATGTTAACCCCGAGCACCTTTCGACAGCTATCGATGTTTTAAATGAAATGGGATGTGAAATCGAGGCCGACAGGGAAAAAGGAATTATCACAGCGCGTAAGGAAAAAAGACTCAAAGCCGTAAAGCCGGTTATAACCAGCCCGTATCCGGGATTCCCCACCGATACCCAGCCTCCCGTCATGGCCGCATGCCTGAAGGCCCAGGGGACAACGGTTTTTGTGGAAAATATATTTGAAAACCGATACAGGCATGTTGAGGAGCTTAAAAGGCTCGGCGCGGAGATCAAAACCGAGGGCAAAACGGCGATTATCTGTGGCGTCGACCGTCTGCACGGCGCCGAACTGCAGTCCACGGATCTTCGCGGAGGCGCGGCGCTGTGCGTCGCGGCGCTCGGGGCCGAGGGCATCAGCGAAATATCGGGGCTTCATCATATCGACAGGGGATATGACAAAATTGAAAACGCCCTTCAAGCGCTTGGCGCCGATATCCGAAGAACGTCCGGCGCCTGAACATCTCAAGCGCCAATATCAAAAAAACGCCGTGGCCGTATCCGTGTATGTTAAGAGCTTTTTTGTAAAAAATAAGCATCGGCTGTTGCGGCGCTATAGGCTTTTATGCACCGGACTTATAACCAAAGAGGTGATTTGCGATGACAAGCGGCGCCAACGGCAGAACGCCGGGCCGGCCTGAGCAGTCAAGACAACGCGATAGAACCGTAAGGCGCCGCAGGCGAAGAAGACGGAGCACCCTGTTCAAACCTATTGTGTATATCATTATGGTGGCCGTAATGGCGGCGGGTATCAGCGTTTTTTTTAAGATCTCTCACATTGAGATAAAAGGGAATATCAGGTACACAGCGGGCGATATTATTGCGGCCTCCGGGCTTAAAGAAGGCGACAACCTGATCTTCATCAACGCATTTCAAATATCGAATAAGATATTTCGTCAATTGCCTTATGTGCACGAAGCGACAATATCCAGACGGCTGCCTGACACGGTTGTGATCGGAATTGAAGAGAGCTATCCGCTTGCATCTGTTGCATTTGGAGCCGGATATTATATAATAGATAAAAACTGCAAGATCCTTGAGAAAACAGACCGTTCGGGAAGCATCGGCACGATTACCGTAAAGGGCATAGAGCCGATACTTCCCAAAGTAGGTGAAAGGCTGGCTTTAAGTCAGGAGGCTCACCATAAGGTTACCTATCTGTCTGAACTATTAACGGCGATTCTCAGCCGCCAAATGCAGGCGGATATAGGTGATATCGATATGACCGACTCAGGCAACGCGGCATTTTCCTATTTGGGCCGATTTACCATAGAATTGGGAAAACAGGAAGGGATAGACTATAAGTTAGAACAGCTTGATGAAGTGCTAAGCCAGCTCTCGGCCGGCGAAACCGGACGAATAATCCTGGCCGCTGACAGAGAACCGCATTTTATTCCCAACTGAGTTTATGAACGGAGCTTCCGCCCGGCCTTTCCCGGAAATATCGGACAGCTCAAAATGACAGTTTTATCGCCAACAGCCGATGTATCGGCACGCGGAGTCATCCGCCTTAGCGCATCATGCGGAGAAAATCCAAAACGGAAGATAAATGCAGCCGATAAAACGGCCGCTTCATGGAGGGGAAAGGTATGGCGTTCACATTGGAAAACGGAATGGAAGATGTTGTGAGAATCAAGGTTATCGGTGTAGGCGGGGCCGGCAACAATGTTGTCAGCAGAATGGTATCCTGCGGTACCGAGGGAATCAAATTTGTTAATATCAATACGGACAAGCCTACCTTGAATGTGTCCGGTGCCGATTTCAAGCTTCAGATCGGTGAAAAGCTGACACATGGGCAGGGAGCCGGCGCAAACCCGGATATCGGCCGGAAATCGGCGGAGGAAAGCCGGAATAACATCGCAAAGCTGTTTGAGGAAACCGATATGGCCTTTATCACAGCCGGAATGGGCGGCGGTACGGGCACGGGCGCGGCGCCGATTGTGGCGGAAATCGCACGCGAAGCCGGCGTTCTGACTATCGGTGTCGTAACAAAGCCCTTCAAATTTGAGGGGATGACGAAAATGCGGACAGCGGAGGCCGGTATCAGCGCGATGCTTGAGTATGTCGATACGCTGCTGGTGATTCCAAATGAAAAGCTCAAACAGGTATCCGATCAAAAGATAACCTTTGCCAATGCCTTCGATATTGCCGACAATGTGCTGCATCAGGCCGTCATCAGCATAGCCGATCTTTTGCGGAACACAAGCTTTATCAATCTGGACTTCGCCGATCTGAAAACGATTATGCTGGGGGCCGGTTATGCACATATGGGCGTTGGAAAGGCCAGCGGAAAAGGAAAGGTCGAAGAAGCGTCGCAAGCTGCGATTTACAGCCCCTTGATGGAAACCTCAATTGAGGGCGCGCGCAGGGTTTTGATTAATGTAACCGGCTCAATGGACATTACGATGGAGGATATAGAAAGCGTAGTCGGAAGGGTTCAGACCGCCGCGCATCCGGACGCCAACATCATTTTCGGCGTCGATTTCGATGAATCGCTGGCGGACGCTTTGCAGGTCATTGTCATCGCAACGGATTTTGACGAAAAAGTAAAGGCCGGCGATACCAAAGAAGCGGTATCTGCGCCGGAAGCGGAACCCGGAAAGAGTGCGGCAGAAATGCTGAAGCATGAACAGACGCAGGAGCAGGTCAGGCAGGAGAATGCCGACGACGGATGGGATGAACTGGTCAAGTTCTTCAACCGTGACTAGACGGTATCGTCTCCGCATCCGATTATGTTTACCGGTTTTTTTCGTTTCGTGCGTAAAATGCGCCGTTTGCTATTGACCTCATAGCCAAATAGAGATAAAATTATCAAAAAATGAGTAAATAGCATTTTGCTTTTAATATAATATGGAACATATGCCTATCTAAAATATACAGGAGGTTAATGCAATGCCATTTTCGCTGGAAACGGGTCCGGATAATGTGGTCAACATAAAGGTTGTTGGTGTCGGGGGAGCCGGCAATAATGTCGTTAACAGAATGGTCAAATCAGACACGAAGGGTGTCGATTTCATAGCAATAAATACAGACAAGCAGGTTCTGGCTGTTTCAGACGCGAACCTGAAGATACAAATCGGTGAGAAGCTCACGCATGGACAAGGCGCGGGCTCCGATCCGGAAATCGGCAGAAAATCCGCTGAGGAAAACAGAAACAATATTGTAAAGGCCTTTGAAGATACCGACATGGCGTTTATCACGGCCGGTATGGGCGGAGGGACCGGCACCGGCGCGGCGCCGGTGGTTGCCGACATTACAAAAGAATCCGATATTTTAACCATCGGCGTGGTAACAAAGCCTTTTAACTTTGAAGGCAAGCGCCGTATGCTGCAGGCTGAAGCCGGAATTCAGGAACTGCTCGGAAAAGTGGATTCCCTTTTGGTCATACCCAATGACAGGCTCAAATACGCGACAGACCAGAAGATTACCATGTTCAATGCTTTCGAGATTGCCGACTCCGTTTTGCATCAGGCCGTCACAAGCATATCCGACCTGATCAAGAACACCGGATTCATCAACCTCGACTTTGCCGACGTGACGACGATCATGAAAAATGCGGGCTATGCGCATATGGGCGTCGGAAGAGCCAGCGGCAAAAACAAGGCCGAAGAGGCGGCCCGCCTTGCGGTGTCAAGCCCGCTGATGGAGACCTCCATCGACGGTGCGCGGGGCGTTTTGGTCAGCATAACCGGCTCAATGGACATGGGCCTTGAGGAAGTTGAAAATGCTGCGGGCCTGGTACAGGGCGCCGCGCATCCCGACGCGAATATCATATTCGGCGCGGCGTTTGACGATTCCATGGACGATGAGATAAGGGTCATCGTCATCGCCACGGGATTTGATGAAAAGGCGCAGACGGTAAGCGCCAAAACCGCCGACGCAAAGTCTCAGCCGGGCTTATTCAGCGGAGAGCGCGCTCCGGAAGCGGCGCAGCAAAAGCCCGCGCCCCAGTCGCCGGAACCGAAAAAGGAGCCCGAGGAGGACCCCTTTACCAAAATTCTGGAGATCTTCAATTCAAAATAAAACGCGAATGATCCCACGCGGGATGATCGGCGTGGGATGACGGGCGGCGTCTGCCGCCCGTTTAATACTGATTTGCAAAATAACGCGGGTTATTTTTCTCTTTAAAATGAAAAATAAGTTAAATATATTAAATGACCGTGTCTGACATGCTGTTCATCCGTTTAATATAAAACAGCAAGTACGGTCACGGTTGTATTTCAGTTCAGCTTAAGAGCAGTAAAATAGGTGGTGTTTTAATGGAAAATGTAGAAGAGCTGGTTTTTTCGGGCAGCTTTATTACCGCCATGATCATCCTTCTTCTGGCTTGCAGTACGCTGCCTGTCCTGTATTTCATTTTTTACGCGTTTAAACGGAAAATTAATTATATCGCGGTTTTTGCGGGTATTCTGGGCGCGGTTTTTTTCGGGATATTTGTCCAGGGTATTTTGCTCAGCAACCTGATTCCGGAAAACAGAATGCAGGCGATTGGCCCGGTTCCGTACGCGATTTATCAGGCTCTGATTATCGGCATTGTCAATGTCAGCGGTATTTATATCGTGTTAAGGCTGCTTTCCGCAAGATATGAGTCATTAGGCGCACCGATTTCGGTCGGCCTTGGCTATGCTCTGGTTCCGATGATACTGGACGGCGCTGTTAACGCGGCCACAAGGCTGTCTTTTGCCTCTGCGATAAACGAAAAGGGAATGGCTCATGTACTCAGTACGGTCAACCCGGGAGACAGGGAAAGTTTTCAACAAACAATGGAGGAGCTTGCCGCCCAGCCGATTGCACCGTTTTTGTATACCGCGGCTAAGTTCATCTGCTTCTTCATGATCTGCGTTGCGATAACGCGGCTGCTCTGGTATTCGCTGTACGGGAAAAGACGCAATGCGTCATGGCTGTTTATACCCGCTGCGTATGTTCTCAGATCCATCCCCGAGCTTCCTTTGGCGCTATATACGACCGAAGCGGTTTTAAATAAAGTGGCGACCGATTGCGCATACTTTGGTATAACAGCCATCATCGTACTGTCTGCGGTCATTGTATCCAGGTTGTGGGATGAAAAGGAAAAGGTGGTATCCGGACCGCTGAACAGGAGACTGCTCTAAACCCAAAGGGTTTTGATTGTGCCTTGCGGTTTTATCTTGCCGGGTGTTCGGATCCGCTGTATGGAAAGTGGAGGGCGACATGCTCCGGTTTATTAAACAGCTGGCTCATATCTATTTGAAGAAAAAAGTGCCGAGGGCGGCGGCCGAACTGTCCTACTGCCTAACATTGTCGATATTTCCGCTGCTGATTTGCCTCAATGCCATGCTGGGCAGCCTGAACTTAAGCGAAGCGGAGATATTAAACTACGGACAGGGCATCATACCGGCGACAACCTTGAAAATCATATCGGACTATGTGAAATATGTGAATGTCAATTTTTCGCCCGCGATGCTTTTGGGTGCATTAATGCTGGTTTTTACCTCCTCATCGGCGGCGTTTCGCTCGATTATGGGCATTATGTCGGAGATACAGGGCAGGCACCGCTACAAGGGTTTCTGGCCGACGGTTTTCAGCGTGGTATATTCGCTGATCTTTCTTGCTGCCATTTATCTGTCTTTGGTGGTCATCGTAACTGGAAACTGGTTTATCCGGCTGGCGTCCGAGCATATGGGTTTGTCCAGACTCGGCGGACATATTTGGAGCTGGCTCAGATTCGCGCTTTTGTTTGTGATCCTTCTGGTCATCATATACGGTATTTACCGGCTTTCCGCGCCGCGCGAGAAGCCCGGAAACCCGAGGATCCTCGGCGCATTTATCGCCTCTGTCGCGCTTGTGGGCGTCAGTATGTTCTTCTCCTGGACTATTGAGCTGTCAACCCAGTATTCTTTGGTATACGGCTCCATAGCGTCCATCATTATTTTGATGATCTGGTTTTTCATATGCGGTATTATTTTGATTATGGGCGATGTGATAAACTTTGTCAGAAACAGCAACAAAAACATAAAAAACAAAATGCCATCCGCGGCGGAAAGCTAGCATTGCCGGGTTTTCCTTGTCCCGGCCTGCATAGGCCATCGCCGGTAACGGCTGAATGTCAAACATCGAGGTGATCATTTTTGTTTTATGATATTTATGCGGAGTTGTGCGCGAAAAAAGGCGTTTCACCGAGCCGGGCGGCGGTAGATATGGGCTTTTACAGAAGCTCCGTTTCCTACTGGAAGAACAAGGGCGGATCGCCGGGCAAAGACGGCATAACAAAAATGGCCGCGTATTTCGGCGTTCCGGCCGCTTTGCTCACAGAAACCGGTGAAAAAAAAGCGCTTAAACCGGCAAAGCCTGTAAAAGCCAAAGAGGTAAGCGCAGCGAAGCCGGCAAACAGAGAGGAGCCTGCCGTTTCTTCAGGTACAGACCAAGGGGATGTGCCGGATAATTCGCCGTCCATGTTTTCAAGGCAGCTTGCAAAGGCGTTTGAGCTGGTTTCTGACATACCGAGTCGGCCGATGACCTTTTCCGAGAAAATAAAGGCGCTGCGCAAACAGCAGGGGCTGACCGTTGATTACATAGCCAAGGCTGTGAATGTCGATAAAAAAACGCTGTTGATGTGGGAGAGCGGCAATTCGGACGGCATCCGGCGATATAAGCTCGGAAAGCTGGCTAAGGTACTCAACACGACAGTCGATGACCTTATCAGCAGCGACGATTTAACACCCAAAGACCGGGATCAGGCGGTTTTGGACTTTGGGCCGTATATCGAACTGCTCAGAGCGCGCGGGGAATGCCTTGCGCTGTTCATGCTGGCCCGCAAAGCGAGCCGGGAAGACATAGAGCTGACCATCAGTTTTATGCGCGCCTTGATGTCGGCAGATCAGACCTGTGTCGATTAATTGTTTAAGCTATAGAAATAGCTCAAAATCAAATCCCCGTTCCAGATTCCGCCTGTGCCTTCTACCGCAAATCTTTTGTAAAACGCGCTGATGAATTCGCGCCGGTCGTCAAAGATCAGCTTGCTGATATCAAAATTGAGCAGTTGCCTGTTATATAGCAGTTTTTCAAACCGGGCGGATTTAGACTGCTCTATCACATCCGGGATACCATAGCCATGACGTTTCGCCTGAAGAAACGCGTCCCACAGTTCATATCCACCGTAATGATCCAGCAGATCCGCGTCCTGAAGCAGCTTTACATAATCGGAAAGCTGCTTTTTGTCGCATACGCGGTCCTCATGGCCGGAGATAAGAGCGCAAATTTTTCGGATATCTGCGCCGCTGCAGTATTCTTTAAGCCGTTCGCCGGTCATTTCCGCGCTTTGCCTGGCATGGTTATCATGATCGCCGGCGATGTCATGAAACCACGAAGCAACGGTCAACAGCCTGTCATAGCTGTCATCATCGGGTAAAATATACTTTCTCAGAGATATTACCAGCCTGCCGACACGCTGGCCGTGATCATAGGCATCCCCGATTTCGCCTGATTCATCGGCTGCCCTTTTTTCCATCAAACCGTATGCGGTTTGCCTGATCGATTCAAGATCCATATCAAAGCTCCTCGTTCTTTATATAAGCGCTTTGAGTAAAGTCATTTTCCTGCTTTTCAGTATACCGCAAAATACGACACAAATCCAGTCAATTAGGATCAAGAAAGCCTGATAATCAGCCGAATGGTATTGGGCGCTTTATGACCGTGAAATTCTCATTTAAAAGGAACCAGTTTTCCGGGAACGGGTACCCCAGCGCCCAATAGCTGATGCCTCTTAAGTCATAAGCTTTGACGGCGTCAAACTTCGCCTGAGCGCTCCTCGCGTCCTCAAACCAGACCTCATGCATTCTGCCTTGTTCGTCCCTGTACCGGAAAAAGGGCGACTGCGCCTGCTCATCATACTGTATTTCCGCTCCGTATCTGACCGCTCTGCGCCGGGCTTCCTGTGCGCTGAAGGTTTCGGCCTGCCGGCCTGCTTGATGGGGCAACAGCCAGTCCCGGGCGTAAAGCTGAAATCCGAAGAAGATTTTATCCTTAGGCATCACGGAGACCGCGTATGAAAGCACCCGTTTAATCGGCCCGATCGGCGATATCGCCTGAGGCGGGCCGCCCCGCCAGCCCCATTCATAGGTCATCAAAATGACGAAATCCAGTATTCTGCCGTGCGCCGCGTAATCATGCGCTTCGTATAAAAGACCGGCCTGTTCGGCGCCGTATTTCGGCGCAAGCGCGGATGACACAGGATAGCCGAGCGGATGCAGGCGGTTAACCGTCCGTAAAAGGAAGCTGTTATACAACTCGCGGTCGTCAGGCAGAACATTTTCAAAATCGACATTCAAAACAAGATAGCCTTTATCTTGCATAACAGCGATTATGTTATCAAGTAAGCGCTCGGAGATCACGGGGTCGGCCAGAACCGTGTGCGCAAGGTTTTCGCCGCGGGATGTCGATGTGAAATTCGTTATAGCCATCATAGGAACGATATTCAAGCGGTAGGCTTCCCGGATGGCCGGGCTGTCGTCAATCGACTGCAAACTGCCGTCTTCTTTTATCAGATAGGCGAAAGGGGAAACATAGGTCAGGCTGCCGCCGTTTTCCCTGATAATCGGAACGGCTGGCTCTCCGTAGATATAGATATAGCCGTTAACCTCGATGGGAGGCCTGTCTATTCTCAGCGGAATGACAAGCGTATTTCCGGGATAAATCAAATCAGGGTTTGAAATCCCGTTTACTCTGACCAAATCGTTAAGGGAAACACCGAAGTTTTGTGAAATGCCAAGTAAGGTGTCATTTGTTTTGACCGTGTACCGGCCGGCCGGGATATGCAAAATCTGATTTACTTCGAGGCGGTCCGGATTAGCGATGTTGTTTTTCTGTACGATGGCCCCAACGGTCGTACCCAGCATATTTGCGATGTTCCACAGGGTATCACCGGTTTTGACCGTATACAGCCTATCCTGCGTTGGAATGGCGAGCGCTTCTCCGACCAGCAATGTATTTGTGTCCGGCAGAGAGTTGACTGCCGCGATGGCAGCGGTCGTGACGCCATACAGTCCGGCAATCCGGCTGAGGGTCTGACCGGGCCTGACAATATGTATGATCATATAAACCTCCATTCTGCCGCTAAGCGGCACAACGTGAAAATTCTTTTCACGCTTACTCCTTTAAGTCAGCGCGAAAAAAACGGATTCTGTATCATCATATTCAAAAGAAGCCGATAAGACACCTTTTCGCGCATAAAACAATACTGTTCCTCGGTTTACCGAGGAACAGTATTGTTTTATGCGCGGGTTATGCGTTGATGCCGAACAGCCTAAGCAGCTTCTGCCAGAAGTTCAGCGGAGCAGGCTCCGGCTGGGGGGGCACGCCGGCTGCCGGTTTTTCTATGGCTGCTGTTTTGAGCACAAATTGTACGGCTGTGACGCCGGTGTTCTTTTCCGATACGAAGGAGACAGCAGGCTCCCCGTTTCCGGTCAGGGGCTTTAGAATATCATCGATTTTCCGGTTCATCACCTCGTCCATGCCGGAAAGGCCTGCGTTTAATTCCGAGGTCCCGTCTTTATAGGCCGAAAGGCCGTCTCTCAGCTTTGCCATCGCGTCCCCGATATCCGATCCCGCTTTATACAGTTCATTTGCCGAATAACTAAGAGCGGATACGGAATATTTCAGTTCGTCTATGCCGTCCTTAAGCTCCGCAGCGCCCGCGCCAAGCTGGGCGACGGCGTTTGTGTATTCTGTCAATCCCTGTGAAAAGCGAACGGCGCCATCCAGACGCGCCAGGGCATCGGCAAGCATCGGGTTGTTTTCCAGCGCCGCCTTATAATTTTCCGGGGTAAGGACCATATTCTCCATGCCAGCCAGGGCAAGCTGCTGATTGACCGCGTCAAAGGCCGATTGCAATATATCCTGCGCACCGATTTGCAGCGCTTCGTTTTGCGCAGTAAGCTCATTTAAGCCGTCTGAGAGAGAGGCCGCACCGTTGCTTAAATCGCCCACCCCGAGATTCAGCTTTGCCATACCGCCTGAAAATTCCAGCAGGCCCGAAACATACGTTTTCATACCATCGGTCAGCTCGGCAGCGCCGGCTTGCAGTTCGCCGGCCCCGTCGTCCAGCCCGGCGATTGCGCCGATGAGCTCGTTCATATCTCCGAGCAATTGAGTCGTATCAAAATTCATTGTCATCGACAGCCTGATGCCGTTTATGGACAGTGCGTCCATTTCAAAATCACGGACATCCGTTTTGATAGATATATCCGCGTCATTGCCCGGCAGAACAGTATAGCTCAGCTGCTTGTCGGTGCCGGCTGAAGCGACGGTTGCGTCTTTCGTTTCGATTTTACCGCATAGGTCGGTATCCAGCGTCACCCCGATCTGAAGCGCGTAATTGTCAAAGAAGAAGCGATTCACATTCGGGTTTCGGGTGACGGCAATTTTGATCTCCAGCTCACCGCTTTTGCCGCCAAGCTCTGCCCCGGAAATTTGTGCGCCATTTAGCATATACCGGATCTCAATATTCCAGGGAAGCTCCGTTGACACAAGCGTTCCCTGATAATAAAGTTTATCGGCGGACGATTGAATGGTTATTTCATCGCCGTTTTTTGTAATGGCGTCTGCCGTATTCAGGTTCAAAACCGATGAATACGTCCCGTAATCTGTGATATCACCGCCTCGAAAACTGTTGACGACATAGATCTCTTCGACATTTCCGTCATAATTCAAAATGCCGTACACAACCTCTTCCTTCGGCGGTATATTCGGCGCAACGGCGGCAACAGAGGACAGCGAAATCAAAAGCGCAATCACAGTTGCGGCTATGGTTATTTTTTTCATGGTTGGTGTTCTCCTTTATCGGGGTTTTTACTCGGGCTTCGGCGGACTTATTTTTTTCCTGCGAAAGCCGTTTTTCAGCGTTGTTTTTTCAATGACACGATCAAACAAAGTAAGCAGTACGGGTAAAACGCATATGACCATCAACAGCGAAAAGAGCGTCCCTCTGCCCAACAGGAGCCCGAGCTCCGAGATGATCCTGTTGGAGGACGTAAGGGCCAGTGTAAAACCTGCCGTTGCCAGTATCACAGCGGAGGTCAGTATTGCCGTGATATTGTCCCCGAGGGCTTTACACATCGCTTCTTTTTTTGCCAGCTTCTTCCGGTTGCCGAGATAGCGGTCAGACAGAAGAATGGCATAATCGACCGTCGAGCCAAGCTGAACGGTACTGATGACAAGGTATCCGATAAAATTGTAGGATTGGTCTGAAAAATAAGCCAATGAGAGGTTCAGCCAGATTGCTGTTTCGATTAAAAAAACAAGAAGCAGCGGCAGGCTGAACGACCGGTAGGTTAGCAGTAAAGCAAGAAGAATTCCGATGACGGCAACCAGATTGACTGTTTTAGTGTCCGAGGAAACAATGTTTTTCATATCATAAAGAACGGCGCTCTGCCCGGACAAATAATATGTGTCATAATACGCACCGGCTGTATCCGATACCCTTTCGACGGTTTCAAATGCGTCGGGCCCCTCGGCGTTCATGTCGGTATACAGGACTATTCGCGCGAATTTTTCGGAATAAAATTGATCGGTGATGTCCGGCTCCGGATAACCCGAGGGAATAGTGGAGCCTACGGAACTGACGTAGGAACTGACACCGGTCACATGAGGGACATCGGTCAGAGCCTTGCATAGCAGCGTTTCAGCGCCCGTATCCCCGACGGGAACCAGCAAAACCAGCGCGTTTTCCTTGCCGAACCGCTGTTCAATCAAAGCGGCGTCCCGTCCGGCGCGGGTTGCCTGCGTTATATCGCCCATGCCGTAAGAAAATTCGATCTTCGACTGCGCCAGATAACACGGTACGGCAATTAACACAGCGAGGATTAAAAAAGGCATGCTGATTTTCGTGAGCCGTTTACCCGTCCCTTTGAGATTCGGAATCAGCTTGCGGTGCTTTGTCTTGTCGATTAAGTTAATGCAGGCAAGCGTCAGAGCGGGAAGGAAGACCATGACGGAGACAAAGCTGAGCAATATGCCCTTGACCAGATTTAAGCCCAGATCCGGACCGAGGTCAAAGCGCATGAACAAGAGCGCCAGAAAGCCGAAAACCGTCGTGGCCGCGCTGGCGGCTATCGCCGATACAGACTTTTTCATGGCAAGCTTCATAGCGGTTTTGGGCTCGTGTTCCGACCGAAAATCACTAAAGCTGTGCAAAAGGAAAATCGCATAATCGAGCGATACCGCAAGCTGCAAGACCGGGCTGATTGCCTGGGTGATAAACGATGTTTTTTCGAAGAAAACGTTTGTACCCATATTGATGATAACAGCCATTCCGATGGAAAACAGAAACAAGAGCGGCTCAATCCAGGATTGGGTGGTTAAAATCAAAATGAGAATAATGACGGGCAGCAAAATGATCATCGCGTTTCTGACCTCTGAAACGGACATCTCCTGTGCCATCGCGGTTTCAGCCGCCTCGCCCGAAACCGCGGTTTCGGACGGATGCGTCTTGAGGAGCGCGCGGATATCCGCCACCGCGTCTTTTTCCGAGCCGTTTTCAATGGCGATCTGAATCAGCGCATCGCCGTTTTTATAATACTGATCCAGAATAGTCTGATCCATAAACGCGATAGGAACGGAAAGCAGCGTGCTGCGGCCGGTTAGGTCGTCCAGCCAGCTGACCGACGATACCCCCGCAATCGCAGCGATGCGGTCTGAATAAGAGAGCGCCTCATTCACCGTTACATCGGTTATGAGAACTCTGGCGTTCGGCAGCTCTTTGCCGAACTCATCACGCATAATCCGGATTGCGGTGGTGGACTGCGCGTCGTCCGGCAAATAATCCGCAATTTTGTAATTCACTTCAACCAACGCCCCGAAAAGTATGGAAACGGCAGCCAATGCGCAAAAAAGTATAAGCACGAATTTACGGTGTGAAAGAATGGCATTCGATAGGAATTTCATAAATATCAGGCGGGCGAAAAGCCGGTTCCGGGCAAAACGGATTGGCTTTTGGGCCCTTTATCCTCCTTGAAGATATTGCACACAGTGTTGACAACTAACACAATGTATAATATAATTCGGGGGCATTACAGTCAACAAACAGATTATTGGGATGTGTTTTTCACCCGACAAAAGGCTTAAAAATGTTGAATAGACAAAAAAAGTTTACAATTGAGGAGCTGCAATGAAAGAGGTTAAGGAAGACAGAAGAGTCAAATATACGAAGATGGCTTTGAAGGAAAGCTTTATCCGGCTGCTGACTCAAAAGGATATTTCACAGATTACAATCAAAGAGATCTGTGAAAATGCGGACATCAATCGCGCCACGTTTTATGCGCATTATTCCGACCAGTACGATCTGCTGCGGAAGATTGAAAACGAACTGCTCGACAATATCAGCGCCCAACTGTCGGGATATGAAAAGGCGGGGATAGCGCCTTGGGAATCCGACTGGCATAATACCGTGGACATGGTTGAGAAAATTTTCGACTATATCAGAGAAAACGCTCTGCTGTGCAGACTGCTGTTAAATGACCGCGGCGATTTACATTTCCAAAAGCGGATCATGATGCTGGTTTACGACGAAATTATTGAAAACCTGATCAAGAAGGGCGGCATAACGAAACAAGAAGCCGAATATATCTACGCCTTTGCCATAACGGGCTGCGTCGGCGCGATACAAAAATGGTTTGACAATGACTTGTCGGATTCCGCCCGGGCCATGGCCGAACTGCTTGTCCGGGCTTTTTATAAACTGACAATGCCGATGTAAAACGCAAAAAAAACACCTCCAACCG
Organism: Clostridiales bacterium; assembly: GCA_012523085.1. Classification (GTDB taxonomy): domain Bacteria; phylum Bacillota; class Clostridia; order Oscillospirales; family Oscillospiraceae; genus JAAYOP01. The sequence goes on from JAAYJC010000038.1 coordinate 62,329, forward strand.
GCATGTACCGCCTACTTGAAGGTGCGAAATGTCGTGCTTCAATCGCCTTAAATCAAATGATGGTTATCTTTTTCCGGATGACATGTCTCTAAAGAAATGCGCTGCTTGACACTAATCATAAAGCAAGTTTTTTTCTTTTTACGGTATCAACAATCACGAAATCCGTTCAGGCCGGTACCGAATAGAATGACAATGATTATAATAATAATCCACCACGAATTGTTATTGCCGGAAAATCCGTTCATCATGTATCCTCCAATTTATTTAAACTTGCATAGGCTCAGTTCATTATATTCAGGTGTCGAAAAAAGGCGACAACGGAAAGCTATAAGGCAGCGTCTGTCGGAATACAAAAAGGAGCCGAACCAATTGTGTGAGACGGCTCCGAAATTATTGTCAGGAAGTATGAAACACTATGTTTAAAAGACCGTTGCAGCCGTATACTGATTTTAGTTATATTGAAGAGCAGTTTTACACGGCATTGTGTACAACGGCCGCAATCCTGTCAATGGGTATATCAACAACGGATCCTACCGTATTAATACGCCCAAAGTTTCTTCCTCTGTTGCAAGAGCAGGCGCTTCCCAAAGCGCAGCCCGGAGCCGGACCGATGCATGTGATCAGTCTTACAAAGCATTCGTCGACGGCTAAAACGACACCCGTAAACCCATGCCCGGACTGGCCGCCGCTGGTTGTATATATCGTAACAGTTTCACCGACATGATCACATAATTTACCGACGAAACCGACAGTATTCGACACAAAATTTCACTCCTTTGGATAGATTTGTTTAAACCCCTAGTATAATATGTTTATTATCGGATAAAGTGACGCTTTTGTCGATTCAGGTATTTATTTAAGGCTTGTTTTGGCGCAGCGGCAGCTGTATCCATTAAAGCCGGCTGCCGCTTCAACGGCTAGACCGCATTATGGACAAATGCTGCGATGGTATCAATGGGAATATCCGTTACGGAACCGGTGGAAAAGAATTGGTTTCCTCCCCGGTTTCCTCTTCCCGGGCAGGCGCATGCGCTGCCCAGCGCGCATGCGGGAGTTGTGCCGATATGCGTTACAATCCTCACGAATCTGTCGCAAACGGACATCAGCAAGCCGGTAAAGCCTTGGCCCGAAGGACCGCCGCTCGTTGTGTAAATGGTAACGGTTTCACCGAGATACTTGCTTAATATCTGATGAAAATCAGTTGCAGTTCTCTGCATAGCTGTTCCTCCCAGGATGTTTTTAGGTTTGCTAATATATTGTATGTATGGACCGCTCTATTGTGACAACATTCGCTTCTATACGCAAATATTTCATAGATTCCCGGAAAAAACGGCAATCTTATGTCGGTATTTGATGAAATATCCTCAATTTCAGACATTATGAATTCTTACATGACTTTTCTAAAACTCAAAAAGGATTTCGCCGCATAATAACCTGTCATCGTGAAAATGATAACAAGGCAGACTGCTGGACAGCCCAATGAAATTCATCAATAAGAGGTGAAACGGAATGAGCGCACGTCGCAGTATAATGTCGGATAATTTGAAGATGGAATGCGCCAGGGAACTCGGCGTTTATGATATCGTAAAAAATAATGGCTGGGGAGATGTAACCTCAAAAGACTGCGGAAACGTTGTCAGAAAAGCAATAGAAATTGCAGAAAGAAATGTAAAGGCATCTCCCCAATAGCTCTGATATAGTCTGCACAAGGGGCTGCGTAAAACGCGGCTCCTTTTTTTTGCGCTAAATCCGAAAGCGCGAATGCACCGGCTCAACTGGTTTTAAAAGCTGGGAAGATGCCGAAGAAGCCCATAAAATAGCCGGTCGAGCTTTAAAATAGCTTGAGTTTCCGCAAAACAAAAGGCAAGGCAAGCGACAAGGCATAACAGGAAAGGAAAACACGAAAAAACTGAAGAAAAAGGGCATAAAAGCAAGGAAATCCCGTCCATTATGTGGTAGAATTA
>JAAYJC010000002.1 GCA_012523085.1 Clostridiales bacterium
CAGGAGTTGGTTTCATGCTCAATCAGATGATCAAAAGAGATCGTTCGGTGGTCCCGTTTAAAAAGGAAAAGATTGTACTGGCCATTTTCAAGGCGGCCTATGCCGTCGGCGGGGAGGACTTTTCCCTGTCGGAGCGCCTTGCCGGCGAGGTCATAGCCATAGCCGAAAAACGCTTTCCTGACGGTGTGGCGGATGTTGAGGGCATTCAGGATATCGTCGAAAAGGTCCTGATCGAAAACGGCCACGCCAAAACAGCGAAGGCGTATATACTCTATCGGGAAAAACGGCGCTCGGCGCGTGAAACGAATGCCTTAATCGGCGCGACGATCAATATGTTTTCCGAATATCTCAATGACCGCGACTGGCAGATCAATGAAAACGCCAACACGCAAAAGTCCATAAACGGACTGAACAATTATATCCGCGAAGCCTTTACGAAAAACTACTGGCTGCACGAAATATATCCGGAGAATATAAGAAACGCGCATCTTTCGGGCGATATCCATCTGCATGACCTCGGTTTCTTCGGGCCGTACTGCGCGGGCTGGGACCTCCGGCAGATTTTGATCAACGGTTTCGGCGGCGTTCCCGGAAAGGTGGAGTCCAAGCCGCCGAAGCATCTGCGCGCCTTTTTGGGGCAGATTGTCAACTCAACTTTCACAACGCAGTGTGAAAGCGCCGGCGCGCAGGCCTGGTCGTCCTTTGATACCTATTGCGCACCGTTTATCCGTTACGACAACATGAGCTATGAAAGCGTCAAGCAGGCGCTGCAGGAGTTTATTTTTAATCTGAACGTGCCCACAAGGGTCGGCTTCCAATGCCCGTTTTCCAACCTGACATTTGATATGACCGTACCGCGCACACTCAAAGACGAGCATGTGATTGTCGGCGGCAAGGTCAGAGATGAAACCTATTCCGATTTTCAAGATGAGATGAACATGCTGAACATGGCGTTTTGCGATGTGATGCTCGAGGGGGACCTTAGGGGCAGGGTGTTCACCTTTCCGATCCCGACGATCAACATAACAAAGGAATTTGATTGGGAAAGCCCGGTTGTCGATAAGTTCATGGAAATAACCTGTAAATACGGCATACCGTATTTCTCAAACTACATAAACTCCGACCTGTCGCCGGAGGATGCCCTTTCCATGTGCTGCCGGCTTCGCCTTGACACAAAGGAGCTCAGAAAAAGAGGCGGAGGCCTGTTCGGGTCAAATCCGCTGACCGGCTCTATCGGCGTTGTGACCATCAACATGGCGAGACTGGCCTATCTATCCAAAAGCGAGTCCGAATTTTTCATCAGATTATGGCAGCAGATGAATCTTGCGAAAACCAGCCTTGAAATCAAACGGAAAATTGTTGAGGAACAGACGGAGAAGGGGCTGTATCCCTATTCCGCCAATTACCTGAAAGACATAAAGGAAAGAACGGGCAGTTACTGGTATAATCATTTTAATACGATCGGGCTGATCGGCATGAACGAGGCCTGTATGAATCTGCTCGGCACGGAGCATAACCTGACGACACGGGAAGGGCAGGAATTTTCCTTAAAAACGCTGCAGTATATGCTCAATGTGATCAAGGATATTCAGGAAGAAACCGGCCATTATTATAATCTGGAAGCGACGCCGGCAGAGGGCGCAAGCTACCGCCTAGCAAAGCTGGACAGGGAAAGGTTCAGCGACATCATTACGGCCGGAGACAATGTACCCTACTATACCAATTCAACACAGCTCCCGGTGGGCTTTACGGACGATATCTTTGAAACGCTGGAGCTTCAAAATGAGATGCAGTCGCTCTATACGGGCGGAACGGTTCTGCATTTGTATCTTGGGGAGGAAATCAAGGAACGCAGCGCGGCGATAAGACTGATTAAAAAGGTTTTTACCCAATATACGCTGCCCTACATCTCGTTAACGCCGACATTTTCAGTCTGCAATAACCACGGTTACCTATCCGGTGAGCACTTTGAATGCCCCGAATGCGGCGAGCCCGCCGAAGTATGGAGCCGCGTTGTCGGCTATCTGCGGCCGGTGCAAAACTACAACAAGGGGAAGCGCGAGGAGTATCTAAACCGGTTAAAATACGTGCTCAGGGTATAGCTATGACGATAGCCGGAATCCTTAAAAGCTCGTTAATCGACTATCCGGGATCCGTTTCCTGCGTGCTGTTCGTTCCGGGCTGCAATTTCGATTGCTTCTTTTGCCATAACCGGTCGCTGCTCGACGGCACACACCGGGTTTTATCCCGCGATGCCGTCGATGCGTTTTTGCGCCGCCGAATCGGCCTGTTGGACGCGGTTGTGATTTCCGGCGGAGAGCCGACGCTGCAGAAAGATCTCATTGCTTTTGCCGAAACGATCGTAAACCTCGGCTTCCGGCTGAAGCTGG
>JAAYJC010000039.1 GCA_012523085.1 Clostridiales bacterium
AGCGGCTCCGCCGGGACCTAAGCGAAAGGACACAAAAAAGATACAGGATTGGGATAATGACACATTGAAAGGACGAAACGAATGAGCAATTTCAATTTTGAGGAAGAGTTAAAGGTAATCGGAACATACTCGGCGCTAAAGACGAACGGAGTGCAGCAGACCGCGGCGCCGAAGTTCAACACGCCGATTACGCCAAGGGAAAATTTCTTCAGGTTTATTGGACGCGAAAACCCGATGTGGACGCCCTGCGGGACAGACTTCATCACATTCATTCCGATGATCAGCCCCGATAACCCGGCCAGAGGCTTTGTGTTCGACAATGCGGATTTCGATCTAAAAGATGCGGGCGGGCCGGATTTGTTCGGCGTTGAATGGGAATATGTCGAGTCCGTGCAGGGCTCAATGGTCAGGCCGGGAAACCCGATCAAGGTGCCTGATGTTTCCAATTGGGAAAAAGATATCACGTTTCCCGATATGGACACATGGGACTGGGATTACTGGGCTGAAAAGAACAAGGATATCGCAAACGACGGCCGGGTGAAAACAGTCTGGATCATGAACGGTTTTTTTGAGCGTCTGATTTCGTTTATGGAATTTCAGTATGCGGCGCTGTCACTCATCGACGACGATCAGCAAGACGGCGTGCACAGGCTTTTTGACCGGCTTGCGGATTTCTACGACGATATGATCGGCAGATTCCGGAAATATTACGGCGCGGACGGCATCTATTTCCATGACGACTGGGGCAGCCAAAGAGCGCCGTTCTTCTCGCCCAATACCTGCAGGGAGATGATCATGCCCTATTTGAAGAGAGTAGTGGAATCCTGCCACAAGCGGGGGATGTATTTTGAACTGCACTCCTGCGGGATGATTGAGCCGCTGGTTCCCATCATGGTGGAAGCCGGAGTGGACGTCTGGACAGGCCAGTACATGAATGATTTCAAAATGGTTATGGACAAGTACGGGGATAAGCTGCTGGCGAACATGTTTATCTTCGTCATGAAGCCCAACGTAACGTTGCAGGATAATATTGATGCGCTAAATGCGTTATGCGAAAAATACGGCGACCATGTTATGACAAGCATGGTCATATCCGCCTCAAACGATGGCACGCCCGATCTGTATCGGGAAATCTATAAGCGTACAAGACGGTAAGAATGAAAGGAAGGAAACCAAATGAAGACAAGCACACATTTTGTCAGACTTTCGGAAACACCTTTTTCGCGCAGGGGTTCGTATTTCGCATTTTTCCTCGACGTTGAGGGGGGAGAACTGTTCGCCGGGACGACGCTTTATATCGGCAGCACAAGAGGCGGCGGCGCGACGATGAACACGGCAACCTACAGGCAGATAAAGGCGGAAATCGTAAAGGACGGACGGCCGGTCCCCACCGCAGTGTCCACGACCAATTCAGAGGTTATCATGCAGTCGGATTACGGTGAGTTTCGTTTCTGCATCGGTGAGAGGCGGTTTGTCAGAATTAAAGGAACTGACGGCCTTTCGCTTAGGCTTACACCCAAATCCTCCCCGTTCGGCAGCACGGTCACAGACCTGATGGACGGCGCCTGGCAGTTTGATTTCAACGAGTCCATCGCACTGCTGATCCCCTTCAAGGGCACAGTCAAAGCCAACAGGGCATTCGGCGGAAACTTCTTTGGCGTTGTGGGCATGAACTTTGAAATCACACCGGACGAAAACGGCGTTGTGGATATCGGCATCGAAGAGTTTACGATCGACCCGATCCACCGGCCCTTTGACCGGTATCCCTCCTACGAAAAATGCGTAAAAGATTATCAGGACGAATTTGACGCCTTTGCCAAGGCTGTCTGTCCGTCCCTGCCGGCCAAATATGAAAGTATGCGCCTGAAAGCGCTCTGGAATACCTGGTGCCTGATGGTCGAACCGGACGGAGAGGCGATGTTCAAGCACACCATGATAAAAATGATGCGCGGCATCTTCGAGCATGTTTCGGGCTGGCAGCAGGCCCACCATATTATCTGCCTGAGCCGGGACGTCAAGCTGGCCTGGAATATTCTGTGCGGACTGTTTGATTATCAGGACGCAAACGGGAGGATTGCAGATATCCTCGACAACAATTCGCACAATAAAATCGCGATGAAGCCGCCTTTCCAGGGCGTCTCGTTGATGTGGCTGCTGGACAACTGTGACAACAGCGAAATCCCCTTTGAGGATAAGAAGCATATTTATCAGGGTATGGTCAGATGGACCGAGTTCTTCTTTAAGTGCAGAGACATCGACAAGGACGGCATTTGGGAAAACCGAAGCGCGGTTGAAACCGGATGGGAGGATGCCGCTTACTTTGAAGTCGGATTCCCGCTTGCTTCCCCGGATCTCAACGCGTACCTCGCTATACAGATGGAAGCCCAGGCAAAGCTCGGCAGGATGATTGGGATTGATGAAAAGACTTGCGCGGGATTTGAAGCCGGAGCAAAGGCGCTTGTGCAGAAAATCATCGAAAAATTCTGGGACGGAGAGCGCTGGATAGCGTTCAACTGTGAAACCTTAAAAAAATCGGACACAAAGAGCCTGCCACTGTTTGCAACGCTCATTCTGGGCAAACGTCTGCCGCAGGATATTATCGACAAATCGATAAAGTACATATTTGAAGACAATGCGTTCCTGACCCCTTACGGCCTGGCGTCAGAGGCGCTGGACAGCGACTATTTTGCACATGGCTGGAGCCGCGGCTGCGTAAACACACCCGTACAGCTGATTTTATGTATGGCGCTGGAAGCTTGCGGCAGACCGGAGCTTGCCAAAAAAGTAGCTTTGCGCTACCTGGATATGCTTAACAGAACCGGTATGTATCATATGAGTAACGCGCTTACCGGGCTTGCGGATAAAACCATGGTCGGAACCGTGACAAACGGAGAAAAGTATCTGTTCTGGTCCGGCTGGACCTCCTCATGCTACCTCTTCCTTGCCGAACGTTATGGTAAGGAACAAATCGGACCCGTCCGGGCATGAAAAAAGTGCTGCAAGTGATATAGCCCTACCAAAGAAGCCGCCGAAAAAAGAGTTTCGGCGGCTTCTTTGGTAAGAGACATTTATTGAAGAACAGTATTAAGTGTAAACGGCTATGTATTGATTTTGACGATAACCTCGTGTTATTTGCCGAAACCCGGTCCCATTGTACAAAAGGCCATTGTCATTTCCATATCGGACAGCCGCCGGGATTCGTTTTTTCTGACTGTCGCGGGATTCGGGTACGGATAATTCATCGCTTCAAAGGCGTCGGTTATAATGATGCCCGAGCCATGCAGCGTCTCAGCGTGTAAAATGCAGTAGACCATCGCCGCACCGCCCGACTCCGGTGGAATCAAGCCATGAAAACCGGGCATCCCGAACATCGCAAAGTCCGGCTTTTCCTTGCCTTCCGGCATGGGCGGCATTTTGGAGAAGTCGATGCGGGCAACGCCCGCCGGTGTTAAGCAAAACACAAAGACACCGGTATTTTTCACTTCGTTTGCCAGCGACATCATGATAGATGTTGCCGCTGCCTTGCCCGCGGTATAAATGCTTCCTCCGACCATCGGAGGACAGTAGTGGAACTGTGTGGCGCTGTAGGTAACAACACCATGCCCGCGTTTAATCATTGCGGGAACAAATTCCTTGATTGCCAGCATAACGCCCCGGCCTGAGATGGCAAAAGATGAATCAAGATCGCTGATCGGGGAATCCAGTATAGTGCCGTTCAAACGCATGTTCATCGCATTGTTAATAAGGATATCGACTTTACCGAACTTTTCGATTGCAAGCCGGGCAAGATTTTTAATGTCGCTCTCCTCGGTTACGTTCGTTTTGACGAACAGAGCAGTGTCAGGCCCATTTTCAGCATTGATAACGCGTTCCGTCTCAGCGCCGGCCTCCGCGTTAAGATCAGCGACGACGACTTTGGCACCGGCCCAGGCAATTGCCCGCGCATAGCCTAAACCGACATTGCTCGCGCCGCCCGTGATAACCGCTACCTCGCCCTTCAGCGAATCTTTCTGCAATCCCGCATACGTACAATCAATCGGCTCGATGTTCAAAAATGTATCCAAAGCTGCCATTCATGTTCCTCCTTATCAATCAGGTGAATAAATGATTTATATAAGTATAGGCACAAAAACAGGGTAAAAGTCAAGCATTATTTGTGATAAATGGCTAAAAATAGACCAAAGCGCCGATACAGATGGGCCGTTTACCCGGTCAATACGCTAAACACCACAGAAAATATTCTGAAAACGTACGATAGCTATGACAAGAGCGCAAAAGCCAGCTTTTTAAACCTCCGGCATATTTTCGCTGTTGACACTATACCGGCCATGTGTTATAGTATGGTTACATTCAATATCATAGCTATGATCTCACATGGTTTGTTATCACGGTTTTGTTGATGGACGAATTATGTGAGTTGTTTTTTTGTATTGAAATGAATTATTTTTTCTTGGAGGTACCGAATGAATAATGGTACGGTAAAATGGTTTAATTCCGAAAAGGGCTTTGGATTCATATCCAATGACGATGGCAGCGGGGATGTTTTTGTGCATTTTTCGGCGATCGTCGGAAACGGCTACAAATCGCTTCAGGAGGGACAAAAAGTCACCTTCGACAGCGAAGTTGATCCGAAAAACAGCAGCAAGATCAGAGCCATAAACGTGCAGCTGTCATAGCCCATCACTTTGTATTCTTGGTTGACAAATCACATTACCGGGGCTCTTTATTCAGATTTCTCCGATGCTTTATTTGCCATACAACAATACAGTAAAAAAACACGGCGGATTATCCGCCGTGTTTTTTTGGAATCAGCTACGCAATAGAAGTATGGAACATTTTGATCATTTTACCATCTATATATAGTGCAAAGAGCGATAATGCTCTTTTTAAAAGGAGATAGCGTTCTATGCAATGACTTATGTCAATGAAATGCGCTGATAACAAAAATAGAAATGGCTGTGCGAATAGCATGATGTGAGGAGTATGTCAATGAAAAAAATTCTGGCTGCTATTTTAGTCTTTATATGCGTATTTTCTCTTGCGGGGTGTGTGGATGACCAAAACGCCGGAGAAGAGAAAAGAGATACCGGATATATGTCATACCATATTGCGGTGGCAGAATATCCTGTGATGGCGCCGTATCCGAATGAAATGGCTTTTGTTGACGAAAAAACCGGAATATTTGACGATGAAGCGTTTTCGTTTGTATACGATGCATGGCATGACGATATTCTGGCTCAGCGTCAGCAGGAAGGATATGAAAGAGGACTTGAAAGGTTCTTTTCAGAGAGCACTAAAACGTTTCTTTCTGATTCCAATAGTGAAAACAAGGTTTATTCTCCGCTGAATGTGTATATGGCGCTTGCCATGCTTGCGGAAGTGACCGATAACAACAGCCGTCAACAGATTCTGGACCTGCTCGGTAGCGCGGACATTGAAAGCCTGCGGACTCAGGCCACAACCCTGTGGAATGCGCACTACCGCGATGACGGGGCCGTAACAAGCATACTTGCAGGTTCTCTTTGGTTAAATAAAGATATTTCCTTTATCCCGTCAACAATGGAATCTCTTGCGAAATATTATTATGCTTCATCCTTCAGCGGAGAGATGGGCAGCGAAGCATTCAATACAGCTTTACAGGACTGGCTCAACGACCAGACGGGCGGTCTGCTTAAAGAACAAGCTTCCGGAATCACAATGAGTCCGGAAACCATCATGGCTTTGGCAACCACCATCTATTATAAAAGCAAATGGCACAATGTGTTTTCCGAAAGCAAAACAGAAAAAGGATTGTTTAACCTGGCAGACGCCGGGGGGACGGCGGTTGAATGTGATTTCATGCGTAAAAGCGATACAAATACCTATTATTGGGGCGAGAAATTTTCCGCAGTCGCTCAGGGATTGGAAGCAGGCGGGGCTATGTGGTTCATTCTGCCTGACGATAATACTGCCGCTGATGCGCTGCTGGGCGATGAGGAAACGGTTTCGTTCATTCTTCAAAATCATGACTGGGCCAACAATAAAACTTTGGTCGTTAATCTTGCCGTCCCAAAATTCGATGTCGGTTCGGATATCAATTTGTCAGAGGGGCTCAAGACACTTGGCATAACGGATGTATTCAGTCCAAAAGATTCAGACTTTTCGCCAATGACAACCGATACGGACGACATATATCTTTCGGCAGCTCAGCATGCCGCCAGAGTAAAAATCGATGAGGAAGGCTGCACTGCCGCCGCTTATACCGTTATGATGGCTGCCGGCACCGCAATGCCGCCGGATGATGAAGTTGATTTCGTTCTTGACCGTCCTTTCATCTTTGCCATTACCGGCGCGGATGGGCTGCCGATGTTTGTCGGCATTGTGAACAACCCTGCATAAGAAACAGAGCGTATAACAGGTATACAGCGAACATAATCGCACGTAAGCGTACGATTTCGTTCGCCGTATACCGTCAATAAAGTCCGGCAACGAAGCTCGCTTAAGCTTTGCCCAATGCCGCGAGGACTTTATCGGGCGTCGCCGGCGGATCTACCCAGACGCCGACGGCATTGTGGATTGCCGTGATAACAAGATGTGTGTTGGCCATCGAATGGCTTATGCCGCTGGCGCCGTAAGCACCGTTGCCGGAACGCGTTTCAAGCAGCGCGTGTTCCACAACCGGGACATCAAGCATCGTCGGCTTTTTATAATCGATCATATTGCTGTTGAGCTTCACGCCGGTTCTTTGGTCAAACACAAAATCCTCCAGCAGCTGGCTGCCTTGACTGAAGAACATGACCTGGTCGATTTGGCTTTCCAGCGAAGTCGGTCGAAGCGCCTTTCCCGGATCGACGACCGCGCCGAAACGCAGGATTTCCACGTCACCGGTATCCGTATCCACAGCAACCTCGCAGAACACGGCATTCATCGTATCCAGAATATTTCCGCAGCCGCCGACTAGCCAGGCGGCAAGGGGCGGTCTTCCGGAATAGGTTGCGACCAAATCTCTGTTTGTGGCCTGCGCAAGCGGCACGGATTTTTCGGGATCGGCCTTCACATAGATTTTGCCGTCGGTAATATCGAGTTCATCCGGCCTAAGACCCTTGAACGGGCCCGGCTCCGGCGGCGGCGGGTCGTTGAGCGGCGTCATCATCATCTGCGGCCAGCTTTCCGCATATTCTATCGCGGCTTCAAGAATCTGCTTTTTAAGGCTATTCGCGCATTCCTTCATGGCCCAGGCGGATGCGGTAGAGCCGTCCGATCCACCACCGACGGGAGAGAATTTTGCTGCATAGTGGAAATCCACCTTGATATCCTCATAGGTAAGTCCCAGTTCCTCGGCCGCGACCATTGCATTGGGTTCAACCATATAGGCGCCGAAAACGGGACCCTGCGTCGGCATATGCACAGCGCCGTCGCGGAACTCCAGCCGGCATTTGTAGCCGGAAACGGAATGCCTCGGGCACATCTGATACCGAAAGCTCATGCCATGCATTCTGCCGTCGGGCAGTTTTTTTGTGCCGGATAAATGCCAGTTCCAGTCCATCATTGTCTTGCCGGCGGCGACGCAGGCCTCAAAACTCGGAACGGGATTTATATCGTCCTTTGAGGACGGGCCGTGCAGGTTAAGTCTTGCAACCTCAATCGGATCCATGCCCAGCTTTTCCGAAATCATATAGAGCGCAAGGGTAACGATATCCCAGTTAAACGGCGTATGCTGACCGCTGACCCACATCTTGTAACGATTGGAATCGACAATTTCCATTCGCTGCGATATGTTTTTGCATTTCAGCGTATTATACGGTCCCTGCTTCTGATCGCCCACATGGCCGAAGGTGGAACTGCCCCAGATACCGCCGTCGGAAACGGAAAAATCGTCAATGGCGGTGATCAGGCCTTCTTTTGTGAAGCCGACCTTCAGATACATATAGCGCTGCTTCATGATAACGGAGTCAAAGGTCTCTTCCCGCGTCATGACACAGCGGACAGGCCGCCCTGTGCGTTTAGCCAGAAGAGGCGTGATTTCCTGGGACCGTCTGAGCCCCCAGTCGCAGTAACGGCCGCCCATGAACAAGCCTTCCTGAACCGTTTTTTCCAGCGGCATGTCGTACATGCGCGCAATTGGAAGACGCTCGCGGACGGCGCCTTCAATATGCAGGGTTTTACCCTCGCCGTGATAGAAATCATTTGACCACCACGCCACGGAGCCGGGCGGGTTTGGGATCAAAGATGCAAAAGCGGGCATATACATGTCATACTGCACAATGTGATCGGCCTGCTTAAAGCCTTCCTCAATATCGCCTTGAATGACGTTTGAATATGCGACATTCCCCTGCTTCGGGGGATTGGGCAAGGCGCCCGGAGCGGGAGCGCCGAAAGCCGGTGTTGACCGGTCCTGGGGACGAATGACAAAGGCATCGGTTTTTTTACCTTCATGTAAATCGACAACATGGGGCAACATCTCCCATTCGACCTGAAGCTGCCTGAGCGCTTCTTCGCATATATCTTCGCTTTCCGCAACGACGATGACAGCGACTTCGGCACCCTCCTGATCGGCTATGTTATCCAGCCAGGGCCTTGGCGCACCCCAATGCTCGGCGTAGCTGACAAGATTTACGATGTCCTCGTCTTCCCAGGTTAAAATATCCACAACGCCGGGCATGCTTCTTGCCTTTGTCGTATCGACGCTCAGCACCCTCGCGTTGGCATAGGGGCTGTGCAGAAATTTCGCGTGAAGCATATCCGGGCGCACATAGTCGATTCCGAACTTTGCGACGCCTGTTGCCAAAGCATGAGAGAGCACGCCGGGGAGGTTTCGCTGCCCAACAACCTTAAAGTTTTCTCTTAATCCGTTTATACCCGCTAAATCAGCCATGTTTCAAACCTCCTTCGCCATTTTTGCGGCCGCTTCCAGAATTGCTGCAGCATGGCGTGGATATGTACCGCAGATACAGATGTTTCCAGCCAGACCTTCACGAATTTCCTGCTCGGTAGGATGCGGGTTCTTGTCCAGAATCGCTTTGGCGGAAACAAGGAAACCCGGCGTGCAGTATCCGCACTGCATGGCATCCCAGCGGCAGTATGCGTCAACAAGCGGTTTCCACTTCGGGTCCGCTGCGATCCCCTCGATGGTCGTAATGCATTTACCTTCACACTCTGAAACAAGCGTCGTGCAGGCCAGAACCGCCCTGCCATCCATAATAACTGTGCAGGAACCGCAGACACCGCGGTCGCACATATGTTTAGCGCCCGTCAGCCCCAGCCGGAATTGCAGCGCGCGCTTCAGCGTCCAGTGCGGTTCAATCAAAACCTCGCAGTTCATGCCGTTAATGAGCAGTATGACAGTTTCGGGCAAAACGCTGTCCGTATGCGCCTTTTTGCAGTGAAACCTCAGTTCCGCGAGGCTCGCGTAGATGTTGCCGCAGGTCGGGCAGCGGAAGTCCGTGACATTAGCCGGCATGGATCTGATCGCTTCCGCGACTTGCGCCATGCTTTTATCCTGAGAAAAGGAAAAGCCGGAATCGTGTCTTCTACCGGTGTTGATTTGTAAATTCACTTTACTCATGTTCTCCTCCTTAAAGCCGGGTATGATAAACCCGGTGTTAAGCACTGCCTTGTTAACCTCATCGTACGCATTCTATTTTACCGCATTACCGAAAACTTTCCGTTGTATATACAACGGAAAGTGGATTAAACGGTTATTCATTAAAAAACCGAAGTGAAAAGCAAGCATGAACTGCTCCCTGTCAATTTGAAGTGAACAGTTCACCAGAAAGCTTCATTCTTTATGCGGCTTTACCGCTGTCCTCTGAGGTTCATTTCATCTTCCCAAAACTCAATGTCTCTTTCTTTGGCTTTACGTTTCGCAACCCCCCTTAAACGGATCGGAATGCAGATGTCTATTTGTTCCTTACCGCCGGAAAACCATCCGTGACATCTGTGGTCGTGGTATTCAAATCTTTGCGTGCTTTATCATATTCGAATTCGGAAGCCATTTTGTCAATATGCTATTCCATGTTTCCCGTATGGTTTGCACAAAATATTCTGAAACGGGAGGCGTAGAGAACACGGCGTATAGTCCTTTGATTTCATATGTTGCCATTTCCGGTGGTATGTTCTGCCTGCCGCCGGAAATGGCGTCATTTCAATGATATAAGGGATCATGATAAATCCTCCATGTTTTATTTTTACACTGTTGATTGTCACCTTTGGCGGCGGAGACGCGAAAATATGCAAACGATACAACGAGGGGAGATAGCCGAAATGTTTTTTTAAAGGCTTTGGTAAATCCAGCGTGGGTTTTAAACCCGTAATCCAACGCCACATCGATGATCCGTTTGCCCTGCGACAGATCATACAACGCATACTCCAGCTTGCGCCGGATCACATAGCTCTTTAACGGTGTCCCGGTCAGAACCAAGAAAATCCGGCGGAAGTGGTAAATGGAATAATTCGCCGAACGCGCCCAATCATCGGCTCCGATGTTTTCCGTGATTCGCTTGTCTACTTCATCCAAAACCGATTGATTCATCAGCTCATACTCCACAAAACCACATCCTTCCGCTTATTGTATTTATCGTAACATGAGGCATTTTTGCCGCTTTTCCTGTTTAGCCATTCACAATCTCTGTTTTTAACCCGTCTGCGACCACGCGAGTGATATATACTAGATATTAAGAGGATGTCGCAAAATGCATTATCTGCATTTTGCGACATCTCCGGTTTTACTAAGCAAAACCACCGCCTACCGGCGGGTAATCCACTTCGCGGGGTGCAAAAGAGGCTCCAGGATCGCAGCGCACACTATTCCCTTAAGACACAGTTTCATCTTTTTTATATTACCGGTTAAGCAAGAGGCCTTGATATAAACAACAGCTGAGATACAGCAATAAACAGACGTTTGAAAAAATCACAGCAATTCTTTTAACAAAAAATGATTTTATTCATTCCGGTTTTCGGCGATGGCCGGGCCGGCGTATGCCGCAAACTTTTCCTTCAGGGTCGATATGAAAACACCGGCATCTTTTGAGAGGACTCTGTCTTTCCGGTGCAGTACAGCCACCACATGCGATATCGGATACTCATGAAGTGTATAATAGCATACATTGGAAAGCTTATTGCGTGCAATCTTCTAAAGCGTTCCCGATGTTGGTACAAGAGTCAATATCGGGAACGCTTCATTTATCGGCAATTTCAGATTTTCAGCAAAAGATCATTTTGAGGTCTCCGGGCTTTTGACTTTTAGGCAGGGTCTTATAAACAGTTTTAGAAGGATAATCAAGAATATGGCATAGACTGTGTGCAAAGTCGCCTCATAAAGTGAGCGATATGCAAGTAAAAGAAATTTCGTGGACACCGTATTCAATTCCGGAGACAGCAGTCATATTTCGGGGGTTTAGTCGGGAGCTGGCAGAAGGATAAATGCAATCCCCCGTATTTAATTTCTGCACAGGCAATAACGATGGACGAGATTCGCGTAACCTTCACCGCACTCATATAGCTCTACATGCTCTATACGAACAGAAAAAGGCGTAAAGAGTCCTGCGATTATTGGCACAGCCTGTTTTATATATTCCGGCTCTCCCATTCGCATCGTTACATGTGGTACCCACCCGTCAGACGCATCGTTTATTTGACCGCAAATTCTCTGTTCAAGAGTTATGAGCGGCAAACACGGAAGCGGCGTTAAAAAGGCTACCGCAAGACCGAATAATCCAATCGAACCGAGTGCGGTCTCAAAAGCAGGTGTTGTATGGCATATTTTTTTAAAGTGAGCAAGCGATTGTTCATCAATATTATCGCTGTCCCACAGTGTGATGTGGTACGGCGTATACCTCGTGTATTCGAAACCTTCTTTTGTCAATTGTTCTGACAAGGCAGTTAGACGCTTTTGTGCCTCATCGTCGAGCACAGCTAACAAATAGTATTTCTTTTCCATGAGTTTACCTCCTGTACAAGCAAAAAGGATGACCATCCGGGTCGAGCATCGTTATAGAGTTCTCCCCGCCATATTGTGCTGCGGCTTTGGCCGCGCCAAGCCGCAGCGCTTCTTCAACTGCGGCAGATAAATTGTCAACCCGCAAATTAATGTGCATTTGCTTTTGCTGGCGTCCGGGTTCTTCCGGCCAGACAGGCTTAATATAATCAAAATCGCATTGCATAAAATGAACAACCATCCCATTGTCTGCTATCAGCGCTGTCCAATGAAAATCCTTGTCCCAATCTGTTAATTTTGCGTAAAATGCACGTAGTTTTTTAGTGTCCGGGCAATCAATATTAATAGAAGGGTTCGGAATCAAACCGTATCCCTTCTTCTCAAAATATAAATCAAATTCGGATTTGCCTTGCTTTTTGCACAGGCAAAACGGATGCCCTTCCGGGTCGAGCATCGTTATAAAATTCTCCCCGCCATATTGGACAGCGGCTTTGGCCGCGCCAAAGCAAATAGCGTCTTCCACGGCAGACGGCAAATCGTCTACCGTAAAATCAAGGTGCATTTGCTTTTGCTGCCTGCCCGATTCCTCCGGCCAGACGGGAGGGATGTATTCAAATTCGCAGCCGATAAACAGCAACAATAATCCATTGTCACACACACAAGCGCGGGGCATTTATAGGCCTCCCGCTTTTCCCAGCCTGTAAGAGCGGCGTAAAAGCCGCGTGTTCCTTCGGGATTTACACAGTCGATTGAGATATCGCGAATTATCATCAGACTTCCACCTCCATTGCGTCATAAGCGATTTTTACACGAGATAAATTTCATGAAACGCTGCTCCGGACTGCCATCGTCAAAAAACATGCTCTCTTACCATTTTCAAATACTTTCGGATTCCAATTTCTTCGCTCTGCCGATAAGTGTAGCCAAAATGCGCCGCTACCGAGACGGCAAGAGCATGAAACAAACCGCACATGGTATCGACTGACGCCCAAATATCGGCATAGTCACTGCCGGAATAGGTGGCGGTATATTGCGCGTACAATTCCGGCGTGAGATACCGTTTAAAATACTTACCCATTTTGCCCGCCGAAACAGAGAAATTTGTCTGCATCCCAATGAACCAAATAACCATCTCGTTGAGCATGTCGCGGACATAGTGATTGAGCATTTCCATAACATAAGGAAGCTCGTCGCGTGCTATGCCTTTAGCGACATTATTCAGGCACCACCAGAAGTTATTACAGCAAGCTATGTATTGGTTTTCCGTTGGTTCCTTTATTCGGTATTCTTCCTCTGACGGCGGCGGTATTTCGGGTAACAGGTTATCTTTATCAAGCAGTAATACCGTAAGCTTGTCGTCAAGATAACTGACCGTCGCTTCTTCTCTTATTTCAACAGTTAAATCAATTCTGTTCCCATCGTCAAATAACATAAGCCAGGCATAATGCCGGGTAAAATCATGTGAAAGGCTGCTTATGTCAACCTGCATGTCATTCCAATCCGGTTCCTGTACGATTAAAGGATGGCCGAAGCAAAAGGCCCAGTTTTTATCGGCAATGAACGAAGCGGTTTCCGTCACGACAAAAACAATGTCATAGTCCTGATAACAGTCTTTCGGTGCATTTGGATTTGCCCGTGAGCCGTTCATGTATACGGCCCGAATACGCGCATCCGACTTGGCAACGCTCAGAATTAAAGCCATCATTTCCTGTTCGTTTCGCATCAATTCCGTCAACTCCTATCCATTTACCTATCGCGCCCTTTCGCACTGCTCCCGCCATCTGTACAGCCAATCAAGCTGCTTGTCCAAAAACGCGTTATCAACGCAATCAAGACCAAAGTTTTCAATAACCGTCGCCTGCAGCGCGAAGTGATATAACGCAATCAGGTCATAAAATGCGTTTATCTCCGGCTGACTCAGCGTGTTGTATTTTAAGTATTCCGGCAGAAAACGCGAGAGAATCTTCTTTGACTTTTCATATCCATATTCATCGAAATTAAAATAATGGGTCTTGTTGCAGATCAGTGTCGGATCGTACATCGGGAAGCCTTCGCAGGAAGTGTCGAAATCCAATAGGTAAAACTTCCCCCCGGGCGTCTTATGGATATTACCGTCATACATATCGCCGTGACTATACCCCCTGGGTAAATCCCTGACCTTTTCCCAAAGTGCACTGCCGTATGATAAAAACTCATCCGTTTTAGGGTACTGTTTTCTGCTCAATATATCGATATACCTGCCGACAAAAAAGTGCTTATCCCGTTTGGTTAGCTCGCCGGGGTATTCTTTCATCGTTATGTGAAGCTTTCCTATCAGCGCACCGATGGCCGGCGCATCTTGCTCCGGATTTGATTCGCTCCCTTCAACGAAATCGTAAAGAATCAATAAGCCTTCGCCCGTCTTAACATAAGGCAGATTGTCTTTTGTGAAAATGACAGGCGGTACCGGGAAACCTCGATTGAGTAAGAAAACCTGGACATCAACGCCGAGGACTGCATTATTAAGAAATGCAGGTTTTATAACGCGCAGAAAATATCTGTCATTGCCCGAAAACACGGCATATGAAACGCTGCCTGCGTCACGCATCATATTGCTCTTATCGAAGCTTATCGGGTAAAACTCATTTAAAATACGCAATATGTCCATAATGACATCTCCATATTATAGCTTCAACGCCATATAGCCATCAAAATCAATAAATCCCGCAAATGCACACCGCCTTTGTTTTTAAGGCAATGTAATGATTATAACATAAATTGTCAGCACAACAACCAATATGGAAAAAAAGACCGACAAATGACATATTACAGTAATGGCCTGAGTAATTATTCATAACAGATCCCGATGCCATAACGCATGCTCAAACAGGAAAAGACCCGAACTCGCCCGGCAGTGAGAGAATGGCCGAACGCCAAGGGAGTTCATAACGAAGAAGCGCAAACCGTTCATTTTGCTAACCTCCGGCCTAACGAACAGGTATTTTATCAAATTGCAAAAGAGGTTAAGGCACTCCGCTAAGACGAAGTTTATTGCTTTAAAACCAAAGGGATTGCCGCAAAAAGTGTGTGCGGCAATCCCTTTTGGCACTCCCGGCGCGACTTGAACGACCTCTCGATTAGGCGTTCGCGATGTTTAATAATCCGGCGGTTAGTGCGGTGTTGTGCAATACCGCGATTCGCGGCAGAATGGGGGTTAATATTAAGCTGAAAATCCGAAACCTTGCTTTTTTCAGCTTAGGATTTCCTTGATGATATTTACCATATCGTTTGTGAGCGTACCGGGGCAAGGCCCTATGTAGACGACGCTGTCTTTCTTACTGACGTACTTTCCTTCTACCCACCGGGCGTACCATTCCACAGGGATAAACAAAACGTCGTCAACGGTTTTCGCCTCGCGTCCCATATCATACACGCGGCCCTCCATCATGGCACCGAGGTTCTTCTCGGCAAAACAGAGTTGTCTGCCGTCCGCTGCCGTGACATAAGCCGTCCGACTGTCGGACCGTACCTTGGCGCCGAAAGCGGTTTCGAGGAATGACACCGGGACGTAGGTATAGGTATCCATAACGACAGCTTCGAGGCCCGGTTCAGGCGCTGTTTCTCCGGACCCGGGACGCGGAACAAACGGCATGGAATAATCTGTTTCGATAAAAACAGATGCCGTTACCTGAATCTTTTTGTTATCCACATAGGCGAAGCTGCTACCGCTCAGGAGCACCACCGCGTTTCTGTCTCCTTCAGGAATGTCCTCAAGAGTTGTGATTTTTCCGTTCTCGTCACGGCGGACACGGCTAAACAGGCTGTCCCAAGCACACTCTGCATCGTCGACAGACTGGTTATGACCGCTGTTTGAATTGTCCTTGTAAATTAGGGGAGCTTTTTCGCCAGTGTAATACACCCAGTTCTCATTAAAGGCAAGCTTTAGCCGGGGAAACTCCGTACAGCCATTGAGTTCCGTCCAAAATCTGCGGTTTGCAGTGTTGATATCGGTCCGCCGGTGTCCCGGCTCAGTTACAAGGGTGTCGAAGGTACCCCTGCTTTGCCAGACCGCTACAGGGCCGTCGTTGTACAATAACTTTTCGC
The DNA here is from genome assembly GCA_012523085.1 of Clostridiales bacterium. Classification (GTDB taxonomy): domain Bacteria; phylum Bacillota; class Clostridia; order Oscillospirales; family Oscillospiraceae; genus JAAYOP01. The sequence goes on from JAAYJC010000039.1 coordinate 15,998, forward strand.
CATCGAATAATTTGGATGGTGCCGTTGGGCCGGAGGTCATGCCGATGCCCGCGAGCTTATGACCGAAAATACGCCCATACTGGGTGCTGATCAAGTCGCCCATTGACATTCCCTGTATAAAAATCCGACCCGAATCAATGGTGTATTTACCCTTCATGAGCTCAATGAGCGTGTCAATAAATAACATATCCTCGTTGGGGGAAGATCATGCAGTGAATACTGCCATGCCATCTTGCGGCATTTGGGGACACACGATGATTGCCCCGGTCCGCTCGGCTATTCGATACCAAGAGGTTTCATAGAACTGGCAGTAGTCCTTTTGACCGCCGCCATGTACGGATATAACCAGAGGGACAGCGGTTTGAGCCTTATTATAAGCGTCAGGAACATACTCAAGCCAGTGGTCTGTGCGGCCTTCAAGAATGGATTCCCGGAAAGCCAGGAGTTTGCCGCCCATGCGCGGTGCGATTTCGGCATAATAGTCGCTGAGATCCAATTTCTTATCAGAAACCTCCATAAGAGTGGACGCCGGACGGGGAAAGAGAACATTTTCGGCCATTGTAGCAACCTCCCATATTTAGCATTTCGCTCGGATTTACGTTTCTCCCATCAGGAATCGCGCAGCAGCAATGTTTTCCATAAATAATATACCTGTCCGCAACTTGCGCGTCAAGGCTATAGGAGGAAACTCAGAGCCGGTTTATTTTATGTTGTGACCATTACGTGAGCGTGGTAGCTGCAGCTACAAGTTGACGGTCTAGTAGTAAGCAACTTAAAACGAACCAATTATTAGATGGTCGTTTCGACTAAATTATACTATGAAGCGTCAATTTATGATACAAGCATACTCGGAAAAAACTCTCCGCTGCCTGTATCCAAGGCCTCAGAGAGTTTTTATTCGGCTTTGAACAGCTGATTGTTCATTACCAGCTCTTCAAACGTAACCGGGTGAAAACTATTTACATCGACACCGGCGTTGAGCGCATGATCATGTTTTTGCATCAATGGCCAGTAATCGCCGTTCCTGTTGTTGTGGATATGCCCGTGGATCATGCAGCCCATCCGATTCATTGCGTCCCATGCCATCATCGGATAGTGACAGAGTGTGATTTTTCGCTTTCCGTCGTTGATGACCTCCATATGTGAGACGGACGCGAAATATTTTCCAACATCGGTGTTCTGCATCCACGTTTTGTCATGGTTTCCAATGATCAGATGCTTCCTGCCTTTCAGCCGATCCAAATATTTTCCCGCTGAAACTGTAGTGCGAAAGAAAAGGTCACCTATCACATAGACAGTATCGGCATTGGTTACGCAATTGTTCCAGTTGCAGATGAGCGCTTCGTTCATTTCTTCAACGTCCGAAAAAGGGCGGTTGCACATCTTAATGATATTCGTATGGCCTATATGTAGGTCGGCGGTATAGTAAATACACATTTGCCGTCTATGTCAAACACCTGCCCGTGTGTCAGATGAATGATCGACGGGCGAATAAACTGTACTTTTCCGCCGCGCCATTTCTGCACGGGATAGGAAAATAAAAGATCGTAATTGGAGTGGTTCCCGGCGTCGAACTGCGTCGTAAAAGGCTTGTCGTTCAACCAATCGAGCCAGTGAATTTCATGGGCGCTGTTGTCCCAGATACCAAAATCGCCGCAGACGATAACATAATCGTCTTTCATTAGTTTTTCCTGCTCGAAAAATATGCTTTTTCGAACCGACGGAAATCTCTATGCGTATCGCCTGTTGCGAAGATCAGTGCAATCACTCCTTTCTGCTTCAGTCTCTCATATCTTTTAAATTTGTCTTTTTATAGCAAGACTGATTTCAAACGTGTCCGGGTGAATAAGCACCTCCGGGCGCTTTTTCTTCTCGGCATAGTCCCCATGGCTTTGTCCTCGTCGTCGCCTCGGGCAGAAGCAGAATCATAGACAGCGAGAACAATATCGGATTGATCGATTATGTACTTGTACGCGTCTATCTGTGAAGCGGAAGTTTTATGTTTGGAAACTGCACTCATGTATGTGCATTTTTCGAGCATTTCAAAGTAACGCTCCCGTAAATATGGGGCCCACTTGGTTGACTGCTCTTCATGAGGTAAGGCGCAGTATAAGTGAAGATCATCGTCGCCGTCACGCAGGACGTTTATTATCTCGCTGCACCAAAGGCCTACTCCCGGATCACAGGCCGTCATAAACTGTGTCACGCCACTCCTTATGAGCTTTTGAATCTGCTGAAGTAAAACCAGCTTGAGTTTGATACAGGCCTCATCTTCTTCATCCCATCCGAACCGAAAGCGCATTGGTCTTTGTCCAATCAGTGCACAACATATTTTTCTGTTCATATCTATCTCCGATTAGTGATTTATCACTACTTTAACATAAAATTTAAAGTTAGTGAAGTATCACTAATAACTTTCTTGTTAGTGACATATCATTAAGACGATACATCACTAAGGAGGACGGACATGAACACTCAGCAAGCTGTAGCATTCAGGATAAGGCAGCTCTGTGAAGAAAAAGGCCTTACACCTAATGGAATAAGTAATTTGGCGGCTGTTCCCCAAGGTACAGTAAAGAGCATATTAAATGGTGAAAGTAAAAATCCCGGGATTATAAACTTAAAAAAGCTCTGTGACGGATTTGAAATTACTTTAGGTGAATTTTTCTCAACGCCGGAATTTGACGCACTGGAACAGGAAATAAAATAATCTATGACGGGTATTGGACACATACATCCGATACCCGTCTGTATTATGTATGCTATTTTGCATCCGGCAGTTTGATGGCGTCGGCAAAGTCGTCATAGGAAAGCGCGCCGGACGATACTTTCTTCATTAGGGCCTTTGCCATGCGCTGCCACTTTTCACGCTCACTGGTTGGGCATAGCTCCGGCGAGCGGGAACAGCGCATCTGGTAGTTGTTATCACCATAGCGGAAGACGTGCTCCAAAGGCTGACATTACCCGAAGCATAAAAGCATACAGAAAAGGGGCTGTAACAAAGCAGTCCTAGAAAACCCAAAAGCCTCGTTCATCTGGAAAAAGATGGGCGAGGCTTTTGGGATAATAAATAAACAATGCTAAATATGAAAAAAAGCAAGAGATATTACC
>JAAYJC010000040.1 GCA_012523085.1 Clostridiales bacterium
GCAACCTGCGGTTCGCTTACGATTCCTACCGTCGCTTTATCCAAATGTATTCGGATGTTGTGATGGAGGTGGGAAAGAAATACTTTGAAGAGCTTATCGACGAGATGAAGGAGAAAAAGGGCGTTACTGAGGATACCGATCTTAACGCGGACGATTTAAAACAATTGGCCGTTCAATTTAAAGCAGAGTACAAGAAAATGCTTGGAACAGATTTTCCGTCGGACGCCAAAGAACAGCTGATGGGCGCTATAAAGGCCGTTTTCCGCTCCTGGAATAACAATCGTGCCGTTGTTTATCGCCGAATGAACGACATTCCCTCCGATTGGGGCACGGCGGTCAATATCCAATCGATGGTTTTCGGAAACATGGGCGATGACTCCGGAACCGGCGTGGCATTTACAAGGAATCCCTCAACCGGCGAAAAAAAGCTGTACGGCGAATTTTTAATGAATGCGCAGGGTGAGGATGTCGTGGCCGGTATCCGCACCCCTCAGTCTATCGAACAGCTCAACGAGGTCATGCCGGACATCTACCGGCAATTTGTCGAAATAGCGTCAAGGCTTGAAAATCATTATAGTGACATGCAGGATATGGAGTTTACGATTGAAAGAGGTAAGCTTTATATGCTGCAGACCAGAAACGGCAAAAGAACACCTCAGGCCGCGCTGAAGATCGCCGTCGATATGGTAAACGAGGGCATGTGTACAAAAGGAGAAGCCCTTTTAAAGATTGATCCGAAGGCGTTGGATAGCCTGCTGCATCCGCAGTTTAATCCGGCTGCGCTGAAAAAAGCATCTGTTGTTGCGACCGGCCTTGCAGCCTCGCCCGGCGCCGCATGCGGCGCAATCTATTTTACTGCCGAGGACGCAAAGAAAAATGCGGAAAACGGCCCGGTGCTTCTTGTCAGGCTGGAGACCTCTCCCGAGGATATTGAGGGCATGAACGCCGCCCAGGGCATATTGACTGTCAGAGGCGGCATGACCTCGCACGCGGCGGTTGTCGCGCGCGGTATGGGCACCTGCTGTGTCGCAGGCTGCGGCGATATCGTCATCAACGAAGAGGAAAAATATCTGATCGTATCGGGCAATAAAATTAATGAAGGCGATTTCTTGTCCATTGACGGTTCTACCGGCAATGTGTATATCGGAAAAATCGAAACCATGGAAGCGACTGTCGGCGGCGATTTCGGAACAGTCATGAGCTGGGCGGACGAAATACGGTCCTTAAAAATCCGGACAAATGCCGACACGCCCGCGGATGCCGCCGTCGCGGTTAAATTCGGGGCCGAAGGCATCGGATTAACCCGCACCGAGCACATGTTCTTTGATGCCGAGCGAATCCCGGCCATGCGGGAAATGATCTTATCCAAAACACCGGAACAAAGAAAATCCGCACTGAACAAGCTTCTTCCTATGCAGAGAAGCGACTTTGAGGGCATTTTCAAAGCAATGGGCGGCAGGCCCGTCACAATCCGGCTGTTAGACCCGCCTTTGCATGAGTTTCTTCCGACCCATGATGAAGAGATTAAAGCGCTTGCTCAGGATATGGGACTGACCTTTAATGCGCTCAAGGCAGCGATTGCCGGCCTGCATGAAACTAACCCAATGATGGGACACCGGGGCTGCCGGCTGCCGGTTACCTATCCCGAGATCGCTGAAATGCAGGCGCGTGCCATCATCGAAGCGGCCTTGAATGTGAAAAAAGAAACCGGGTTGGATATTGTCCCCGAAATCATGATCCCTCTGGTTTGCGAAGTCAAGGAACTTGCATATGTCAAGACCATCGTGGTGGAAACCGCGGACAGGATCATCAAAGAAAGCGGTACGCAGCTTAATTATCTGGTTGGAACCATGATTGAGATACCGCGGGCTGCTCTTCTGGCCGACGAGATAGCGACAGAAGCTGAATTCTTCAGCTTTGGCACCAACGACTTAACCCAGATGACCTTTGGTTTTTCTCGCGACGATGCCGGAAAATTCCTGCCTGATTATTACAGCAAAAAGATCTTTGAATCCGATCCGTTTGCACGCCTTGACCAAAATGGCGTAGGTAAGCTGGTCAAAATGGCGGCCGAGCTCGGCAAAAAAACCCGTCCGGACATCAAGCTCGGCATCTGCGGCGAGCACGGCGGAGACCCTTCCTCCATCGAGTTTTGTCACAATACCGGTTTGACTTATGTCTCCTGCTCCCCCTATAGAGTCCCGATTGCACGCCTCGCAGCCGCCCAGGCAGTGTTGAAAAACTAAGAGACAATCCAGCATAATATCAGAGCATTGCATCTCGTATAGGTGCAATGCTCTGTTTTCATAGTATTGAAAAGATTGTTGTGAACCGAGGGGACAGTTCTTGCGGTTGATAGAGGTGTTCCATAATGTGAAATACTAAGATATGGCCTTTGCACCGGCAGCCGCCAAAGCCGCGCTGAAGCAATAAGGCCCAACCGAATAAATAATAAGACAGGGTATTGCGTTCATGAATGGTGCAAGATCGCCGATGGGGGTGCAAGGCATTTAATATGTCCTATTCGCCTTTCCGGCCATTACACAATTCAAAATAAGCTGCACAGACTTTAGTCATTTTACCGCACTGAGGGCACTTTGTTAGATAGATTCTCCGCTTGATTTTATTGTCCACCCAAAAGCTTGCCGGTCTGTCTGAAGGCTATGCAAAACATTAACGAAGTGACGTTTATATTTAATGCCTGCTGAACAATTCAAAAACGCAACAACTGCAATACACTGACAGTGTTTTTGAATTGTTTATTCAGGCAGACAATCAGTGCATCTGAAACGGCAAAACAGGCCTGTTTCTAGTGCGTTTCGCAAAATGCATTTGTTCCACTGAACAAACGCATTTGTTCAGTGGACATTATTTAAAGAAATGACTAGTATGACCACACAAAATGTGGAAAACACCTCTGTAAACGCCAATTTTGGCCCAAAATTGGCAAATACCGGTCATAACCATCAGTTGGCCGTTTGATTTAGTGTTCTCGTTGAACTACACTATTATCAGGTGATAATTATGTATAAAATATACTGTATGCAAATGAAAGCAAATAACTCGTCATAGTA
>JAAYJC010000041.1 GCA_012523085.1 Clostridiales bacterium
AATGCTTTATTTATGCCTGCTTTATATTTGAGATAAGACGTTGCTGTGTTGACCTGTCTCTCGTTTTTTTGTATATCCCTCACGGTAACGCCGACAAAAGCCTTTTCACCCGCTGCCGCTGCGAGACTTTCGCTGATTTGATTGATTATTCTAATCATTGTGTCTATCCATTTCTTTTCGGCTTCAGTCATGTCGGAAACAGAAGGATCGATTTCCGCAAGCCAGTTTCGAAACGGATTGTCGAGCCTGAAATAGGCGTCTTCCATTGCCGCTTTTCTTTTACTGTACATACTGTTATTATCGCCTGCGGCTCTGGCGAGATCATGTGCCAACCACCCTAATGCCTGAACACATTCCTCTGTTTTTTGCAGTAAAAAGGCAATGTGCTTGTTCCATACATCCCCGAGTTTTGACAGTAAGCCTGCGTTAATCTTTAAACTATCTGAAAACAAATCGGATACGGAGGTGTTTTGTTTATATTCAATTCCCGCAATATTCAGTTTGATAAAAGAATGGCCGAGGAGTGAGGGAAAACGGTTTGTTAGTGTCTCGGCCCAAGCAACGACGCCGGGCCTTTCGCTTTCCTTGTCATCGTGACAAAGAAAAGACGAATAGTCCCTCCACATGAATTTCTCATGCCCATGTTTTTTCGGTGTTCTTGATCCGGATTTATCTTTTTTCCATAAGGTCATTTTTTCCGTAAAGGCGTTTTCGCCGTCCAGCTTAACGCCTGACCACAGTTTATACTTGGACACACCTTTTTTGTCTTCATCGGGTAATAGCGTTACATACCGAAACTGCATGGCCAGCAGTTCGGCCGGGTTTTGCGGAAAAGGCGGATTAATATTTCTTAGATCCTCAACTGTCCATGCTCTGTCGTTTTCCCAGTGCGGCTGGCCCTCCTCCCATATGTCTTGATTGTGTAAGAAAACCAAATTCAGCATCAGCGTTTCAAACAGGGTACTGCCGCTCAGCCAGACGACACCAAGCTCATTTAACCAGGTAAGGCCATACCCTTTGATTGCTGTTTTATCCTTACCGGGACTGCCGCCCGGAGCCGTATCGAAGGAATTCATATGTACAAGCCATCTTGCCGTTTCCGGAAAAGAACACGACTTGTTATCTGTACGGTTTATGAACAAATTCGGTTTATTTTCGCTTTCCGCGATATCGCTGATCATGGTTTTTATTTTCTTGGTGTTCGGTCTTACTTTGTTCTCGGCAATACCGGAAGCTATTTGAAAAAACGGCCTTTCCGGATGAAACAAATCAAACCGCTCCTCGTAGGAATACAAATAATCACTGATTTCCTCAATCGGAAATTTACGCAGGTTCCATAAACTTAAGTAGCGCGCCCACGCGTCTTCCGCCGATTCAAGCGGAACCTCGTTTCCTTCCGTGTCCACTCTGAAAAATACAGCATATAAAACAGCCAGTAAAAGCCTCAGGATAGCGACGTCCTGTGTCGGAATTTCTCCGGACAGAGCGCTCAGTTCATGCGCCTGCTCAAATACGGCGGTCATCGACAGCTCCTTTGTCTCGCCTTCCATGTCCATAACCAGAATCCAGGGTTCCTTCAACAGGTTAAACGTTATTTCATTCATACCTTCCCTCCTGTTTTTCATAAATAAGACCATACTCCCTGTCATACCTGAGAGAATAACCGCACAATTTTGTCCTTAATTTCTCATCCAATACCAATAGCAGCTCCCCCTTCAACCATTTTGATTTTTGCCAAAGGTGCAGGTTTTCGTTTATATAAACCTCTTCAAGTTCCGAAATAACCCGGTCAGCCATCCACTCCTTACCAAATACAGAAGGTAACCGAACGCTGCAACCCGCCAAGACTCTTGCAATGTCATTATGCGGTATGCCGTCACGCGGTATTTCGGCACCATTCGGATTTCCGATCCATGGCAGCAAACAGATCTTCCCGTTTTTTTTCATAACGACAATTGCCTCAACCGAATCCTCTCCGTCACGAACGGTTGCTTCTCCCCGTTTGCCGGATTTATCGGATATGTCGGATTTGTCACGGTTACCTAATTTATCCGATATGTCCATATCAAGCCATCCCAGCAACGTATTCTCGCTTCTGACCGGATCGGAAATTTGATATTGCCCGGCTTTTTGCTTCTTATCTTTTGCCTTGCTTTCATGTTCTCTTCGTGCCGATTCGTACCGTTCGGCGAGCGCCGGCTCAACCGGGGCCGCCTTTTCACCGTAGACATCCTGAACCAGGTCGGACATGAAATCGGGATGAATTACCTCACTTGGCATAAAAGCCTTTGTGCGCATCAGAAGATACTTTCCGTAAATCGCCTCGGCTCCGCTGTCAAAGCCCTCGTCGGTTACGCCGGTAATCAGGCAGACGGCTTTTTTAAGTTTCATGGGGCGATTACGCTTATGCCTGTGTAAACGCCCGATCCGCTGGATCAGAAGGTCCATCGGACAAATGTCGGTAACAAGCAAATCAAAATCAATGTCCAGCGATTGCTCCAAAACCTGTGTCCCTACGACGATAAGCTTTTTCGGCCTCTTAGCACCCGGTCCCAGCAGATTCACCAGTTCGTGTTCCTTTTTGGTTCGATCACTGCTGATAAATCGCGAATGCAGCAAACGCACACTGTCTTCACCAAACCGCTCGGATAAAAGCTCATATGTATCCTGCGCCCGTTTAACCGTGTTTACGATAATACCCGCGCATCCCCCCTCGCTGAGAAAATCATTCAAAGAAGCCTGCAGCGCGTCATCCGGCAGATAACGAACCGCAACATCCGCATTGCGCATATGGCTTTCGAGCGGTTCATATTTAACTTCTCTGCCCTCGGTAAATGTAATAAGCGGATAGGCAAAGGTTTCCTCCGCCTGTTCCGGAGCAGCGGGACTGTTACCTCCGCTTTTCCACTTAGCTCCGCTTCTTTTCGGCTTATCCCTGATGTTCAGGTAGGCCGAAATTATTTCCCTGCGTTTCCCTGCGGGCAGTGTTGCCGAAAGCATGATTACCGGCACCTTATACGCGCCCAGCCAATTCATCACCTTATATAAATACCGGCTCATATACGCGTCGTACGCGTGACATTCATCGATGATAACGACTTTGTTTGCGAGCCCCAGATGGCGCAGCATCAAATGCTTTTGCTTGAGCCCGGCCATGAGTATGTGGTCAATGGTACCGATTACGAAATCGGCAAGCATGGTTTTTTTCCGCCCCGACAGCCATTCATGAACGACTACGTTTTCATTTTCCTCGTCCGTAATATCTCCGACATTCACTTGGCCCGACAGCTTGATTTTCATGAAATCCGCATTAAAATCGGCTTTGCCGTGCGCAAGCAATATACTGTGGAGATTCCCCGTATCATCAAGCCGGTCAAGCCAGCGAAGGATTCGGGCGAACATGGCATCGGAGGTAGCCTGAGTCGGCAGCGCGAAATATAATCCGCAGCGGCTTGTCTGCTGCGCCAATATTTCAGCCGCCGCAAGAGCGGCTTCCGTCTTCCCCTCACCGGTCGGCGCTTCAACGATCACTAAACCGGGTGAGACCAGATTTCTTGCGATTTCCAGCAGTCTTACCTGCAATTGTCTTGGTTTGCCGATATCGAATCTTTTTTTGAAAAAAGCGTCCGGATCACCAAAGAAGGGCTCTGATGCCCGGCACGGGGTAAGCCCCAGCATGTCCCACGCCTGCGCCGCTCTTGTTTTTGGATTTTTTACCTCATCCGTTATTTCAACATAAGGGAAAAGGTTTTCATCACTTGCTATCCAATCCGCCAGAATGATAAGACCGCTCATGATGACTTTAGCGGTTTTTTTTACATTAAGAGCAGGTAAAACCTCGTTTAAATCAATAGATTCTATGGCATAATCTAGCAGTTCCTTCTGGACTGCCGACCATTTTTCATCACTAAAACCGCTGTTTTGAGAAAATGCCTTTAGCGTCGATATCTGACCTTCATTCGGCGGTTTTCCATGATGCGCGCCCAGAATTTCACCGATGCCTTTGTCAAAACCGTGCCTGTCCAGTATTAACTCGGACACCAGAGAGTGGTGTGCGCAAGCTCGGTTTACATATTCTGAATGTTGTTTTAAAGGCAGCCCTTCAGCGCGAATACTATCCGCAATCATTAAATCCAGCTCCCGGTTGACGAAGCTTTCTTTGGACTGAAACACAGGCGATGCCTTGCCGATATCGTGCGCGGCCGCAAGAAATATGTATAGCTCGCGGGCACAGTCTTCATCACCAAAACCCGTTTCAGCGGAGAATATATTCGATGCAAGCATCCTTTTCGTACCCTCCGGCAGCCACTCGTTCCAGATAAAACGTGCTGTTCCGGCAGTATCGGACATGTGCGCGTAGAGCGGAAGCCAGAAAACTCCGCCATTCATTCGGGATTTTTTTGCCCATAGCGTTTTAGCCATTCCGGAAAGTGTCATTTTCGTTTCTCCTTTCTTTGTGGTTTTATATCCTGTGTTAACCATATACCATCAACTGTCCAATAAACCGGACAGTGTTCCATTTTATGCAAACATTGGCCATATTTCCACATACTATATTATTTATCGGATATATTGCCCACAATCTGATAACTCTGCCATTATTTCAACAAATTCGCGCATACAACAGGTCAAATCGGCATACCGCCGGTCAATCACACATAACCGAAAATTGAGCAGATACATCGGTAAATTTCGGTATATCTGTCTTGTACAGGTTATCTGTCTTATGGTAAGATAAGTCACAGGGCGCGGCATAATATGTACGCCGCGCCTTGTTTAACGTCATATTCTATTTGCGCGATAGCCGCATTTTATATGAAGGGAGTACAGCAGATGACAAACACCGGTCTAAAAACCGTCGCTATCAATATCGACGGCTCGATGTTCAAGCGCTCCGGCGCCTGGTTCGGCTTGTTCCAGCGCGGCAGCAGCTACGGCGACATATCCCTATATCTCGGAACCCTGCACGGCATATCCGCCAAAGCGGCGGAAAAGAATAAAATGATCGATGTCTTTCCCACCTTTAACGGACGCAAGGTCCCGTTCACCGTAAAAGCCGTCCCCAGCGAACTGACGCTGACGACAAGCCACGGAGACGTCCGATTTACCTTCGCGGATCTGACGAAGCTCGTAGCCGAGGGCGATCCTGGTATGGGTCTGCTTTTTGAAAAGAACATGGTCAGGCATGAGTCTGTCCATCCCAGAAAGGGCGGCGCGTGGGAGGCTGTTTTCCGCTTCAGCTCCTGCTTCATTTTCAAAGGGCTTGAGGGTTCGACCTTTGATTTTAATAACGGCGAAAACTACTGGAACTGGGAAAATCTATCCAGCGACAAGGTTTGCGGCCGCACGCATCCGGGCCCGGATAACCGCTTTACGCTGGTCATGGAGGAATTCGCCTACGGCGGCATCGTAAGGGATGCTTACCCCACCTATTTAGAGGCCAGAACCTCCATGCAGGCGGACTGGGAGGCGTTTATTTCAAAAATGCCGCGCTTTATTGAACCTTTTGAGCATAAGCGCCTTGAATGCGAATATACAACATGGTCCTTTCTGCAAAGCCCGTACGGAACGGCGCGCTTTCCGATGATCCAGATGTTCGCCGGCATAACCGGCTCCCAGTGGCAGATGTGCCAGAACGCCGTCGCCCTTCAGGAACATTTGGCGCTGGCCGTCGACATGCTTTTGGGCCCCTTGGACCGCATCTCAGCGGAAGGGCAGCTTGCCGACGGGTATGATGATGCCGCCTGCGAAACGCAGATGATCAAGCCGCCTGTGCACGGCTGGGCGATAAAACAGATCATGAAAAACCATGATCTTATTAAAGAATGTCCCCGTGAAAAAATTGAGATTTTATATACGGGCATCGGCGCCTGGGGTGACTGGTTCATGAATTACCGGGACGAGGACGAAGACGGTCTCCCGACTTTTGTACATGGCGACGAAACGGGCCTTGACGACTCGACAATGTTTCTGGACCATATCCGCATCACCTCCCCCGACCTCAGCGCCTATCTGGTTATATTGTTCGAGGCCGTGGGCGATCTTGCAAAGCTGCTGATGAAACCCGAAGCGGAGACGAACGCCTGGTATGAAAAATCCGAATCTTTGCTCAAACGCCTTGTTGACAATCTCTGGGACGGAGAGCACTTTATCGGGCTTGTTCCCGACAGTGGCGAGCGCGTTTTCTCCGGCTCCATCGTTCACTATATGCCTGCCATTCTGGGTAGCCGCCTGCCGCGCGATATCATTGATAAAATGGCAGACGATCTGTCGGACAAAGAAAAATTTCTCAGTCCCTGGGGTCTTGCCTCGGAGGATATGACAAGCGATTATTTCTGCCCGTCCCCCGGCTCTATCGGACGCGGCTGCGTGGTTCCGCCGGCCATGATCTTTATCTGCACCGGTTTATGGGAAACGCATCGTAAAAACGATGCGCGCATATTCGCTGAAAACTATTGCAACGCGTTATCAAACAGCGGGTTCCCGTTCCTGATCAATCCGCAAAACGGCATGGGCTCAGGTTACTTCGGCGGCAGCTGGCCCCGCTGTGCCTATGAAATTCTGGGCAGAATGCTCAGCGAGGATAAATAATACTGTTCTCCAAAAAAAGAAAACAGTATTACAGCAAATTAATGAAAAGGAGACAGACAAATGGAAAAACGCATTCTGATTGACCTCAACGACAAAAAAAACTGGCTTTATGAATCCTCCTCACCCCCCACCGCAGGCGGTTATATCGTAGAGGATAACCGCGTTATCTTAATGCCCGAGGGCGAACACAGGCTCTTTGCGTTCACCGATGCCGTCATGCACTATGCCCCCGACATGCGCCCCTTCACGCACGACCACCACACCGGGTTCGAGACTTTCTTCGTGGACAGCGGCTCAATGGATTTCTACAGCCAGGGCAAGGTCGCTACGCTTAAAAAGGGCGATCTGGTACATATTCAGCCCTATGTTACACATGGCATGCTTTTTCATGAGGATACCCGATACCGCGGCATATTCCAGGACTGGACCGTAATAGACAACTTCGCCGAGCTATACCAGCTCAGAGAATACATGCCCGACGCGAACCAAAAAATGGCCGAGCAGGGCGTTGTTTTCGGTCAGCCCGACTTCTTCATTCATGAAGTGGTTGATGTTGAGCGGGTTGCTCCCGAGGAAATCAATGCGGTTCGGAATCCCAACAGGCCGCTTGCGCAGTTTAAGCTAAACGGCGTAACGCTCAATATGGTCGTAGGCCGCTGGGAAACCAACGGTGTCAGGGAAATCTGGCAGGCGAGAATGGACAAGGGCTTCCACGCGGAATGGAATGACTTCCAGAAAAATCCCGAGCTGTACTATGTAACCGAAGGCGAAGTCAAGTTCACTGTTTACGGCAAGGAATTCATCGCGCACGAAGACTGCCTGGTCAAGATACCGAAGCTTGCTCCGCACAGCGTCGTCGCGCTCAGCGACTCCGCGATGTACGACCTCGGCGGACTGACCATGTGGTATCTGTTCTTGACGGATTATACGGCGCTCATAAAAAACAAATCGGAAAAACTGGGCGACGCCGCTTTCATGAAGGAACTCAAGGCAAAATACGGCTGTGAAATCAAGTCATTCGGCATATAGCCCCGCGCATATGCGATAAAACCCAAAAAAGGCGGCGCCCCGCAACCGGACGCCGCCTTACTGCTGGACGCATCCGATGCCTCGGTTTACACGCGCACCCGCTTGGTGTATAATCTGGATGTTACTGGTATCGTGTACCGGCCGTTAACACTGCATACGATATCCGGTTGGTGTAAAGATCCGGTTTTGAATCGCTTATCGTCAGCCACAGGTCAGGCGTTTGCACCGCCTCTTGTTTTTTTGTGTACATCCTTGAATTTATTGTAAACAATTTAAAAAGGAGTATAAAAAATGGCAAAGAATCTGGAAATGAAGTTTTACAGCAACCGCTCGCCGAAACGCGGCTATTCCTGGGAAACACCGCCCGCACCAATTCCGGAAACCGAAATCGTTGAAACGCTGGAAGCCGATGCCGTTATCATCGGCGGCGGCATCAGCGGCCTTGCCGCCGCGGCCCGCATCACCGACAGGGGTCTCAGCGGTATCGTGATCGACAAAAACGCGCATATGGTCGCTCTTGCCGGGCAAATCGCGGCAATCAACACGAAAATCATGGCCGAAAAGGGCATCGTCATCGACAAAAAGCTGTTAGCGGCGGACTGGCTGAAGGTCAGCGGCAGCCGCGTGCAGGAGGATCTTCTCTGGATATTCATCAACCGCAGCGCGGAAGGGTTCGAGTGGATGCTTAAGCTGGCAGAGGGCGTGCTGGATGTCGGCGTCTATGTGGGCTACAGAGGCCCGGTGTTTAACGAATATCTCGGCACACACCACATTTTCCAGAAAAAAGGCGTCGAAAAGTACAAGAATTTCGGCGGCGGCATGCTCGCATGCGAAATCCTTGAAAAAGCGTTTTTGAAAAACGGCGGAAAGCTGTTTCGCAGCACGGCCGCGGAGCAATTGGAAAAGGACGATAGCGGCCGGGTTGTCTCCTGTATCGCAAAAGGCGCGGACGGCAAATACCGCCGCTACAAAGGAAAGAAAGCGGTTGTTCTGGCAACCGGTGACTGCAGCGACAACGAAGAGATGCTCGAGGCGTTCTGCCCCATCGGGCTCCGGCCCGCGAAGCGGTTCCCGCGAAACGGAAATACGGGCGACGGCCAGAAAATGGCCTTTTGGGCGGGCGCGGTGCTTGACAATCCCGAATGGGCGCCGACTTTGCACGCGCTCGGCTTTTGCGGTTTTCAGGGCTTCTTCCTGCATGTCAATCAGCGCGGACAGCGCTTTATGAACGAGGACACCTGGATGCAGGCAAAGTCCGTTCGCTGCCTGATGCAGCCGGGCGGGGACTTTGCGTTTTCAATCATGGACGCAAAGTATCTCGACGAGGTCGGCGAGCGTTGGGATATCATCGGCGGTCAGGGCATGGCGCCGCTCAGCGTAGTCGGGGACAAATACAACCCCGAAATGCTGGAAAAAGAAATCGAAAGAAATATTTCGGTCGGGTACGGGTTTAAGGCAGACACACTTGAGGAACTGGCCCGGCTATGTGATATTGCGCCGGAGGATTTCACAAAAACCGTTAAGCGCTACAACGAGCTGGTTGCGCAAGGTGACGATCCGGATTTCGGCAAACGCGCCGTTTTGCTCACACCGATTGTTAAACCGCCGTTCTACGCCCTGAAATGGGGCCCCTCGCTTTTGGATGTGTTCGGCGGCGCTTTAACGAACACCGATTTGAACGTGCTGGACGCGGACGGTCAAACGATTCCGGGCTTTTACGCTGTCGGCAACGCCGCCGGCGGCATGTATGCGGTCGATTACCCGCTCTTGCTCAACGGCAACAGCTACGGCCGCGCGCTGGCCTATGCGATGCAGCTCGCCGACAGTCTTTTAAAAAGCGAATAAACATACCCATACGGGCAGCTTCGCCCCGCCCGCAAATCAAAAAATCCCCCCATTTATGCGTGAGCATAAATGGGGGGATTGAGCGGCGGGCAGTGCCCGCTCTTTTATTATTGCCTGAGCATTGAGAAGACTAAGCTGTCCTGATCAATCAAAATTTCAATCTCCTGATCTTTTGCTATATCAAGGTCGCTGACCTTCACGCTGTCGCCCGGTCCCATTCCTTCGACGTCGATTTCCACCTTTTCGATCATCTCTGTTGCCACAGATCTGTACGGGATCTCATACAGCAATTGCTGCCAGCTTCCCGCCGGGAGCTTCTCCTTGTTGACAAGCACGATCTGCGCTGCCGTGTTAACAGCGTCGTCTTTGTTGAGCTTTTGGAAGCTGAGGTGCTCAACCGTGCTTTTCACCAAATTATTGCTGATGTCCCGCAATATAACATTCGTCTTGGTTCCGCCTACGCTCAGCACGAGTCTGTTTCCGCTGGCCTTGTTTCTCAGCAGATTCAACGCATCGTTTTCTTTGATCTGAAGAAGCTGTGTGCTTTCCATATCTTTGCCGTACAAACAGCCCGGAACAAACCCCCGCTTTCTGATTTGCTTTGCCTTTGTGTCTTTCTCTCTCGATTCCGCTTGCAATAAAAACATAAATTGCCTCCTGGTTCATTCGTTTTTTTCCTGTCGAACATATCGCGTATTCTAGTCCTTCTGATGAGATAGAATCAGCAGTTTCTTGTCGATTTTGTTCAGTTCGCAGAAATAGTTGATGAATTGCTCGCACAGTTTCTTTTGATCCGTATTTTGCTTGAGCAGATAAATGTCACAAAGGATACGCGCCATTGTCGTGTTGGGGAAATACTTGAATTCGACCGAGCCCCATTTTCTTTCGGCATTGTTGCTTGACGGCTCGAAATTTGTCCAGAACAAAAGAGTCCTGGCTTCCTGTTCTGACAGGAAGATCTGATACTTATCATGCGCGCGTATTATCCCGTCCTGGCACTTTGCGCCCTCGAAATCGTCCCTCACCATGAACGCGCCCCATATGTACCGGCTTGATTCAGGCTCCTTTTTAGAGCGCGCGGTCAGCAGGCAGACAGAGTTCGGGTACAGCTTTGAGGCAACGCGAGGCTGTCCGATGTTTTTTCCCGAGCGGTAGCATCCGGTAAAAACACATCGTTCCTCGATCACCTTTTGCGCGTCATTGTGGATGCAGCCGAAAGCGGCCTGCGCATTATCGCTCAGCGGCAGGCTTTTAAGCATCCTTTTGTGCTCAGCTTCCAGAATCTCCTTTTGAAACCTCTTCTGCTTGGCTTTGTCAATTTCCGAAATCACTTTCTCCACATATTTTCTGCTGCCGGCATCAGATAAAATCAAATGCTCTCTAAATGCGTCGGGAAAGACAAATTTCTTTTCCTGGTTCGCAAAGTGAACGGTAACGACCTGATCGGTAATATCGCATATTTTGCCTTTTCCGAACGTTTTGTGTGAAACAGGTTTATTAATGATATCCATGTCACCCTCCTTGCTCCTTATTCTTCACCCGTCTTTTAAAACCGGAAACCCGGCTTCTCAGATGCAAAAAGAAGGACTTTTCATATCATTGCC
>JAAYJC010000042.1 GCA_012523085.1 Clostridiales bacterium
GATTATCGGAGGTGTATTGGGAACTGCAGCCGGCCACAGCTGTGAAAAGAAGCAAAACAATCAGAAGCAGGATGAGAAGCTTACCCTTTATCATATATATCTGTCCTCTCCTTTATGGTAATCATATGACGAATGGCCTTAGCTTTATGTTCCGTCATACCGAAGAACCCGGAACACAGGTACTATATCTTGTCAACGCAGCCGAGAACATGAATCAGTTTATGCCGGACGAGCTCTTTGATGTTTTGCCTGGCCGGAGACAAATATTGACGAGGATCGAAATGGGACGGGTTTTCTGAAAGATATCGCCTGATCGTTCCGGTCATCGCAAGGCGGAGATCCGAATCAATATTGATCTTACATACCGCCATGGACGCGGCTTTTCTCAGCATGTCTTCGGGAACCCCAATCGCATCGGGCATGTTTCCGCCGTTATCGTTGATCATCTGAACATATTCCGGGACAACGGAAGACGCGCCATGCAGAACAATCGGGAAACCCGGCAGACGACGGGAAATTTCCTCAAGAATGTCAAACCTAAGCTGCGGTTTTTGTCCCGGCTTAAATTTGTATGCACCATGGCTTGTTCCGATGGCGATTGCAAGAGAATCCACCGAAGTCGACCGGACAAATTCTTCAACTTCTTCAGGATTTGTATAAGATGAGTCTTCAGCGGCAACATTGATATCATCCTCAACACCGGATAGCCTTCCGAGCTCACCTTCTACCACAACGCCATGTGCGTGCGCATATTCCACAACCTGTCTGGTCAGCTTGATATTGTCTTCAAAAGAATGCTTTGATCCGTCGATCATAACCGATGTAAATCCGCCGTCTACGCAGGCCTTGCAGACC
Source organism: Clostridiales bacterium (assembly GCA_012523085.1). Lineage (GTDB taxonomy): Bacteria > Bacillota > Clostridia > Oscillospirales > Oscillospiraceae > JAAYOP01. The sequence goes on from JAAYJC010000042.1 coordinate 856, forward strand.
TCAAAAGTTTCTCCGTGATCCAGATGGATGCAGATCGGAAGGCCGGTGTCTGATTCGGCCGCTTCAATGAGTTTCATCAGATAAACGTGCTTTGCGTATTTTCGCGCGCCTGCGGATACCTGAAGGATCAAGGGGGATTTCGTTTCCGCGGCTGCTTCGGTAATGCCTTGAATGATTTCCATATTGTTTACATTGAAGGCACCGATGGCATAGCCTCCTTCGTATGCTTTCTTAAACATTTCCGTGGATGTTACGATTGGCATGTTTGCTCCTTTCGCTGCGTAACACGCGCAGCTTAGATGAAATACAAGGTGTTGCTGCTTTCGTTAAGCCGGCAAATAGGCATTAAAGCGGAGCCGAAATACGACACAATACCCTGTGAGCAATAGTATAACACTCAAACCGGCAAAATAAAAGTTAAATATCACCTGACAAGAATTGAAATAGAGGCGGTCTATGCTATAATACCTTAAGCGATAAACCGAGAAATGCAAAAGGAGAATGACGAAATGAATAACCTGAAAGGCACGTGTATCATCGGCCAGTCGGGCGGGCCTACGGCAGTCATCAATGCCAGCGCGTACGGTGCGATAAAAACTGCGTTGGAGAGCCCAAACATCACGAGGGTTCTGGGCGCTGCACACGGAATCGTCGGCGTCTTAAACGATATTCTTTATGACATGGGTGAAGAAGACCCTGAGGAACTTGCGCTTTTGCTCAATACGCCCTCGAGCGAACTGGGTTCCTGCCGGTATAAGCTTAAAGATCCCGAGCAAAATGACAGCGAATACAGAAAAATCCTTGAAATATTTCAAAAATATGATGTGCGTTATTTCTTTTATAACGGCGGAAACGACTCAATGGACACCTGCTCAAAAATCAGCCGTTTTATGTCCAAATCGGGCTATGATTGCAGGGTAATCGGAATTCCGAAGACCATCGACAATGACCTGGCAGGCACCGACCACTGTCCGGGATTCGGGAGCGCGGCTAAATATATTGCTACTTCTCTGATGGAAATCTACAAGGATTCCACAGTCTACGATATCGGAACCATCACGATTGTTGAGACCATGGGCCGGCACGCGGGTTGGCTCGCCGGAAGCGCCGGTATTGCCGCCGCATTTGGCTCGGGTCCGGACCTTGTGTACCTTCCCGAAGTCAGCTTTAATCTGGACACGTTTCTTTTGGATTGTGAACGTCTTTACCGGCAAAACGGAAAAGTGTTAGCCGTCGTATCCGAGGGGATTAAGGATAAAGACGGGGTCTTTATATCTGAATACGGAGCAAAAAAGAACAACAGGGTCGATTCGTTTGGGCATATGCAGTTGGGTGGGCTTGCCGCTGCGCTGGCGGAGGTTGTTAAGGAAAGAACCGGAGCGAAGGTCCGCGGGATTGAACTGAGTTTGCTGCAGCGTTGCGCAGCCCATATCGCGTCCCAGACGGATATTACGGAAGCCTTTGAGGCCGGAAAAGCTGCCGTTGAAGCTGCTGTATCCGGACAAACCGGAAAAATGGTCGCGTTCAAAAGAGAAGATATAGATGGCAAATATGCCTTTCGCACGATTCTGATTCCATTGGAAGATGCCGCTAACCACGAAAAGAAGGTCCCGCTTGAATGGATTAACGAAAATGGTAACGGCGTAACGCAGGCATTCATCGACTATGCCCTTCCGTTAATTCAGGGCGAGCCGGATAAGGCTCTTTGCAGTTCACTTCCGCGTTTTGCAAAGCTCAAGAAGATCAGAGTATCCGGATAGCTTCAACTGCTTATCCCATGCACTGAGACACAAAACAATAATATGCTCTCCTCAAAGTTTTCAGATGTTTTGCTATTTCATCTGTCTTCTTTGAAGGGAGCATATTAATGTAAAGCTATGCATTATCCTTTTAGTATCGCTTTTTCTTCGGCTAAAAGCTATTCGTGTTCCCCCGTGTGAACCGGTGCGGACGATACGGACCGGAAGCGTATTCTGGATTGGCGCACCTCATCGAGCGCTTCAGCAATCGCACTTTCGGTTCTTCTCAGCGCATCATCGGCATATTCATTCGCAGCTTTTTTTAGCTCCACGGACTTTGTTTCGGCAATGGTTATGATCTCATTGCCTTTCGCTTTTGCTGTTCTGATGATGGCTTGTTCTTCCACAAGCCGCCGGGCATGTTCCTCCGCTGCTTTTTTAATCGTATCCGCTTCCCTTTTCGCATTTGCGATAAATTCCGCGCGAGCGTTTACAAGCCTTTTAGCTTCTGCAAGTTCTGTCGGAAGCTGGGCTTTTATTTCATCAAGAAGATCCAATACCTTGTCTCTTTCGATTACGCATTTTTCAGCGCCCAAAGGAAGTCCCCATGCGTCGGATACCATATTATATAGCATTTCTATCAATTCATTGACTCCGCTGGCCATGTCGTGTTACCTCCTGCTCGTTTTTTACTTTTTCATGGATCTCGTCTGATATTTCGCGGGGAGCAAAGTCTAACAAACTGGCTCCGAATCTTGCCAGTTCCTTTACCGCGCTTGAGCTTAGATACATGTACTTTTCGTCGGCAGCAAGAAAGAATGTCTCCAGATCGGGATTAATTTTTTTGTTGATAAGCGCCATTTGGCATTCCCGTTCGAAATCGGACATTGCACGAAGTCCGCGAACAACCACACAGGCGCTTTTTGATTTTGCATATTCCGCGACAAGGCCCGCAAATGAATCAACTTCGACATTTGGAAATTTCGCAACGACGGTTTTGACTTGCCTGAGCCTTTCCTCAAATGTGAAAAGAGGTTTTTTATTTGAATTAACCATAATGGCTACGATAACATGATCAAACGTATTTGAAGCACGTTTGATCAAGTTGAGATGGCCGAGCGTAATGGGATCAAAACTGCCGGGATATATTGCTATCTTCACGGTAACCCTCCACTGCGCAGCGAATCTGCGATAAAATAGCGCTTATGATAAACGCATATCAAGTAACATGCTAAAACACGGGTTAAAGGCATGTTGCTCTTCCGTCTGCTTCAGACGGGGTGGACCGGCCGTCCCTGCGTGTAAACAGCGTTATCCCGACCTGTCCGTATCTGTATGTTTTCAGCTTTTGATACGGTAAGATAAGCTCGCCGGGTTCTTCCCCGGTTAAACTTTCACAAATTATTATACCACCAACATTCATTTTGTCAAACTCAACTATTTTTTGCAGACTGCTTTCCAAAAATGTCGAATAATAGGGCGGATCCAGGAAAACCAGGTCATATTTTTCCGGCCCCTCCAAATAGTTCAGCGCATCGGCACATACATACCGAATACCCTTTAAACCGGTTATTGCGATATTATTCCTGATGATTTTCCCGGCTTCACCGCTATTGTCAACAATAACAGCGCTTTTAGCCCCTCTGCTCACGGCTTCTATGGCCAACTGACCGGTTCCGCCGAACAAATCCAGCACATCTCTTCCTTCAATATCATACTGGATAATGTTGAAGATCGATTCTTTTACCATATCGGTCGTCGGTCTGATCTTATCATTCGCCGGCTGTTTCAGCTTCTTTCCTCTTGCTATACCCGTAATCACACGCATATGAGTATCCCCTTTGGTTTATCTTGCGGATGGTCAAGCACTTACTTGTCCGAAGCCGTTTCCGGATGAAAATACGCAAAAACGGCTTCTGCGGCATTTCTTGGAACGACGGCATTAATCTCTTCTAAAGAGGCATTTTCAATCGCTTTGATACTTTTGAATTTTTTCAACAGCGCATTGCGACGGCTTTCGCCTATACCTTTTATACCGTCGAGGGCGGAACCGCGAGTGGTCTTGGATCTTAGCTTCCTATGATATTCCACCGCGAAACGATGCGTTTCTTCCTGAATTTTTCCGATCAGAGAAAAAACCGCGGGATTTGCTGTGATACCGATTTCTTTTCCGTCCGGAGAGACCAGCGCTCTTGTTTTATGCTTATCGTCCTTTACCATGCCGAAAACGGGTACGGTGAGCATCATTAAAACCTGAAGGTCTCTTGCCATGGCCGCGTGTGCGGCGCCGCCGTCGACAAGCAAAAGATCCGGAAGCGTGTTAAATTTCCCGTCCCCCTCCGTAAAATGCGTAAACCTGCGCGTCAGTACTTCCTGCATGCTGTGGTAGTCGTCTTGATTATCCAGGGTTTTTATTTTAAATCGTCTGTAGTCGCGCTTTAAGGGCCTGGCGTTTTCAAACACAGTCATAGAACCGACGATGTCCGAGTCTCCCGTATTGGAAATATCATAAGCTTCGATCCTTCTGGGAAGCTTCGGGAGCCCCAGCGCTTTATGCAGCCATTCCAGCGTCTTTAGTATTTTCTCTTCTTTTTCGGTTACCCTTTCGGTTTCTTCCACCGCATTCATGTTAGCCAGGGAAACGAGCTTCTGTTTTTCGCCTTTCTGCGGTACCGTTATGAAAACGCGCTTTGCATATGTCTCCGTCAAAAGCTGTTCAAGCGGCTCGATATCCGGTATTTCCATCGGTAGCAAAATGTTTTTCGGACACGTACCCCTATGCAAATAATACTGTCGCAGCAAAGCGGATACCGCTTCGGCGCTGTCCTCAACGGGTGTCTCAAAAATCTCGTAATTCTTTCCGAGCAGCTTACCACCGATATAATGCAGAACAACAAAGCAGCTTTTTACCGTACCTTGGTGATATCCGACCACATCGGTATCAATCATTGAGGCGGATACGGCAAGCTGTTTCGTCTCAAGCACGGACAGGGTCTTGAGCCTGTCTCTTATTTCGGCCGCTTTTTCAAACTGAAGATTCTCTGCCGCCTGCTCCATGGTAAGTTGAAGCTGCGTACGCAGTTCTTCACTTCTGCCCTCGAGCACCATAATGGCCTCTTCAATCATTTTCCGGTATTCTCCGGCATCGGGATTACCCCGGCAGTAACCTGAACAGATGCTCATATGAAAATTCAGACACGGCCTTTCCCGATTGATGTCCGCCGGAAATTTTCTGGAGCAGGTAGGAAGCTTGAACGCTCTGATGATCGCCGCAAGCGCATCGCCCAGAATCGTTCTGCTGTTGTACGGCCCAAGGTATTTCGCACCATCGTTTTGTGGTTTTGAAACGACTGTAAACCGCGGGTAATCATCCTTCAAATTGAGGCGGGCATACGGAAAGCCTTTATCATCCTTCAAGCGGATATTATACCGGGGTTTGTGGTTTTTTATCAGCGAGTTTTCGGTCACCAGTGCGTCAAATTCGGTCTTTGCGACAATAATATCGAAGTCATGAATTTTCGAAACCATGACCATTGTTTTAGGATCGTGTCCGTTTTCCCTGAAATAACCGGTAACGCGATTTTTCAAGAGTTTTGCCTTTCCGACATAGATCACCTCGCCGGACTTGTCCATCATGATATACACGCCGGGCTTCATCGGCAAATTTAACGCTTTTTCCTTTAATTCTAAAAATGTCATAAAGCCCTCCCTGCTTAACTCTGGATTTTGATTATAATCGATATCATGTAAAAATTCAATCCTGGCGCATGAAAATGCACACTTTAGGCCGATAATACCGTTAATTTGTTTGACTTTTATGTATGCAAAGGATATAATAACACCACTTTTATCCGTTAAGGAGATGAACTGATTTGCCGAGTACCGATTATGTCATAATGTCTGATTCCTGCAGTGATTTAACAGCCGATCTGGTAAAAGAGCTTGACTTGCTTATCGTACCTCTTTCACTTACAATCGGAGGCAAAGAGTATTACAATTTTCCTGACGAAAGAGATATTTCATTTTCCGCGTTTTATGATCTTCTTCGTAAGGAAAGAAAAAGCTCGACTTCGGCAGTCAATACGACAGCTTTCATCTCATATATGGAGCCGGTTCTCGCTTCGGGAAAAGACTTGATCTATCTGGCATTTTCCTCCGCTTTGAGCGCCACATACAACGCCTCCGTTATGGCATGCACCGAATTGCGGGAAAAGTACCCCGAACGCAAAATCCTTGTTGTGGACTCATTATGCGCTTCGCTTGGACTTGGCCTTCTCGTTTACCTTGCGGTTCAGGAAAAGAATAAGGGCAAAACCGTGGATGAGGTTCATGACTTTACCGAAAAAACGAAGCTGAAAATCTGCCACTGGTTTACGGTAGACGACCTGTTTCATCTGCACAGCGGCGGAAGGGTATCGAGAACATCAGCTGTTCTGGGTTCCATGCTGAACATAAAGCCTGTTTTACATGTCAATAACGAAGGGAAGCTTATCTCCGTTTCAAAAGCGCGCGGAACCGGAAACGCGTTAAAGGCACTGTTGGAAAAGATGGCCCAGACCGTAACGGATCCCGAAGAGCAGACGATTTTCATCAGTCACGGCGACTGTATTGACAGAGCAAACGAGCTGGTCGCAATGATCAGATCGAAATTTTCCGTCGCGGATATAATAATCAACTATGTCGGACCGGTCATCGGCTCTCACTCGGGGCCCGGTACGTTAGCATTATTTTTTATAGGCAGCCAGCGATAACGGCGAACATGGTAAAAAGCCCGGGACGGTTCTATCCCGGGCTTTTAATGCGCTTAATAGGCAAGCGTGAACAGGCCGCGCCGCATATGGCAACTCAATCGTAAAACAGAACTTGCTCTGTCCAGTAACGGTTCCCGTAAATATCGGTCAGCATGTAATAAACCAGACAGTCCCCATAACCGATGTCTTCGTAGCTGATTGACGGATACCCATAAACGGTGACAGGATCATTGAATACATACCAATCATCGTAGGTGTAATCGTAATTGTAATAATCGCAAATAAACTCTATTATATCTCCGTCCGCGAGCGGTACATAGCCTTTTTGTGATATCGCGCCTTGATAGTAATATCGGGCGCCGGCTATATAGCCATATGGATCGTAGTCATCCCACATGATGATAATATCCACCAGTTCACCGTTAAGGTAAGCCGGGGCTGCGCCGTAGGTGTACCAGAAACCGTCCTCCGTGATGACTTCTTCTTCAGCATAAAACGAAACCGTCTGTCCGTCTACGGAGACCCAGGTATTATCAAACGTGATCATGAGGTCGCCGTCCTCATCAAACTCATAAACATTATCGCTTCCGAGATCGATATATCCGTATCCGTCATCCAAATAGGCTTGAAGCTCAATTCCGACAATGATATCCCATTCCGCGTCGGTCAGCGACAGCACATAGCCTCCGTTTTTTTCTGTAACCAGAAGATCGTAATAGTCTCCGACTGTTTCTTGATAATAATATTCGTAGGAATCCACCAGCTCATCGTTATACCAGTCATAGGTACTCCACTCTTGCAGGTCTGTCTCATAACTGTCTTGAGTAGGCGCGTTTTGTGTGGAGTTTCCCGTCTGTCCGCCAAGCATAACCGATATAAAGCTTGTTAAAAACTGTATGTACTCGTCATCCATGCCAATGCTGTAATACATGTTAACGACCGAGTCAAAATAGCTTAAATCCGTATATGGAAAGTAGATGGTCAGACCGTTGACATCGGAAGTATTTCCGTATCCGAAATAAACTATGGCTTCCCTGACTGCCTGTATCAGATCCTCAGATTCGCTGTTTGTCAGGTTCTGGGCAAGAGCTATCAAATCAACATGGTCATAATCGGTTTCCAGAGCACGCGAACCGGAGCTGCCCGATGAACCGGCTCTTGCGCGGGATACATCCGCAAAATTGCCGTCTGCAACCATTTTGTTGGCGGCCGAAAAATAGGCCAGCATCGAGGCATACAGTTTGTCCATTTTCATCAGGTCGACAAAAGCCAGTGTCGCTTCCATGGTATAACTCTCGTAAGACGCGTTTTCAACATAATCGTCAATCAGGACGGCAGCCAGATCATAGCTGGAAATAGATGGATTTTGACCTATGGTGGTCAGCCAGTCCGTATAGTACCAGCCGGAACCGGGTTCAAGCTTTTGCGAGGCGATCATGTAGTCGGAAAAATCTTTAAGTACATATCCGGTTTCCACCGTTGACATCAGGCATGCATCGAAACCGATGATTTCAAATGTCGCGCCGCCGAGTTCAAGAGCGTACTGTAATTCATCCAGCGTCATCGAGTCTCCGTCGTAATAATCAAATATTTCATCATACCCGTATCCGCTGACGCTGCCGCCGCCATGATCCCATAAAATCAAAATGTTTCTGTTGGCGGGATAATTCGTTCTGCAAAACCTGATAAAATCGCCCAGGGTATCCGGAGAGGTCATATCCTTCTGGCCCATATTATCTTCAATCAAAAACATGCCGGCGGAATCAACTCGGTATCTTTGATTAGTCGTGTTGCTGATGGTGTTGTTCTGCCACTGTACTGCGCCTCCGGTCTCAATGATGACATTTACATTCGGACCGAGATCGGCAGCCAATATCTCATAGAGGTCTGCGGTCGCGCAGCCGTAGGAGCTTTCTAAATCGCTTCCGCATAGATAGAGCATGATCGTAATACTGTCCTGCCCGTTTCCCAGTATCTGTGTGAAAGGCTCGCGATCTTCGGATAACAGCACTGGTGATTGCGTAACCTCAGCCGTAATCGGCGGAGGCGAGGAATACGGCGGTGTGTTACTGTGATTGCTGCTTGTGGTCACGGGCAGCTTTGTAATGGTAAAGCAGCTTGAGAAGAACAGTGTCATTGCCGCCATCAACAAAGCAACAACGCTGCGTTTCAGCTTATAGTTCATACTAACCTCCATTCCCTTCGGACACAAATAAATCAAAAACGGATGGAAGTACCCAGCGCAGCGGAATTGCTGTTTTGTTTTTTTTCACGCTGACCTCCCTTAACCCCTTTGCTGACTTCATTTTATCATTAAACACAAACGGCCGCAACAGGTAAAACGATGGATAAACCGTATTATTTCTAATGCTAAAGAGCAAAAGCAACACTTTCATATGGTATAAAAAGCCAAGGTGCATGAATATCTGTTCAATGCGCCTCGGCTTTTTGCTTGTTATGAAAATGGTTTACAGAAGACTCTTGGCAAGGACAGCCGCGGAAGCAGCGTCTTCGGAATATCCGTCAGCTCCGATCTCGTCAGCGAATGCCTGTGTTACAGGCGCGCCGCCGATCATGATCTTGACTGTGTCTCTGAGCCCGGAAGTTACGATTGCGTCAACAGTATCCTTCAGAGCGGGCATTGTCGTGGTTAACAGGGCGGAAAGAGCCACAACCTTGACGTCCGGGTTTTCTTTCATTGCTTCAATGAACTTGTCGGCAGGTACGTCGACACCGAGGTCGATTACTTCAAATCCGGCGCCTTCGATCATCATAGCAACAAGATTCTTGCCGATGTCATGGAGGTCTCCGGCGACAGTGCCGATAATCAGTTTGCCGATGGGTTCTGCGCCCTCCGCCTTCAGTTTCGGGGTAAGAACTTCAATGCCCTTTTTCATTGCACGGGCAGCGATCAGCATCTCAGGAACAAAGATTTCGTTGTTCTTAAATTTCTCACCGACAGACGACATCGCATCGATCATTCCGACATTGAGAATTTCTGAGGGGCTGACACCTTCGGCGAGAGCTTCTTCAACGAGTCCGGCCACGATTTTGACCTTACCGTTTTCAACTGCTGCAGCAATTTCCTGAACTTTAGACATAATGATTCCTCCTGAAAATATAGTAATTTAATGAAACAATGGGTTACTTTTTCGGAATACCGATACGCTCTTCTCTGTACGCGGTAATGTATTCGATACAATAATCGTCTTCTCCGAGAAGGGCTTCGGTTGCATAGATCATACCCAGCAAAGATTTGTCCAGCGGGTCGAATATCGCACTGTCCATACCGGCGTTAATAGCCAGCACGGCAAATGCCTGATTGATGATCTTCCGCAGGGGAAGGTTAAATGAAACATTGCTGATTGCACCGGTTACATGGATCGTGGGATATCTTTTCTTGATTTCCTTGATGACATCGATAACCATATTCACACCGTCTTCCGATGTGCAGAGCATCTCAACCAGAGGATCGATGTGAAGCCTGCTTGGGTCAATGCCGTACTGTTTCGCCTTTGCCATCAGCGCATCAAAAACCTGAAGACGCTTTTCAGCCGTCTGCGGGATTCCCGAATCGTCACACAAAAGCGCTACGCATTCCCATTTTGTGTCGGCAATCGCCGGGAATACGATATCGACCTTATTGCCTTCCATTGAAACGGAATTGATCAAGCCGGGCTTTTTGACAAAAGGAAGCATCTGTACTATAAGCTCGGGGTTGGGGCTATCCACCGATAGCGGCGTATCAACCGCGTTCTGTACCAGATCGAGCATCCACTTCAATGTGTCATGCTCAACTTCGGGGGGAACGGATGCGCAAACATCGATGAAATCGGATCCGGCTTCGGCTTGCTTTATAGCCATATTGCGGATATGATCTTCATCTTTGGCGGCTATAGCCCTTCCCATGGAAGGAATGGAGCCGTTGATTTTTTCGCCGATAATTATCATTTGCTAAAATACCTCTCACAAAAGATTATTTGTCGTTTATTTGGAAAATGCCTCACGGGAATAGGCATAAACCATCTCATACATTTTTCCGCCGCCGCCAAAGCCTGTAGAAACCGTTATGCTTCTGATATATGGTCCATATTCTTCTAAAAAGGCACTGGTTTCGGCTACAACCTGATCCTCCGTTGCACCGAACATAGCCGTTGGACCAAAATTGAGTTTAATCTTGTCACCATATTGCTTGAGGACCTGAAGTCTGTCGTTCATGGGTTGACCGGACCATACGTCCACACCGGCTTCGATCATGGCGGGAACGAGCGGTTCAATTTTTCCGCATGAGTGGAAATCGACAAACATATTGTTTTTGTGCGCACTGTCGCATACACGTTTTAAATAAGGAACAAGCATCTCGCGCACGGTACCCAAAGAAAAGAAAGGAGCACGCTGGGAACCCCAGTCGTCATGAAAATAGATTGCGTCCGCTTGATAATATTTATGCAGCCTTGTTATGTAATCATCATAGAAATCGCACAGCTTATCAAAAAGTCTGTGCACAGCTTCTTTTTCCTCGTCATCAATGAGCGCCAGCGCGGCGTTTTCAAATTCCACAAAAGAGATCAGTCTTTCAAAAAGACCGTTTAAGATCCAAATCATGGTTATTCTGCCGTCTGCGATATAGGGGGCGTTAATCTTCGCACTTTCCGCCCAGTCATAATCATCGAGATTCGGGAAAGTGATATACTTCTCCCATTGCAGAATGTCGGGTATTTTAAGCGGGGAGCCGGGCCTGACCATAGAACCCCCTGCCTGTGGGACGTACTCCCATTCCACACCGAACATATCGAGACCGCCGCCATTGTCTGCGTTGTTAAACGGCTCTGCATCAATCACAAAAGCTCTGGCTATATTATCAGGTATGATTTTCGGACATAGCGTTACAAAATCCGCCCCGCTGGGCGCCCATAAACCTTCTCCCTTTAAAAACCTGAAGGTATTCTCCTTCGGTGTTATCGGAGTATTGTACTTCGGTGATCCGGGAAAACTGAATCCCGGCCTTGGCATCGGCTTATATGTACCGATGATTTTTAACTCATCTTGTATATTGACTGTTATATGTCTCACTCCTCTCGCGGTCTATTATATCAAATAAATTTTATGATAACAACACCTTTTATGGGTTTTTGTGCATCATATTTTTGATATTTACTGTTTTTTCGCGACTTCTATCACATGCTTTACCAAAACGCTTGTGGTTACCGTGCCGACTCCGCCCGGTACAGGCGTTATGCCCGCGACAATCTGTTCGGCCGCGTTAAAGTCGACATCACCTGTCATATTGCCTTCATCATCGACATTAATGCCCACATCGATAACAATCTGGCCGGGACTTAAGTAACTCTCATCGATAACGGACGCCTTGCCTGCGGAAGCAATGATGATATCTGCATTCCTGCAAATGCTTGGCATATCGACTGTTCTGGTATGGCAGACCGTTACGGTCGCGTGTTTTTTGATCAGCATCATGGCAGCGGGCTTACCGACAACCAGGCTGCGGCCAACGACTACAACATTTTTACCCTTTACGTCAATACCGTAAAATTCGAGAATTTCCATGCAGGCCGTCGGCGTACACGGCGGATAACCCACGTCGCTTCCGCTGTACACACCGGCCATCGAAATATCGGTTATGCCGTCAACATCCTTTTCGGGGTTCAGCGCGCGCCTTACCGTGTCGTCGTCTATGTGCTTCGGCAGGGGTCTGAACAGCAGGCAGCCGTGAATCTTCTTATCGTTGTTGATCTGATCGATTACTTGGAGGAGGTCATTTTGGTCGGCATCTTCGGGGAGGATGAAGTTTTTTACCTCTACGCCAACGCCTTTGCATCGGGTTGTTGCGCCTTTTTCGTATGCGATATCGTCTCCCCTTTCACCTACGCGTACGATTGCCAGCGTCGGGATAATGCCTTTTGCTTTCAGCGCCTCCACATCGGATATCATTTTCTCCTTCAGCGCCGCGACGACAGCCTTACCTCTTAATATTTCAGCCATTTTGATTGCGCCTCCTTTCGGCAATTATTTCAGTCTGTTGAAAACGCTTGTATAAATCTTATCGGCCAGAGCCGTGTATTTATCGAGCATGTCGAACGCTTCTTTGTTGAGCTGCTCGGCGTAGGGCCTGTCGGTCATCGCCTTGGTGTTGATAAAGACATTCAGGCTCGCGCCTTGAAGCGCTGCCTTGCAGAATGCCACACCGACACCGGCATCGCTGATGGCGAGCGTACTGCCTTTTTCCGCAAAGGTTTCGATGATATCAATCGCCTCGCAGCACTTTCTCATGATGTCCATCGGTACCGAACAGGCATCTTTCAGGCATATGGACATGATTCTTTCCTTTTCGGCCTTTTCCTCTTCCGTGCTCTTCGGCAGCCCGTACGCCTTGGAAAGAGGCTCGAAAACGTCAGCGTCCTTTTGAATCAGGGAAAGGAGCTCGCGCCATACAACCTCGGCCTTTTTCATCAGCTCAATCATTTCCGCTTCGACATCGGCGTATTTTTTCTTGCCGACAGTCAAAGAGCCTACCATGTTGCCGAGCGCGCAGCCTACGGCGCCCACCAGAGCGGAAGCACCTCCGCCGCCCGGTACGGCGGCCTTTCCGGCCAGCTCAGTTACAAAGGCTTCGCAGCTTTTTTTCATGAATGACATAATGGGTAACCTCCTTATCTATTTGCGAAACGAATGCTCCATAAGCCATGAAGCATCAACGGAGCATTCGTTAAACCACGCATGATATGCGCTTAATATTCGTTGGGCATGTTTCCCAGCTCCGCCATGGAAAAGACGGGTCCGTCAATACAAACGTACTTATGCCCGATATTGCATTTGCCGCATTTGCCGACGCCGCAGGTCATGCGCATTTCAAGCGTGGTATAAATGCGCTCCGGAGACATGCCCAGCTGGACAAACGCGTTGGAAAGCGCCTTGATCATCACCGGGGGTCCGCAGAGGACGGCCACGGTTTTTTCCATGTCGAATGGAATCTGATCGATCAGCGTATGCGGGAAACCGACGAGCTTATCCCAGCCTTCCATGGGATTGTCTATCGTCTGATAAAATGTCGTGTCCGGCATGGCGGCCCATTTATCGAAATCGTAGGCGAAGATAAAATCGCCGGGTGTTCTCGCCGCCATCAGCATGTTGATTTTCCCGTATTTACCGCGATACATGGGATCAAAGATATAATCGATCATCGGACGCAGAGGTGCGAGTCCTAGACCGCCTGCGACATAAAACAGATCGTTGCCCTCCAGCTTTTCCAGCGGAAAGGTGTTGCCGAAAGGTCCTCTTATCCAGACAGTCGAGCCTTCGCTGAGCATGTGGATGTTCTCGGTTACATAGCCCGTGCGTTTTACTGTCAACTCAAGGTAATCCTTGATAAGCGGGCTTGAAGCAAATCCGAATGTACACTCGCCGATCCCGGCGATGCTGAACTCCACAAACTGGCCGGGCCGGTAATCGAAGGGTTCGTCCAGCTTCAGCTTATAGGTCTTGACATCCTGTGTGTCGGACACTGTCTCCTGAATCACCTGCATAATCGTAGCGCGAGACGGAATATAAGGATTATTCATACTCATTTCTTTGCCTCCTCTAAGCGCTTTTTGATATCAGTCACGGTGTTCATGATGTTCAGGCCGCCCGGGCAGGCGCGTATACAGCGTCCGCAGCCCGTGCAGGCTGTATGGTCGTAGTTTTCGGGGATGTATAGGTATTTATGCAGCACGCGCTGACGGAACCGCTCGGATTTCTTCGTCCTCGGGTTGTGACCGCCGGCGTGGAGCGTGAACTTTGGATACATGCAGCTGTCCCAGACTCGGGTTCTGGTGACAACGCCTTTATCCTCGGCATCTCTGAGGTTAAAGCAGTGACAGGTCGGGCACAGATAGGTGCAGGTTCCGCAGCCGATACAGCCCTCCGCATAAGCTTCCCAGGGCATCGTTGTAAAAACCTCGGATTCCTTTGCGTTGAGCACCAGCTCTTCTTCGTGTTTATCGGCGCGTTTTACAGGTTCGGTCTCTTCGCCCGTGAATATGTCTTTACCCTTGTCGGTCAGCGGCTGATAAATGAAGCTGTCGCCGACCATGTTCAAAAAGCCGTCACAATCGGGCGCGAAGCTGAGATCGGTGCCTCTGATGTTGCAAAAGCAGCCGTTTTTATAATCCGTGCAGCCGAGACCGATGATTGTCAGGCTGTTGCGCCTGTTTAAGTAAAACGGATCCTGGAATTTTCCCTTGTCGCCGGTGAAGATATCATCGAAGATCCTCATCGCCGCGACATCGCAGGGCTTCGCCCCGACAAGCAGCACGGGTTTTATGTCTTGGGCTTCCTCGACTTTTCCTTCCAGGAAGCGCATGACCTTCTCCACCCTCGGAAAAACCATTTCCTTCGGAGATTTATACGGAAGCTGATTGTCCAGAATCACATCGTTAACCTCGGTGACCTCGGCATAATCCAGCCTGTCTCCGTTCATAACGGGAGCAATTACGGTATATTTCTCCATCAGCTTTTCCAAAGCGGCTTTTACACGGGCAATATCCAATTTATATGCCGACAATGCTGTCACCTCCCAAGAATGCGACCTGTTTGTCATCGGACGAATACCGGTCCAGGACAGGCGTCGCCTCGGGGTCCATACCGGCCTTGAAATCATAGGTTTCTTCGACGAATTCACTTAAACCTTTAAAGAGATACTTCAGGTTGACGCCGGAAGGACAGACTTTCTCGCAGGCGCCGCAGTCCGTGCAGCGACCGGCCAGATGCATCGCGCGGGTTAAATGAAAGGCCATTTTCGTTGCGGTATCGGCATCGACCTGTTCCCAGGGGGTAGCCTTCCTGTCGATAAAGCAGGTCACGCAATAGCAGCCCTGGCAGGCCTGTCGGCAGGCGAAGCAAAGGATGCATTTGTCGATTTCCTTCATGAAACGGTCAAGTCTTTCCTCTACGGTCGTATGAATCGCCCATTCGGTCACATTTTCGCTCGAATTGGGCATTTCCAGATTCTTGTATGTTTCCGAACCGTCGGCGGCGATGGCAATATCGTAGAGATTCGGAACGGAGGCGGGGCAGGCGTCACAGGCGGAAGCAAGCTTTTCGTTCTGCATCTTACCGGCGCACTCCATGCCGATGATGGTAATGTCCCCGCGGCTGAGCTGGTTTTCGGCAATCAAATTGATGATGGAGCGCACATCACAGGCCTTTGCTGCGATTGCGGCTTTTTTGCCTTTGACTTCCGTCAGATAATTTGCCAGATTAACATGACAGTCTTCTGTCCATACAAGCTTTTTGGCGTCTTCGGGTTTTCTTGCGAAATACGGCGTCGGCCAGCCGACTTCCGGGTTGTCTTTGACACCCAGAACCACGTCCACCGTATTGTCCGACAACAGCTTTTCCGCCGTTTCAATCAGCTTAAGCGATTGTTTTTCGTAATCAATCATTGAGCCTGACCATCCCTTCCGCCGTGTTTGCTTGGTCCGAGCGCTTTGATTTTATCGGTGACCGTTGTAACGACTTCGGCAAATCTTGCGCCCTCTGAAGCCGACACCCATGTGAACTGCACCCTGTCGGGATGGAAGCCCGCCAGAGAGAGCAGTCTTTTGAGGATCGAGAAACGCCTGCGGGCGTAATAATTGCCCTCCAGGTAATGGCAGTCTCCGGGGTGGCAGCCTGAAACCATGACGCCGTCGGCGCCGTCTGACAGCGCTTTAATAATATACTGGGGGTTGACCCTGCCGGAGCAGGGCACCCTGATAACTCTGATGCTCGGCGGATATTGAATCCGGCTCGTTCCGGCCAGGTCCGCGCCCGCATAGCTGCACCAGTTGCACAAAAATGCGACTATTTTGGGGGTCCATTCCTTCGTTACGGCATCAGTAACTTGCGCACGTTCACTCAATATACTCACCTGCTTTCTACTTTCTCATCAGATATTCAATCTCATTGACGATCTGCCTGTCGGCAAATCCGCCGACATCAATTGCGCCGCAGCGGCATCCGGAAGCACAGGTACCGCAGCCTTTGCACAAAGCGTCGTTGACAACCGAGCGTCTGACCGTACCACCGCGAACAGGCACATCCTGAACCTCTATCGCTCCATACGGGCACACGGCCTCGCAGGTACCGCAGGCGGTGCACAGAGAGCCGTCGACCCTCGCAATCGTACCTTCCGTCTCGATGAAGTCCTTGGAGATGACCGTTGCGGCTCTGCCGGCCGCCGATTTGCCCTGCAGCATGGATTCCTTCATGTTCTTCGGCGAATGGGCAAGACCGCAGAGATAAACGCCCTCGGTTGCAAAATCGACCGGACGCAGCTTCGCATGCGCTTCAAGGAAGAAGCCGTCCTGCGTCTGCGGGATCTTTAACAGCTGTGCGGTTACCTTGTTTTCATCCGCATTGGCTGCGATGGAGGCGGCAAGTACCACGAGATCGGCGGGCATGCTGACCTCGCTGTTGATTGCCGGGCTGAACACGGAGACAGACAGTCCGTCCTCGTCAGAAACAACAGGTTTGCGTTCAACATCAAAGTTTACAAAATTGACGCCGTGCTGTCTTTCGTTTCTGTAATTGAGTTCGTGCATGCCGTATGAACGTATTTCTCTGTAAAGGACAGTAACATTGATATCCGGATTGAGGTTTCTGAGCGCGCGTGCGTTCCTGAGCGCCTGATTGCAGCAGACACGGGAGCAGTAGTTGCGTTTGCCCTCACGCGAGCCGACGCACTGGATCATCACGACATTTTTAAGATCCTTCAAAGAAGCATCGCCGTTTGCCAGACGTTTGTCAAGCTCCAGCTGCGTGATCACGTTTTCATTTTGTCCGTAGAGATATTCTGTGGGCTTGAGCTCATTTGCTCCGGTGGCGACGATAACAGCGCCGTGGCTTACAGGCGTGAGCACATTATCGCTGACCAGTGTCGTCTTGAAGTTGCCGACAAAGCCCTCGAGCTTTCCGACCGTTGTGTTCAAATGAACCTCGATCAGCTCGCTTCCCATCACATCGGAGACCATTTTTTCGATATGCCTTTTATACGGGCGTCCGTGATAGGTTTCGTTTAATGCCAGCGCATTCCCGCCGAGCCTTGGGCTTCTCTCGACAAGGATTGCTTTAAATCCCATATCGGCAATAGCCAGAGCCGCGCTCATGCCGGCGACGCCGCCGCCGAGCACCATTGCGGAATGCTCAACGGGAATCTTTTTCCTCTGAAGCGCAACAGCGAGCAGACCCTTGCCGACAGCCATCCGGACAAGATCCTTGGCTTTTTTCGTTGCCGCTTCTTTATCGTCCATATGTACCCAGGAGCATTGGTCCCGGATATTGGACATATTGAACAGATAGGGGTTAAGGCCTGTCTTCTTCAAAACGGACTGGAACAGAGGCTCATGTGTCCTCGGCGTACAGGAGGCAACAACCACGCGGTTGAGATTGTGCGCTTCAATCAGGTCCATCATGTTCTTTTGCGCGTCGACAGAGCAGGTATAGAGCGAATCTTCCACATGTACAACGAAAGGCAGCGTCCTGACATATTCACAGACGTCGGGAACATCGACATAACCGCCGATATTGACGCCGCATCGGCAGACGAAAACGCCCATCCTGATCGGTTCGTTTGAAACGTCCCTGATCGGAACCTCCTCGCCCGCGTCAAAGTGCATGGCGAAATCCTCTTCGCTCATTTCGCCGGTGTTGGCGATTTTCGCCGCAGCGGCCGCGGCCGCGCTGGCTTCTGCGACGGTTTCCGGAATGTCCTTCGGGCCTGATGCCGCGCCGCAGGCGAAGATGCCGTCAACCGATGTATCCGGTGCCGTAAAATCATCGCAGTGCACAAAGCCGTATCTGTCGGTCTTGATGCCGGCCTTATTGAACATTTCAACGGTTTCCGGGTTAGCTTTAAAGCCGGTGGCAAGCACAATGATGTCATAGACATCCTCGGCTTGTGTTCCGTCTGGCGCCGTGCTGTTGAGCTTCAGCATACCGTCATCCAAAAGCTCCACGCCGCTGGCCCGGCTTCGAATGAATTTGATGCCGTATTTGTCCTTTCCGGACTGGATGTACCGGTCAAAGTCCTTTCCGTAGGCGCGCATATCCATATAATAGATATGAATTTCCTCGACAGAAGGCAGATGCTCCTTGGTAATCTGCGCTTCCTTTACCGCGTACATGCAGCAGACGGAGGAACAGTAGTCGGCCTCGCACTGATAATCGCGCGACCCGACGCACTGGATAAATGCGATGCGCTTCGGCGGTCTTCCGTCGCTTAATCTTTGCACATGGCCCGAACACGGCCCGGAGGCGGAGAGAATCCGCTCGTATTCCATGGATGTAACCACGTCGGTGTACTTTTGATAGCCCAGTTCGGGCGGAATTTTATCGACCATGTCGTAGCCGGGGCACATAATAATCGAGCTTACGGGTATCTCGACATATTTGTCGCTCTGCTTGTGGCAGACTGCTCCCGCTTTACACGCTTCTTCACAGGCCAGGCATTCGCTGCAAATCGAGCAGTCCACGCATCGTTTAGCTTCGTCTACGGCTGTCTGCTCGTCATAACCGAGCTCCACCTCGTCGAATGTTTCAACGCGCCGCGCCATATCTATTGTCGGCATCTTTGCGCGTGCTTTTTGCTTGTACCCGTCAATATCGACCTTGGAAATATCCGTCTGAGGCAGCAAAAACGGCTCTATGGATTCGTTTTTGCCCTCGAGATAATTGATGATCGCCTTTGCCGCTCTGTTTCCGGCGGCAATGGCCGCAACCAAAGTAGAGGGTCCGGTTTCGGCGTCGCCGCCTGCGAACACATCTTCAATTGCCGTTCTTGTATCCTTCGCTTCGATGTTGCCCCATTTATTGAAGCCGTCGAAACCCGCTTCCAAAAGATCCTGTTCGACCTTCTGGCCGACCGCGACGATAATCGTGTCGGCTTCAATGATGAAATCGGAATCCGGAATCGCAACCGGGCTGCGCCTGCCGGACTTATCGGGCTCACCGAGCTTGTTTTTGCCGCATTTAAGGCCCTTGAGCTTTCCGTTTTCGCTGTAAACCTCAAGCTGTGAGGTTAAAAAGCTGAACTTCACGCCCTCTTCCTCGGCTTCATCGACTTCCCACGCATTTGCGGGCATCTGTTCCCTGCTGCGCCTGTAGACGACGGTCACTTCGCTGCCAAGCCTTATGGCAGAGCGCGCGGAGTCCATCGCAACGTTGCCGCCGCCGATGACGATGACTTTTTTGCCGATTTTCGGCTTATTGCCAAGGTTTACATCCCTGAGGAAATAAACGCTCGGGATCACATTTTCGTTGTCTTCGCCCGGAATGCCCAGTTTCGAATCCGTGTGTGCGCCGATGCCCAGGAAAATGGCCTTATATCCCTGCGCTCTGAGGTCATCCAGCGTAAAGTCTTTGCCGATTGCGGTATTGTACCGGATTTCAACGCCCATATCTTCGATCAAAGATATTTCGTAATCCAGAACACTCTTGTCCAGACGATAGTCCGGGATGCCGACCTTCAGCATTCCGCCGCCCACGGGCAGCTTTTCAAATACCGTGCACTTATACCCTTCTCTGGCCAGAGCATACGCGCAGTTTAAGCCCGCGGGGCCCGCGCCGACGATAGCGATCTTTGTCCCTTTGGCCTCGGCCTTGACCGCAATCTTTTTCTTTTCGCCTTTTAAATCCGTGTCCGCAAGAAAGCGTTTCAGCCCGGCTATGCTGATAGGCTGGTCAACGAAACGCCTTGTGCAGTTGGTTTCGCAGGGATGGAAGCATACTCTGCCGAGAACGCCCGCAAACGGTGTTACGCGGCGGACGGCGTCCAGCGCTTCCTCAAACCGGCCCTCGCCGGTCAAGGCGACATAGCCGTGCGCGTCGATATGCGCGGGGCATTGGAATTTACAGGGCGAAGAGCCCTTTTTATCTATTGTAACCTTATTTGGCGCGGCCTGCGCAAAGGGCTTGAATGTAGCCTTGCGGTTTCCCACGCCCATATCAAATTCACTTTTTACCGAGACCGGGCAGACCTTCACACAGTCCTCGCAGCCCGTGCATTTATCCACATCGATGTATCGCGCCTTTTGACGTACAACGGCGGTGAAGTCAGGCGCTTTGCCCTTTATTTCAACAACCTCGCTCCAGGTCATTGTCTTGACCAGAGGATGATTGAAGGTTTCGGTTACCTTGGGGGCTAGAATACATGCGGAGCAGTCATTTGTCGGGAAGGTTTTATCCAGCTGAGCCATCCTTCCTCCGATGGAAGGCGAACTTTCAACCAGAAAAACAGGGATCCCCATCTCCGCCAGATCATGCGACGCCTGAATACCGCCGATACCGCCGCCCACGACCATTACTGGCTTTTTCACTCTATCCATCACCTACTTTTCTATATCTTTTATCAGTGCCTCGACTTTTTCAAGCCGCAGCCTGCCTATTTCATTTTCGAGCTCAGTGATCCTTTTGACCGAATCCTCGGCGACCGCGCCCTCCGCCGCCGCTATCTCGCGGATGGTCTTGATCACATCGGAAGGACGCGCGTTTTGCGGACAGTGTGAAGTGCATCTTCCGCACTGGCTGCATTTCCAAAGCTCTTTCAGGGTAAGCAGTTCTTCCTTCATACCCACAAGCGCCATTCTCATAATGGTACGCGGGCTGTAAGCCGGGTCCAGCTCGGCGACGGGACATCCTGCCGTGCAGGTACCGCACAGGTAACAACTCATAATGTTTGCTCCATCCGGTATGCCGGCTATTTGCTTTTTAAAATCTGGATTCAGTTTACCTTTCATATGCATGCACCTCAATTCAATTCAGGGCAGGACGGGGCGAAAAGCCCGCGCGCCTGACAATTTCAGAAACGATCTCTTCCCAACCGATCGCCATGATATGCACTCCGGCGACGCCTTCAATCTTCTCAATGCGGCTTATGATTTCCAGGACGATATTTTTGCCTTCTTCTTTGGGGTCGGAGGCATTGCGCATTCTTTCGATCAGGTTATCGGGAATGTCCATTCCGGGCACCATTTGGGTTGCCTCGATGGATCGAACCGACTTATTCACCATTACGCCGGCCTCGATATAGGCTTCTTTATGTAATCCCCAAGCGCGGACTTTTTCCATCCACCGCTCGAATTTGTCCACATCGTAAATGGCCTGTGTCTGCACGAATTTCGCACCGGCTCTGATTTTCTTTTTCAGCCGGATAAGCTGAAGCTCGGCGGGGTCCGCAAAGGGGTTTGCCGAGGTTCCGATGAAAAATGAAGGCACGCCCTTTACCTTTTTGCCGTTGCTGAATCTTCCCTCATTCTGCATGTCGGAAATCATCTTAATGACCTGGACGGAGTCGACATCGTAAACGTTTTTAGCCTGCTTGTCATTGCCGAAGCTTTGATGATCGCCCGATAACAGCAGCAGGTTTTTAAGGCCCATCGCCCAGGCGCCGAGCAGGTCGCTCTGTATCGCTATTCTGTTTCTGTCTCTGCAGGTCATCTGCATGACCGCCTCAACGCCCTTTTGCTGGGCAAGGAAAGAGCCGCCGATTGAGGACATGCGAAGGATTGAGGTCTGGTTGTCCGTCACGTTTGCCGCGTCGACATAGCCTTTGAGTTCCTCTGCCGCCTTGTAAACATGACCGGTATCGGCGCCCATCGGCGGACCGATCTCGCCGGTCACGACGAAATGCCCCGCCTCAAAGAGGCTCTGGAGTCTGCTTTTTTCTTCAGCCATGTTTACACCTCCTCTATCGCAACATCGGGTCTGCGTATTTTTCTCGGGCCGCCGTCCCTGCTGGTGCGCCAATCCCTTGGCGGGATCGTATCATAGAGCCTGTCAAGCTGGTTTAAGCTCTTTAATCTGTCGTAAATCAGCTGCCACGCGCATTCAATCGAGGGATCAACCTCGCATACGCCGTTCGCGCTGCCGCCGCAGGGCCCGTTGAAATGACTTTTTGAGCAGCGTGCCACCGGGCAGATGCCACCGGTCTTTTCCAGCACGCAGTTACCGCAGCCTTGACACATTTCCGTCCAGTAACCCGCGTCTCTGTTTGTGCCCATAAAAGAAGTGTTGAGGCCGGGTATAACGGGCTTTCCCTCATACCGTTCCGCCATATACTGAACGCCGACGCCGCAGGCGAGAGACAAAACGACGTCCGCCCATTTTACGTCCTCGTCAAACGCCTCAAGAAACTCCGAATCGCACTGGCGTTCGGGCGTTACGACCCTGTACGCCTTATCGCCCTCAAGGCCAAGAAGCGCCTTTAACTCCAAAGCTTCCTTCTCGCCGCCGGAAAGGCATACGGTTACACAGGTTCCGCAGGCAGCGATCAAAACTTTATCATAGGCCTTCAGCGTGTCTCTGATTTCATCCAAAGGCTTTTGTGATGCTATAATCATTTTTCCCCACCTCCCGACAGGGCTTTTTCGGCCGCGTTCCTGAGTAAGTTCGTCATGGTTATGCCTGTCTGGACGCAGCTTATGCGTTTGGGATCATACCCAAGCTTTTCGAGTCTTTCCTTAAGCCTCTCCACCTGCTTTATCAGCCTCTTGTTACCGTCATGATGCTTGCAGGCATCGTCGCAGCAGACGGCGACAAGGACATTGTCATAGGTTTTCAGAGCCTCGGTCATCTTCAAGGCGCTGATGTCCCCGCCGCAGGTTATCGATTCAACCGAAGCGTCCACTTCGGCGAGCGCCTCTGTCGAGGCGACGAATGCGGAGTTTTCGCAGCAGAATATTTTCAGCTTGTCTCTGCTTTCCTCTTTCGCCTCCGCTTTATCCCCGCCCGCAAATGTGATCGCCGAAGCCGGGCATACGGCAAGGCAGATGCCGCAGGCGGCGCAAAGCATCTCGTCAACCATCATGGCCGAAGCATTTTCGTCCGGCTTCATGGCCGAATGCGGACATACCCTGTAGCAGGTATAGCAAAAGGCGCATTTTTTACTGTCCACAGAAGCGACTTTTTCCTGACCGGGTCTGTCCAGGGCCCGAAGGTCATCGACAAGAGCCGGAACGATTTGTTTTATATCGCCGTCAAGCTCAATTGTATTGATAAACTTCACGTTTCTTTTGTGTGTATTGCCTTGCGTAAGGTACCATCTTGTCCCGCTGATGCAGCCGCCGCCGAAGCGCTTAACTCTGAGCGTTTCGATGAAAGCCTCAACCTCCGGATCGGGCAGCTCGGAACAGTCAATACATAAAGGTGTCTCCAGCGTAACGGACAGCTTACCGTCAAACGCGTTGATTACCGTCCTGTCCATTTCCGCTTCGACCGCAATATTATCATACCGCACAAAGGAAACGCCCTTTTCTCTGGCCTGCCTTAACCGCTCGTCAAATGCCGTATCGGAGGCGCGGGTTGAGCGCAAAAGGACGGCCACGCGCCGTTTAACGGACGCAAGATAGAGCGCCGTATCGAGCACTCTGTTTTCTATGTAGGGACTTGCTTCCTCCGTCTTGTCCATCAAAAACACGACAAGGTCCTGCGGCTTTAAACCGAGCACGGCTTTTGCGGCCGCATTTTTGTCCTGCGCTGCCGGGTGGATTTTTGCATCATATAATATAATGACGGGAAGGCTTTCCGGCAAAGCCTTGAGCTCTGAAGCGGTTCTGATGCTAATCGCTTCAAAGCCGTAATCCGCAAGTGCTGTTTTTAAGTTCTCGCTGTACCGGCTTTGCCCGGCCAAAACGACTTTCATACGGCGCTCACCTCCGCGGAGTTATTGATCAGCGACATGGCTGTATTTCTTGCGTTAGCCATCGTTCCGACAATATTCATCGGCTTCTCCGCTGTGCCCGCCAGATAAATGCCGGAAACAGACGGCGGCGCGACATAAGTCAGAAATCCGTCGCTTTTTACTTTAAGACCCGTTATATCGGCTATCGCGGTGTTATTCGGGACATCGGGATGAATACCGGTATTCAAAAACAGGTAATCAAATTGTCTTTTCTTTTTCCCGTCTGCGTCTTCATAGGAAACAACCGGATAATCCCCGTCAAATGTCAGATCCACAGGCCGGCATCTTTCGAGTACAATACCCCTGTCCGTCAGTTCCTTGGCATAATTTCCGGGATTAACGGCCTGAAGGTCCATATAAAACAAAACCACCTCTGTGTCCGGGTAATAATGTTTTATTACCTTCGCGGCACGGGTGGAATAAGCGCAGCAAACCTGCGAGCAGTAAGCCGCTCTTTCCTTAAGTGTCCTTGAACCGTAACAGAAAATAAACGCTGCACTCTTCGGAGCTTCCGAAAATAAAGTATCGGATCCGCGGTCTTTCATCAGCTTTTCAAGCTCTGCGCCCGTATAGACCCGATTATACGAATCCTTTTCATAACCTGCTGCGCCCGTACAGGCGGAATCCTCAAAGCCGGTCGCGACAATCACATCAGAAAAGCTATCATCAAAAAAACCCTCTTTTGTGCGGATAACCGCGTGAAGGTTTCCGGCCGATCCTGAAAGGTCAACTAAGCTTGAACCAAATAGCTTTTGTATCTTCGGATCGTTTTCGACATCCTGCCATAAGGTATGTACGGCGCACAGTCCGCAATTGTTGCATTTTTCGTCTGCTTTACAGCCATAGCTTCGTACTTTTCCGCCGATGCTTTCGCCTTTTTCCACAATGACGGACGAAATTCCCGCCAGTGAAAGCTCTCGCGCAATCGTACAGCCAGATAGACCGCCGCCGATGATCAAAACATTTTTCACGACTTCACCTGCCACTCCTCCGTGCAAAATTATTATCTTTTTTCCATTGCCCGGCGCCTTGCGCGGATAGTGCCGGGCCGCTGCTATTCGCCCTTTTTCAACATGAAACCACAAAAAATTATATCATGGGGCTTTCTTGCGTGTCAACGGTAACATACGGGTATGTTGCCGTGGTAGCATACCGTGGTAAAATCTTGCACCCTTAGCGCATGTGTTTATGGTTCCCTTTATAAAAACGGTGAAAAGAAAACAAGGCTTGATTCTATTTTACCGATTCACCGATTAAATAGCAAGACACCCGATTCTGAAATAGTTCACAAATCTATAACACTTAAGAGCCCAATCATCACAATGTTGCATAAAAAATCAGATTCTAAAGCGCGATATTTTGAATCCGTCCTTAAATTCAGGTATATATTCTATATTCACACAAATATTTCCGCGAAATTTCTGTATTCGGTATAAAAATACCGCGCCGCCTTATGCCTTAGGCTTGATGCGGATAACATGCCGCGCCGTTCGGTCATATACTGGTTTGGGTAACACCAAATTCAAGCACTGGAGGAAACGTTTTGGATAACATTTTAAGTCAGACAAAAACGGATTGCAGCTACAAGGAAGGGCCGCTGCCGCAATGCGCGCCGCTTGCGGTCGGCTTTGTGCCCGTACAGCAAAACAGCGATCCGCAATATAAAAGCGAAGACGCGCTGGCCCGCGGGACTTTGTTTCCCGGACTTGATCTGCCGTGGAAAAACATTGTAAACAAGAACGCGCCGGACACGCCGGAAACCGAATTGATGGCGCTGCATTTTGTCATCACCGAGCTGGGCATGTATCTCGATACGCATAAGAACGACAAAGAGGCCCTTGATGTATTGGTCAAATACATAAAGCTCTACAACGAAGGTTATGAAAGATATGTCAAACTATACGGCTCCCTTGAATTAACGGACGTCACAAACGCCGGATTCA
>JAAYJC010000005.1 GCA_012523085.1 Clostridiales bacterium
CCAATATCACTGCGAAGCTTATCACCGGCGGAACCGATATATCTCGCCGAAGGCGAATATATCTGAAAAACCAAGCCTTTGGCTTGGTTTTTTCTGGTGGAGATAAGCGGGATCGAACCGATGACCTTTTGAATGCCATGGGGCGCTCTCGTGAATCATTCGGTTTACTACCTAACAAAATCGAAGTGAAAAGGTGGAAAATCGTTTGATATGCGGGATCTTGGCCGTTCGACTTCGGGCGGCACTCTGTTGATAGACCCGATCCGCAGGCTGAAAAGAAATTTGAGGAACGAAAGCTGACGGCTGAGGATATCATCGGCGAAATTGAATCAGAATGCAATGCCGATACCAAGCATTTCAGCACCGACCCCCCATTTCGTATCAGTGCGCCGAATCTTTATTGCTCGGCGTTTTTACACATGTGCTCCATGAGGCTTATGACCTCGAGCACCTGATGCTCGCTGAGGCCCTTTGTGAGCATTCTTCCCCATTCGCTAAGGTAGCCACGTATTACCGGCAACATCTCGTTGCCCTTTTCGGTGAGATACATGCGGTACTGGCGGCGGTTGTCGTCGTCTATCTCGCGCCGGATATAGCCGAGCTTCTCGAGCTCGCGCGCGGTGCGGGCTATACCGCTTTTATCTATTCCGATGTGCTGAGCCATGAAATCCTGGCTCGAGCCGGGGACATGGTCGAGCGTTGAGAGCAGCATATACATTGGACCCTTGAGCCCCGTATCGGCAAGCTTGGTGTTCATGTAGCTCCTGCGCTGCCGATACAGCTGAAGTACGAGTCTTGATATCGTTCTCGCTATATCCTGGTGCGATTCGTTTTCTGGCATATATCTTTCCCCTCGTTCCGACTCAGTTTTCGAACGGTTCGAGTATTGCTTCGGGCTTGGCCGTTTCTTCCTCATCGCCCTGCGGGTCCTCCTTTTCCCTCTTTTTGAGGAAATTGAGGATATTGATGAGCAGCGGCACGGCGATGAACATCGTCAGGCAGTCGGATATCGCCTGAGCGTTCATAAGGCCGTCGACTCCGAACATGACGTTGAGGATTATCATGCTCGGAATAAGGCAGATGACCTGTCTCGAAAGGCCGAGTATCGTTGAGCCGATCGGCTTACCGAGACCCTGAAACACTCCGTTGATTATCATGCCCCAGACATGGGCCGGAAGCGTGAGGCATTGAACGCGAACCATATATGCACCGATGCGCACTATCTCGCTGTCGGTGACGGTGAATATTCCCACTGCCTGCGGAGCGAGGATATAAAGCGCGGTGCCTAAGGTGAGGCATATCGCGAAGCCGAAGCCCGTCGTCGCCCAGAAAGCGGTGCGAACGCGTTTATATCGCTTGGCTCCGTAGCAGTAGCCCGCGATGGGCTGGAAGCCCTGGCCGAAGCCCATGACCATCGAGCCGACGAACATCATTATGCGGTTGGAGATCGACACGGCGGCGAGCACGGAGTCGTTGTAACTGCCGGCGTAATTGTTCGTCACAACGCTCGCGACGCTCATTAGACACGCGCGCAGGAAGGTTGGTATGCCCATTCGGGAGATCTCGACATATATATCCTTTCTCGGCGTAAAGAGCTTTGGAGAAATTCGAAGAAGGCTCTTGCCGCGCAGGAATGGAATGAGCAAGACGGTGAAGCTGACGACCTTGGACAGAGCGGTGGCTGCAGCGGCGCCCGCAACGCCCCATTGGAAGGTGAAGATGAACAGCGGGTCGAGCGCGAGGTTGACGAAGCAGCCCGAGAGCATGCCTATCATCGAATAGGTGGTGCTGCCCTCGGAGCGCAGTGTTTGGCTTAGTCCTATCTCACCGGCGGTGAACGGTGCGGCGAGCAGGATGTAGGTTGCATAATCTATCGAATATTGCTTTGAGGTCGCGGTGGCTCCCAACAGCGTCACGAGCGGTCCGCGAAAGGTGAACGCAATCGCCGCAGCGGCGCTGACAATGACTATCGAGGTTATCACGGCTGTCGAGGCAACGCGCGAGGCCTCGTCTCCGCGTTTGGCGCCGAGCAGACGCGAGATATAGCTCGCGGCGCCCATGCCGAAGCCCATGCTGAGCGCACGGATAAAAAACATCAGCGAGTTGTTGATACCGACCGCGGCGGTCGCCGCAGTGCCTAACTGACTGACAAAATATGTATCGGCGAGGTTGTAGAACGATTCGATGAGCATTGAAATGACCATCGGCAGCGCTATTATCGGCACCACCTTGAACACCGACTCCTCGAGCATCATGCGCCGGCGTTCGGAGCGTTTAGCTTCAATGTTGGTGTCTAACTAAAACACCCCCTTCATATAATTGAAGCCACGAAGCCGAAGCCCCGCAGCCATGATTTCAGCTGCTAACTGTTGCTTACGCAACTGTTATAATATCAAACAGTATATCTCCGCCCGCTGCGTTTGTCAATAAAACCATGGGGACGGTTCTCGCGGTTGACATCAAAAACAGGACAAGGAGACGGATCATCTGTCCCCTTGTCCTGCAGTTTTCCACTCACTTATCAGTTGTCTGATCGACTGCTGCCGTTTATCGCGGTCGTTATGAACGGCACGTCTGACAACATCATATCGTGCCGCGCTTAGCTGCCAGGACTTCGGCGGGGTGTCTTGGAATTTTCGTGTACGGTAAAATTCTACGCCTTGTTCCCGCCATTCGATATCCGTTTCGCTGTCGTAATTAAACAGCATAAATGCCGTTGCCCCCATTGTATAGACAATTGTTATTTCGTCCATGACCGCACCGGGGGTACACTCCTCCGGTGAAACATACCGTGTTGAACCCCACAACCCCATTTCGCCGACATAAGGCGATTTTTGGTAAAAATCAATATCACAAATAATAACCTGGTCGTTCACATAATCATACAGGATGCTGCCGTCGTAAAAGTCGATTGCGACATAGCCTTTCGCGGCTGCAAGCGCATGGAACGACATAATATCTTCAAACGCCTGTATCTTTTTTACAATCTCCATACCCATAAACCGTTTATGGCCGGGAGAGTTGAGCGGTTCTATGCCTTCCGCATCAACCCACTCAAATACCGCCGCGTATCCGCCGCCGATTTCTTCGGCATAAATAAATTTTATCAGTGAGGGGTGTTCGCAGTCGCGGTAAACCGATACGGCTTTTTTAAGCCATTCAACCGCCAATACGGTGCTGCCGTTGCATTTATCAAAGTTTATCGGCTTCGCGCCGGCGAATTTTACGA
The DNA here is from genome assembly GCA_012523085.1 of Clostridiales bacterium. Classification (GTDB taxonomy): domain Bacteria; phylum Bacillota; class Clostridia; order Oscillospirales; family Oscillospiraceae; genus JAAYOP01. The sequence continues at coordinate 3,230 of JAAYJC010000005.1, forward strand.
AATACCGGCGGCTCCCGTCGTCTACCCCGAAACAAACATTGATGCCCTGTTCGTCAAAAACCTTGAATACTTTGCCGTATTTGTTGATAAACGAAAAATCATACGGCTCTTTGAGTTTATAGGATACACCGTCAATCTCCTGACTGACGCATACATCATCAAGATACCATGTTGGTTTTGGATTGTTCATATTATCGAACCATTCCAACACATCCTGCGCCTGCTTCATCATGGTATCAAGGTCGGACGGACCAAAAGGGATAGCCCAATATATTGAAGACAGCGTGTTGACGGCGATATAGAAAGCCAGCAGCTTGAAAAACGCAAGCGGCGGCTCACCGCCGAAGTATCCGCGAAGCTGCCCGGTTGCAAACTGGGGGCTTGCCGCCGCGCTCCAAACGATACGGTTAAATTCTTCCCACGGATCACCGAAATCGTAACGGTCAAAGTCGATGATTGTCAATTCGCCGCGTTCAACCATCATGTTACCTACATGATAATCGCCGTGCTGAAAGCTTTGAGGTCGCTTTTTCAGCAAATGACGGTTTTCTTCTATGTAGGCGAGGATGTGTTCATCGCCGTCAAACCGCAAACCGCACGCAAGGTATTTCTTTATTTTCATATCGGTTTTGCGATTAAAACGACTTTCCCATTCTTCCTGCGTTTCCGGCGCGGGGAGCGTGTGTATTTTGCGGATGATTTCACCGGACTTCAAACCTAAGACATATTGCTCCGTTTCTGACAGCGCAGGCAATACGGTTTCCAAATCCTCGCCGTCTATCCAGCTTTGAATACTATAAACCCCATCCTCACAGGTCCCAAACTCCACAGGGACACACATGGGTATATCAAGAGCGGCAGCTTTTTCAAGCATGGTAAATAATGACTTCCGCGTTTCGTAACGGGAAATCGGCGAAACACGAAGCAAATACTTTGTGCCGTCCTTCGCGGTCACGCAGGTTTTTTTATCCTCCGACCAACCTTTTTCAACGGGTTCGGATTTTATGAAAGTACCGAATAATTTTTGCATGTCCATACGCCGCTCCCAAAAAACGGGGGGGGGGACAGTTCGTCTCTGTCTTGCCGAAGCAAGACAGTTAAGCCGTCCCCCTGTCTTGTTACTCCATGAACACCTGAAGCATGGTCAGAACGCTGGAGCCTGCCCAGGAATTCCAGGGCCAGCCGTCTGACGCGGTGGGGTTTGGATAGGTGTTGATCGGTTTTCCGGTTGTTATCTCGAAATCATAGGGCGCAAAACCAAGGATGACGCCCTTTTCATAGATATTTTTGCAGACACGCTCGGTGATGAGCTTTGCGATGTCTTTCCTTCCGCAGCGGTAGAAGCCCATGGCGGTCAGCATATTGCTGGGCGTAATGACTCTGCCGAGCACGAAGTTGTAGCCGAAGTGGCAAAGCGGGCTCTCAAGGCTCTCTGTCGTCAGTCCGATATCGGTCAGGTATTCGGGCTTTACGACCTCCTCGGCCAGCTTGTCGATGATCTCCTGCGGAATTCTTTCTTTTCCGAGGCACAGGCACTGGAACATGGCAAGGCTCTTGCATTTAACAATCTTCTTTTTCTGCGGCAGATAACCCACGAAGCTCTCGCCGTCCCACAGGTCTGTCAAAAGCGAATTGAGCAGCTTTTTAGACCTTTTGGTCCAGTCCTTCTCCTTGTCCTTCATACCGAGCTTTTTCGCCATCAGCGCGAGGTTGTCCATCAGGAAAATCATATAAGCGAAGAGGTCCGGGGTTTCCAGCGGGAAGCCTTCGGCGTACAAGCTCAGGTCGTCCCAGCCGGATTCATGGGCGCCGAAGATATTAACCCTGTCGTCCCCATGTCCGGCATTGCGGTGGGTAAGCCAGAAGTTCAGCCATTTTTCAAACCGCGGGTACAGGTACTCGCACTCTTCCGCCGTCAAAAACTCGTCCCCGCACTGGCTTATCAGCCAGTCGAGCGCAAGTGCCTGAAAAGCGGGCTGGAATCCGCCGGTTGCGACATTGTAGTAGTTGACGGTCATGGAAACATGCCCGTCGGGATTTTGATAGCGGAACATGGATTTAATCAGCCTTAAACCCTCGGCGGGATTTTTCAGCATCGGCAGCGCGTTGTAGCTTTGCTGCCAGCTCATCGCATAGCCTGCCCATACCTGCTGCATCATTATCATTTGCTCTTTGTAGTTGCCCGCGATGCCGGTCCGGTGGCTCCAGCAGACGTAGGCAACATACTTAAAAAGGTCCTCCCACCCCTTGGGCGGCTTGCGCAGGTTTTTTTCCACATAGTCGTCAAAGGCCTTTTTTGAGCCCTTGCGGATCTGGTCAAAGGTCAGGTAGCTTTGGTCCTTTTTACGGTAATCCATATACTCATGCAGCGCCGCCTCAAAAATGCCGTTTGCGGCGTTTGGCGAAAACTCTGCCCAGACTTTTTCATATTCGCCCATAACGCGGTCCCAGGGTGCGGTTAAATGCATCGAGCCTTCCAGCGGAACAAACAAAATTTTGCCGGAATAGCCCATGTCGGCTTCCCAGCAGCCCTCGGGCGTGGGATAAATGCCCTTGCAGCCGGCTGCGCTGCCAAACGGCGATTCGGCGCGCAAAACGACGCGGAGCCCGATGTTATTTCCTCTGATACGCATTTGATCGGTTTCGTTGAGGCAAAATTCGACAGTGCCCCTGTCGGTAGTCAGCCGCAGCACGGATTCATCGGCGTAATATGTATAGGGAATGGAAATTCCGTTAAAGGTGGTTTCCAGCAAAAACGTGTTGCTCCTTGAATCGAGCATGACGCCGTCTTTTATTACGGTAAAGCCGATAATAGGCTCTCTGAAGTCCTGATAAAACGCCCAGAACGACGATTCTCTGGTAAATGCCGCTTTAAGCAGATTGTGCTTTTCATAGGTTCCAAACATGGCTTGCTTCCTCCCTTCCTTACATCGGTAAGCCTGCAGCCAGCGCAATCACGGCTGAGGCGGCAACGGCTTCATAAACATCGGCAGGTCTTTTTTCGGAGGAGATGCCGCCCTCCGGCGGTATGGATGAAACGGCCGCGTTCTTGTCCGTCCAGTTAAGAACGCGCTCCGCGATCTTAACCGCAAGCTCGGCCTTCCCGGAATCCAACAGTCCCAAAACGAACAGCTGCTGCAATATCATCTCAACAGTGCCGCAACCGGGTATTTTTGCGTCATAATACCGGCTCGTCATATTCTCGGAAACGAGACCTCTTGGGCCAAGGAAGCGTTTTTCACAGCCAAGCGCTTCAGATAGCTTGTCCAGAATGTCCTCCGGCAGACGTTTGCCGAGGATAACCGGCACATAGGCCAAAAGGCTGTCGCAGGGAAATGTCTTGCCGGAAATCACGCCGCGGCATATAAACCTCTCCCCGTCCCAAAGCTCCCCGGTCAGGGTCTTTTTAAGCGCCTGCGATTCTTCATACCAAAAAAGGCCGTTGCCCTTTCCCGCAAGCCGCTCCACCCGACCGATGACCTCCGAATACAAGATCATCTGGGCATAAAAGTCGGGAGCCTCCAGTGGAAATTCAAGGGCGGTGAGGGAGGATGCGGGAAATCCGCATTCGGCGGGATAGCTGTAGGAAATCCGGCCCGGTAAAAAGCTGTGGCTATCCTTCCACCAGGTGTAGTTTTCCTTCATTTTCTCATAAAGCGCCGCGGCCTTATCTTCAGGCAGTAAATCGTTTCCGCAGCGGTCAAGCGTTTTTGTCAGCGCATATCCGTGATAGAACGGGAAACTGCCGTAACGAAGCTGGCCGCTGCAGACAGCCGCCGGGAGCATACCGTTTTTCAGGCTGGAGAAGACATTGGTGATCGCGCCAAGCGCGCTGTCCCCGTCTGAAAACGCCATGCCGAAGAAAGGCTGATGCCATGCGTAGCATTGCATGTCCGATATGCGGCTCGCGCAGAACATATCGGCGAGCATGACGGGCGCCATCTCCCCGGGATTCGCCTCACGGTAGTTTATCCAGCACATATAGGCGCAGGTTTCTTTCAGCGCCTGCCACTTATCGGGCACTTCCGCGTAAGCTGAAAGGTAGGCTTCAAAGGCCTGTTCGACTTCTCCGACAGCCTCATTCAGCGGCTTGCTGAAAACCTCGCTTTCCTGAGGAATGGCGGGGTTTACCTGCGTCTCGAAGCATCCGTCCTCGCCGGGTAAAAGCCAGATCGTGCAGCGGTTGACGCCGTCCGCCGTCAAAACAGCCTTATTTTCCAGATTCACTACGCCCGATACGCAGCTGAACACAAACCGTCCGCCGCCGCCGGTGGGGCTGAAGAGGTTAAATTCCACTACATTCGGTCGTACTTCGGTTACCGTTTCCATGCTCATGACCGGCATTTCCTTGTGGATCATAATGCCGATGCCGCTGCCGTACATACGCATAGACGCCGTACTGTCCATAACGATGGTCACGCTGCCGCAATCGGATGTAATCTCAAGCCTGCCGGGTGAACAGTTATAGGCATAATTCAGAGGTTTTCCGTCTGAAACGGGTACGATTCTGACAAGCCCTTCGCGTCTGGTGGCTCCGTTCGGGTAACTCATCCCGAAATAAATGCCCGGCTCAAAATTCGTCCCGTCCCTGTTGTTTTCCTCAAACAGGTAGTAGCTGCTTTTCGCGCGTGAAAAAGGCAGCTTCTTCAGGTCCAGTGTCGCCGCTAGGTTGCTCAAATACATTCACTCCTTATACAAACCAGTTTGTTCATGGTTATAAACAGTTTAAACTATCGTGTAACACTAATGTCAAGCGCAATGCGGAAAATTTAAAGACATGGGGATGCTTCATGTGTCCTGTCTCTGTCTTGCCGAAGCAAGACAGTTGAAGCATCCCCATGTCTTTTTTATAATTCGGCGCTGAACAGGTATGCGGTGCTGTCATCATCATGCCCGTTAAGGAAAACCTCCGCGGTCCAGTATTTAGCCGGGTATGGAATTTGTACGCCCTGGCCAAGCATGATGTTTCTCGTGATATCGTACATGGCATCGCTGTCATAACCCTCTCTTCGGTGCATGGCTTTTATATCGCCGGTAAAGACAGCATACGCAAACTGGGAAAGATAAGGCGGGCCCGCTCTGCCGTCGCTGTCGGGAGTGAAGTCAAAACAGAGAAATCCTTCCGGTACAGGGGTATCCGCCTTCATAAACCGCCCCCAAACCCCGTGACACGGTTCGACATCCACTCCGCGCCCGTAATGGTGCAAAAACAGAATGTCATAGGCAAAATCCGATTTGGTTTTATCCATCCCGTCAAGCGTTGCGAAAAGCGCTTTTCGCGCTTCCGTGCCGTCTATTTCGCCGTCCTCCCGCCCGATAAACCGCATGGCGGGCATGTTTTTGTATTCAAAACTGCTCACTTTAAAGCCGTTTTGCTGTTTTTCAACCAAGTCCGGCATGAACAGCGCCCACTGTACCGCCGCGTCGCAATCCTTCAGATAATTGATATAGCCATACAAATCCACGCTGTATGTACCGGTCGGGCCGGTTATGCTTCCCGCGATTTGCTCCCGTACAGAACGCTCCCGCATGGCGGAAAAGTCGGCAAAAATCTTTGATACCGCGTCTTTGAGCCGGTCGTCATGCGAAACCCCCGAGAGCTCTTCATCAAATCGTTCAAGCGCCGTGAACACCGCTTCGTTCACCGCCCGGGACGGTTTGAGCTCCGACAAATAGGACCGGAGCCTGGCGTTTTGTTCTTTAAAACGCGCAAACACGCCCTGCATTAAAATCTGCTCGTTTTCTATAAGCTTTTCGTCAATCCACTCGGAATCATCCAGCACCCATTCTGTCAGCGCGTCAAAAACATTGGGGTTTTGTCCCCTTGCTTTTATAGCCCAGCCGACGATTCTTTTGTATTTTTCGGCAGCGGTTGTTGTTTCACCTTTTTGCTCATCGATATCGTTCCAATAAAACCTGTCAATCAAGTCGCGCGACATATCAAATCCTCCTTGAACGGTAATATGAATGGACAGCGGATGAAACAGCTTAATATTTCCTCGATGCGCTTTTGAGGGCGGTATACCGTGAAACCGTGTAAACGCTTTTGAAAAGCTCTCCTGCGTATCGTACCGGTACCGCATAGCCACATCAATAATCCTATGGGATGGTTTCAGCAAATCAAGCGCCGCCAGGCTCAGACGTCTAAATCGGATGTACTCGCCGACGGTCATGCCGATAACAACATGAAAGATAAGCTGAAAATGCGAGCTTGACGTATAGGCCCGGCGCGATACATCATCAATGCCGATATCATCGGTCAGATGGTCCTCGATGTACAAAATGGCTCTTGATAAACTTTGTATCCAATTCATCAGCTGCCCTCCCTTCAAGGTGTATTATATCGATTATCATTTGAACAGTCATGTCTTATAGTACGGCGTTGTGTCCGCAGAAGACAGGGAGGCGGTTCATGTGTCCGTCAGGACACATGAACCGCCTCCCTGTCTTCTTTTAATCGAGGAATTTCGCGTAGCCGGTTATCATGACCGGCTCGAAGCCTTCGCCGAAGACGCAGCCGACGAGCATCATACGTTCGTAATCCTGCAGCGTGACGATGCGATTTGTGCCCTTCGGGGCGCAGACGCCCTCCCGCACGCCGCCCTTGATCTCCACCAGATACATGGGCTCTGTGATCTTCACTGCCGTATAGGGCAGATCGTCATAATCCTCCGCTGCGGCCTCCCAGTTGTCGCGGAACGACTTCATCCCGTTGCCGATCATCACCGTGTTCTTTGACCAGGCGGTGCGAACCTTGGCGCCGCCAATGTATTCCTGATTGACATATTTATTCGGGCCGAGGACCCAGCGGATCTTCGTGTCGGTCATATCGTCTCCGGCGCGGGCATGGCGGGCCGCCGGGAGCTTTCCGTCCGGGCCCTTGAATGCGCCGTACACAAAGGTATCGCCGAGGATTAATGTAGCCAGGCACTGCTCAACATTGATTACGGCGATATCCTGTCCGAGCCTGACGAAATAGGTATCCTTTTCGAGCTTCAAGCTTTCATAATCGCATGCCTTGCCGTCAAGCTGCGCTCTTTCGCGGCATGTGAAAGCCAGATCGTATGTCTTGCCGTCCGCTTCAATGGTAAACGACTTGCCGTTAAGCTCATAATTTCGGGGAAAACGGTACTGCCCTATGCCGTATTTACCGTCGTTTGCGAGATTTGGAATATATACACCGCCATATTTCATAATCATAACTATTTGCTCCTTTCTATCGTCCTGCCGCTCAGACCGTAAACGGGTTTTCGGCGGTCATCCATTCGGGATCCAGCCTGACCGGGTTGCCGAATGAGCCGAAATTGACCCTGCACGGCATGGTCTTTCCGTCATGGGTCACGGAGCCGAACGTGCGGCCGCAGTGGTACATTCTGTCGTAGTTTTGCAGGAAGATCATATTGTTGGAGCGAAACGGGCTCTTATCGCCCATAATGCGTTCCATCATCTCTTCGGTGAGGCAGTACAGGTACATGTTGTCCTTTATCTTGACATATTGCGATATCTCATCGGAGGCGGGCAGAACTTCAAAGTTTCCGCCGATATTCTGTGTAGCGGAGCTGTCCTGCGGCCATGTGATGCGGTAATACGCGGGGCTGTTGTAAAAATGCTGTGTCCACATTTCGGTGTTCCAGTGCCATTCCACCGTGGTACCCATCATATCGCCGGTAAAGCAGTGGCGTTTGAACGGCAGCTCCTTACCCTCCGCTTCAATGGCGCCGAAATCATACTCGCTGCGCACCAGCAGCGGAAATTTCGGATTGTCGCCGATATAGCAGCGCACCATCGTAACCAGGCGCTGTTCCATATCGATGACATAAAGATGGTTTACACGTTTGGGGGTATTGAGGGTTTTAACCAGGTCGTAATTAAGCAGATAGGTCGTATCGTCCGCCTTGCGGCAATCGTAATTCGCGTTTTCGGGTTCCTCTCCGACTTTGTTCCACTGACATGTTTCCTTGCCCGTGATCTTCAGCTCGTAATCATAGCCTCCGTCCATGATAAAGCGGAAGCTCTGTCCGATCAGCTCATAGCAGGGCGGCTGACAAAACTGGTCAATTGCGTAAAACCGTCGCGGATAGTCTTTCAGATTCAAACCGATCATCTCCTGTTTCATTTATTTTGCCGGCTTTACCGGTGGTCAGCTAAATTTACCGATCGCTTCGCGGTTACGGCTTTTAAGGTTAACTTCCGGAATGCTCGCGGTCAGAGCTTCCATTCCTCGCCCTCGTCAAGCCCCCATATTTCAAATAATTTATTATAGAAAGGCGGATGCGGGAAGTCCAGATTAAATTCAAACAGCCGGTCGCTGAAGCCCATGAATTTATTCATCTCGATAAGGGATGTCATGAACTCCTCCATTCGTTGGCCGGGCACCGTCAAAATAACCTCATCGTCTCGCGCCCTTGCCCGCTCTCTGTCGCCGGGGTCCGGGAAGGTTATGCGGTACTCGTTTTCCGTGAAGGACGGAACCGTGCAGTAGATGCAGGAATCTATGCCGTCAAACACACTGGTGAACGTGTCGCCGGTGGCATTCTTGATGGAACGGATCATATGATTTATTTTGGCCGCCTCAGCGTATATGATCACCACATCCGGAATAAACGTTGCCGTTGCAAGGGGAGCCGTGACCGCCGCGACATATTTTTGAAACGGAAGGCGCGGGAATTTTTTGAAGAACGCTTCAGCCTTTTCCCTGTCCGGGATGCCTATGTACTTGCAGACCTCATCAAACTGCGGCTGGCCGGGTACGCACTCCACCGCGCCGAAGCCGATTAGCGGATTCCAGCACCAGTGGTCCTCCTTTGTCATTGCGACGGTCATGCCCTTCATGCGCGTATAGGAGAAGGTCTGGCATAGCGCCATGTGTTTTCCGAGATCCTTCTTCGGGAATACGGCCTGCTCGGGTACATCCTCAAGCTTTTCATACCATTTCAATGCGATGGGCATGCTGCGAAGCTTGAACATCTCCTCAAGCGCTTTGCCGTATTGATTATAATCCTTGACTTCCATTGGTCTGCTCCTCTCAATTTTCCAGAAGGAATTCCGCGCACAAACGGGTTGCTTTCTCGACAACCTCCGCGCATTTTTCATTGTGATCCGTAATCTTGAAGTAAATCTCGCAATCTTCCGGCTTCGTGAAGATATAGCTGCGTCCGAAAATCTGTTTTTGCAGCTCCGGACATAGGGTCGTGCCCATCTCTTTTAGGTATTTGTCCCGAAATGCCATAAATTTTTCAGACGCTATGTCCGCCTTTGACGGATCTTCCAATTCCTCACTGAGCGGGGCGTTGTACTTAAGGCCCACCGCCAGCAGTCCGCAGGTGTAGGTGCCGCAGCTGCCGCTGGACGCGCCCGCGCCGCCGCAAAGGGATGTCGACGCCCGAATGAGCTCCTCGGGAATAAAATCAAAGTATTCCTTCAAGCCGATCAGCGTACTCCGCGAACACACATCATCCCGGATCTGCGCTTCTTTTGCGGCATTGCCGCAAAGATCCAGTATCTCTTCTTTGGTCATATATGAATTCCTCCTATGCTTTTTGGGCATTTAATAGGTAATATGCTAATTTTAACACTTAGCCTTTATCAATTCAACCATATTTCACAAAAAGACAAGGGGACGGCAGACAGTGTCCTTGTCTTTACTTATCGGCTTGGATATGATAAACTACGAAACAGTTAAATTGCCTTCTTCTACAGGACAACGAAGCATGAAATATGAAAACACAAAAAAGGCGGTATTTATTGACCGCCCGAACAGATTTATTGCAAATATTGCGCTGTCCGGCGGTGTTGAGGCATGTCATATCAAAAATACCGGACGCCTCGGCGAGCTTTTGCTGCCCGGGGCCGATATGATTGTCCAGCAGCGCGACCAGAAGACGCGCCGGACGAAATACGACCTGATTGCCGTGTATAAAAATGCACGGCTTGTCAATGTGGATTCCCAGGCGCCCAACCGCGTTTTTGCCGAGTGGCTGCGCGGCGGCGGTCTGTTTCGGAACCTGACGCTGCTGCGCCCGGAGTGCCGGTTCGGCAATTCCCGGCTGGACTTCTACATAGAAGCGGACGGCAGGCGCATTTTCGTTGAAACGAAGGGCGTAACGCTCGAGGATGGGGGCGTCGCTTTGTTCCCGGACGCGCCGACCGAGCGGGGCAAAAGGCATCTTAATGAACTGATCAGTTGCGTAAAAAAAGGCTTTTCGGCATATGCGGTTTTCATCGTACAGATGAAGGGCGTCAGGTATTTTGCCCCGAATGCCCATACGCATGCCGCCTTCGCAAAGACGCTCAAAGAGGCATCTGAGGCCGGTGTGCGGATTATTGCGCTGGACTGTGATGTTTGTCATAACAGCCTGGAAATTAGCGATTTTGTAGATGTACGGCTTAACCCATAAGGCTTTGCTTTAGGACGCCATGATGTATATGCCGCAAAAGCGGCGGATTGAGGGACGGATATGCGGATTTTTACCCGGGAGAGAAGCTTCTACAAAACATTTTTTCCGCTTTTGATTGTGATAACGCTTCAGCAGCTGGCGTCTCTGGCTGTGAACATGGTGGACAACCTGATGCTCGGAACCTATACGGAGCTGGCGTTGTCCGGGGCAACCATCGTCAATCAAATCCAGCATATGCTCCAGATGCTGATCTCCGGCATAGCGGCCGGCGTCGCGGTTCTGGGTGCGCAGTACTGGGGCAAGGGTGAAATCGACCCGATCCGGCGCATCACGGCCATCGGTCTGAAAATGGCGCTTGGCGCGGGCGTTTTATTTTTCGGTGCGACGCAGCTGTTCCCCTTTGGCGTACTCCGGCTGTTCACATCGGATGAAAACGTCATCGCGGAGGGCATAAAGTATCTGCGGCTGATGTGCTGGACCTATCTGATCTTCTCTGTATCCAACACGCTGATGTATTCCCTGCAGAGCGTGGAAACCGCCTTTATCGGCACGTTGATGTCTGTCAGCACCATTATCATCAACGCCTGCCTGAACTACCTTTTCATCTACGGAAATCTTGGCATGCCGGAGCTTGGCATAACAGGCGCTGCCGTCGCGACGCTGACAAGCCGCGTCATCGAGCTTGTGATTATTACCGTGTATATTTTGTTCATCGACAAGAAGCTGAGGATGAAGCTCAGACATCTTGTGTCCTTCGACTTATCGTTTTTTAAAGACTTCGTGAAAATATCGATGCCGCTGGTCATCAGCGGCGGACTCTGGGGCGTTGCGCAGGCGGCGCAAATGGCCATACTCGGCCATATTGACGCGACGGTCATTGCCGCAAACAGCATCGCATCGATTATTTTCGCAATCTGCTCCGTCATCGGCATAGCCAGCGCAAATGCCGCCTCGGTTACCATCGGCAAAACCATCGGCAGCGGCCGGCTTGACCTTGTGCGCCCGTATTCGCGCACTATGCAGGCCATTTTTGTGCTGATCGGCCTTTTTTCCGGTGCGCTTTTGTTCATATTCAAGGATATGATTGCCGATTTGTATCGCGTCTCCGAGGAGACACGAAAGCTTGCGGTTAATTTCATGATCATTTTGAGCATTACGACGGTGGGAACCTGCTATGAATACCCGACAGCCTCCGGCATCATCGCCGGCGGGGGCGATACAAAATACCCCGCGATCGTAGAAAACACTTTCATGTGGCTGTTTATTATTCCCTCCGCCGCGCTCAGCGCCTTCGTGTTCCATTTTCCGCCGATTGTAACCTTCTGTTTCCTGAAGGTCGATCAAATTCTCAAATGCATCCCCAACGCGATCCGCTGCAACCGTTACAAATGGGTGCGCGAGCTGACGCGATAACAGTCCCCTTTCCCTACCTTTGGTGAATTATCTTATCCGCAAACATCGCAGAACCGCCATCCGGCGGTTTTTTTTGGCGCAAAGCCGGTGATTTAGGCTGTTATTGCGGCATATTTTATAAAACGGATTGCGGAAAGAAATGACCGGAATATGGTTATCCGGTTTTTGACGAAAAAAGAAACAAATTGAATTGCTGCCGGTTATCGTATACAGTAAATCTATAACCTGGCATTATTTCCCGTCAATTCATCAGAAAAGGAGACTAACGGATGTTCAGAAACGTTTACACCAAGCTGACCGAACAACAGATTGCACAGAAGCTGGCCCCCGTAAAAGCGCCCGCGAACACATGCGTATGCGATGCTTGCGCACCGGATGCACTGAGCGGTACGAACCTTAAAATCTGCACGGATAAGGCGCTTGAGCTCAGTTACGAATTTTTGTCCAAGCAGGAGCTGCTCATTTCGCAAAACGGCGCTTTGCCCGTTAAGGCCGCGTATACAGCCTTGACGCTCGGCAGCGTCATCTTGTTTTCGCATCTGCTGCCCGATTCGCAGACGGCCTTTCATGTTGTTCTCGACAGGAAAACCGGTCTTGCGACCATATTCGAGACCTGGTTTTCCGATGAATTCATCAAGGACAAACGTGAAGCGCAGCGCGCTGTATATTTCGGCTACGCGGAAACAAAAGGTTCGCCCGCGCCCGAAAAGCGTCATGCCGTGACAAACCGGCTGGAGAACAAGGGCATTGTCTGGACAAATGACCTCGGTGTGAAAACCTTCACGGTATTTAACTCAACCTGCTACTCCACCTTTATCGAACTGAGTGACCCGAAGATGGGAATTCCCATCGCCGCCCCGTCGGATTACATCAAAATAAATGACGAGCTGTATATATTCTCGCGTGTCGAAGCGGAGTTTTCCGGAACGTTTATTCTGGAGGTTATCGACCTGTTTACCGTTTCTCAGATCGGCGTGCGTCTTGGCTTTAATCTGGATGACGAGCCGGAATATACGATGTACTGCGGCACCGGTGAGATTGTAGGCCAGCTGGCGACCTTTGCGGGCTTTACCGATTACGGCGGGAGCTTCGATATGAATTCGCTCAATTCGATGGTGCTTCCCGATGAAAAAATGCCAAAGGGCAAGAGGCCCGTCTACCGCGTTCACGGCCAATACCCCGACATCACCGATGAGGAGGCCAGAAACGCCGGCAAAAACCCGCGTTCCTTCCCTAAGGTGGACGAGAGCATCATGCCCTCCGGCCATTCGATGCCGGACAGCGATTATCTGATTGGGAAGGAACTTACCGTCGCAAATGACGACGGCCCCAAATGGCAGTACCGGTTTATCGACATTTGCACATTGCTCTGGAAGGATGCCGAGGAGACCGAATGGCATGAGGAGACCTACAAGGCCTTCGAGCCGGACAAGGACCTGATCATGTTCGCGCATGTACAGACCGGTTCGGAATACGGTAAAGGCGTCACCGCGGTTCTGGATTTTTCGAACGGCCTGACCACCTGTTTCCTGTCGCGCATCGGGAACGGATATTCAAACCGTGAAGTTGGATTCAAGGTGTATTTCGGCGTTCTCGAGATAAAAGACGGCGCTCAGCCGCCGGCGTACCTGCGCCACCAGTTTACCACCGAGCTTGTGGGCCGCGCCTTTACATGGAACTACAGCGGCGGTGAAAACGCGGTCACCTCCATGCATGTCTACCATTCGCCCTGGGGTTATTCCTGGACGATCTATCTGCCCAACGGCGAGGGCGGCCTGCTCTGGACATCGCCCTGCGTCTACATCAAGCTGCGCAAGGATATCTATATGATGAGCTGGGTTGAGGAAACTTCCGCCGGCGGTCAGGGAACGGTTTTGATGAACCTGAAAACCATGCACGACTGCGGTATCTTCTACGGCCTCGGCGAGGGCAACCAAGCCGGTCTTTCCTCCATCGGTGCGTTTGCGAGAAACGCCGGATCATTTGACATCCTGAAATATTACGAACTGAAAACGAAATAAAACCAGTCAAAGACAGGGGGGCATGTGTCCTATAGGACACATGCCCCCCTGTCTTTTTAATAAACAAGCTGCTCGACGGTATAGCCCGCTTGGGTAAGCAGGCTGACAAGGCCGATTTCCCCGAGGATATGGGCCGCTCCGACCAGGAAAAACACCGTTGCGCCTGATTCCAAATATCCGATCGCAGTGTTTAACATGCCCGCGTTTCTTTCCGCCATCAGCAGCGAATTGTACCTGTCGTTTTCCTCAATAAGCCTTGCGATTTCCTCTTGCGTATATGCCACAAAGGCCGGATCCTCCGTATCAATTTCCTCATCCTCCCGGATCAGTTCAATGAGCGCCGCTTCATTTCCGGTAAAATAAGCCTGATACATCGCTTTAATCTGGTCTTGCATATCTAAGTAATAGTCAATTGACGTTGAAATATAGAAGTCCCACAGCTCCTCGGAAACACTGCCCAGCAGGTCCTGCTGGAATTTCTGGCTTTCCACCTCAAGGATTTTCTTGCCATCCGCGTGCGCAAGGCTCGCAAAATACATATCCACGCCGTAATTTGAATCCAGACCCGCAAGGCCTGCAATGGTCACTGAAACCAGACTGTTCCAACCGGTGGCGGTAATGCTATCATAGGCTTCATTATAGGCGTTTTGCCCAGTTAAAAAGGCAACGGCTTTTTCATAGGTCTCCGGCCTTAAATGATCCTTTATCGTCGAGCCGTCCGTATAAACGAGCGCGGTTTGCCCCTCCAGATACAAGGCCAAATCCAAAGCGGCCTCCACCAGATCATACTCCAGCGCCAAGGCGTCGCTGGCGGTATAAGCGTCCATAATCGCCTCCGGCATCCCGTACAGCGATTCGTCGGCAAGATGAAAGGAGCCCATCAGATACATTTCCCTGCTGCCGTCATCCGAGGCCGCTTTCCAGATAAGCGGGGTTGCTTCCGATGACGTTTCATAAACAAGCCGACTATGCGGCAGATATTCATTGATCAGCAGCGACTGAATAACCGTATCCCCGCCGTACAGCGCGGTCACGGCGATTCCGCTGTTTTCAAATTCGCAGAAAACCGTCGTATACGAATAGAGAAAGTACGGCCTTGTATAGGTCCTTCCGGTTTCGTACCGGATAAACGGCCCGCATTCGGCAATAACGGCTTCCCACATCTGCTCAAGCCCGCCTGCGCCGAGCTGCGACAACACCATTGGATCCAGCCGCTCTTCACAGCCGGTATAGTCTTCCTCAAGCAGCATATCGATAAACTGCACTGTTTCCTGCGCGTAATCCAATGCCTGTGCGGTCCCGGGCGTCGTATCCGGTGTTTCGGTCGGCTCCGCCGTGATATACGCGGTTACCGTCGGCGACAAAACCCCCGTACCTGCGGTTTCCTCAGGCTTGGCGACCACTTTGCAGGATGCGCCGGAGAGCGCGATAAGAGCGCATAAAACCAAACAGAATAATCGTTTCATGGGAAATCCTCCGATAAAGCTAATCAATAATTAAGCCCGGTTCGAGCTGCCTACTCAAAGCATTGCAATCTTAAGCATTTCATGCTCAAGATTGCAATGCTTTGGAATCTTCCGGGAGATGTGCGGCCTTTACTGTTTTTTTATTCTCATGCGGACAGCCCGGGCATTTGGAATATGCAAATAGGGCCGTCCTGAAATCCTCGGACGGCCCCCTGTCAGGTTATTCTTCCGAGATCATGCGGCAGAGAATATTAAACACGCAGCGGGACCAGGTGCCCCAGAACCGGGTGCCTGCCCCGGTCACCGGACTGATGATATGCGAAAAGCCCTTATCCATCAGCCTTGTGCAGTAGCGCTTTGTTATGAGCCTTGCCAGGTCCTTTTCGCCCGCGTCCCAGAGTCCGGTGCAGATGAACACCTCCGCCGGCGGGTCTATTGCGCCGCGTCCCATCTGCACGCCCTGCGTCTCATAATAGTCGCTTGTCAGCATGTTCTCCGTCGCCAGGCCGTAAGGACTCAGCAGTCCGTTTTCTTCGGAAAGGTCTGAGACAAGTTTGTCAATAACAGGTCCGGGCAGCCTGTCGCCGAGGATGATCGGGATATAGTGCACATTGGAGCCGGAGAAGATTTTTTCAAAGGTATACGGTACGAGCCCGACAAAATGCTCCCCGTCCCACATTTTTGTCAGCATCAGCTTCAGCAGGGTTTTCGATTTTTGATACCATGCCTCGATTTCCGCATCCGGCTTTTTCAATATCTTTGCAAGGTCGCCCTGCGCTTCAAAGGCCAAAACGAGATAGGCGGGCAGGTCCGGAGAGGTCATCTGTACATGGTCGCGGAACAGAGACACCTCGTCAAAACCCGTTTCGCCGGGATGCTCAAGCGAGGGCAGCCCGTCGCCGTCGTCGTCGCGGTATGTCATGAACCAGTCAGCCCAGCGTCCCGCGCCGAGATAGAGTTTTTCTATCTTATCACGGGGCCATTCCTTTTCAATATCGTGCCGCTTCATGATCTGCTTGAGCGCCCAGCCGTAAACCGGCGGCTTGATGCCGTGACCGGAGAGCATCGTTTCGTCATACGAATCGGCAAGCTTCCCCTCCGCGCTCTGTCGCTGAAGCGGCGCGAGCAAAAGGTCAATAGCAAGCTCCGGGTGCTCTTGTAACGCCACCGCGTTTTGCACAAGCTGCCACTGGGACGCCATTTCGCCCGGGAACATCAAAATCAGCGGTTTGGGTGTCAGCTGTGTGGGTGCAAGCAGATGCGACCAGGTAATGTACGCGCATCTCTCGCGCTCTTTCTCAAACGGCTCAATAAAGTGCGGCATTTTTTCAAGAAAAGCTTCCCAGTCCGCCTGCATGGAGGCTTTAGCCTCGTCATAGCTCGGATAAGAATCCCGGACAAAGGCCGAATACGGAAATTCTTCAATAATCATCGAAAAACGCCCGTCGCTGCCGGGCACGGTGTTTCCGCAGATTTCCCCGCAGGTCAGCTTATACCAGTCCCAGGTATCGTCAAACGCGATAGCCGAACCTTCCGTGCCCTTGAACAGATACGCACAGGTGGCGCGCGGTACCGCTTCCCACGCCCCGTCTTTCCTGCGTTTGAGCGCTTCGTACCCCTCCGCCTGACGCGTAATGCGAAGACCCATTCCGATATCGCCTTGCGCGCAGATCGTGTTTTCGTCGGCAAAGGTAAAGCGCACATCGCCATGCCTGGTATGTATGGTCAGTTCGACCGCCGATGTCTGCAGCGCAAAGGGCACGGTTTTCCCGCCGAAGGTGGGATATAGCCTGAACAGCTTGTTGTAGCCCGCAACGCCGGTATGGATGCGCGCGCCGTGGTTGTTACCCAGGTGCAAAGCGCAGCTCCCGTAAGCGTCGCCGTCCGCGAACAGCGCAACCCATGCACCGCGGCGGGAGAACAGGGAATTGGATATCCCGAAAAATTGTTCACAGTCCCGGAAAAACGGATCGCCCTTAATGGCGGTAAAGCTGCCGGCGTCCGCAAGATAGCTTGTCGTTGCCATATCCCGACCTCCTGTTTCTGTTTTATCGGATGATCGCTTCTAATTTGTATACTTTCTCTCCCGAATAATCCAGTCGATGTCGCCCTTTGCCTTTGCAAAGCCGACTTCGGCTGCCACTCGCAGGGACTCCATTTCCTCATTCGGCATGGCCGGAGCCTGATGCTTGCGCGCCTTCAGCCTTGTCATGCCCTCGGGCGTGCAGTAGTCGATCATGCGCTGCATTTCGCTTCGGATGATCTCCTCCCGGTCCTCATAGGGTATATAGATCACGACGCCCTGCTCAACGCCCTTCATGACCTGCCGGCCCACCTCACGGATGTCCATGCCGAGCACATTGTGCAGTCTGTAAGCTTCCATGACTTCGGGACTTTCATAATAGCCGGTGCTCTTCAGGTTTTCGGGCCTTGTCAGCGACGCTTCATGGATATTCGTATTCATGTTGCCGGGACAAAAGCAGGTTACGCCGATGCCGTAGGGCTCCAGCGATTCATAATAGGTTTCCATCAGGTTAATGACGGCGGCCTTTGAACAGGAATAGGGCGCGGTTGTAGAGCCCGGGCCAAGGCCGCCCAAAGAGGCTACGGTCACGATATGCCCGCCGAGCCCCGCTTTGATCATGCGCGGCACAAAGGTCACCATGCCGTTGATGACACCGTTTAAATTCACGCCCATGATCCAGTCAAAATCCTCGTATGTAGACGCTTCCGCGGGTCCGAAGGCGTTGACGCCCGCCGACTGGATAAGAATCTGCGGCGGTGTGCCGTAAACGCGCTCTACCTCGTCCGCTGCGGCTATGTAGGCTTCCCTGTCGGTCACATCCAGCAAAATAGGATGAACATCGGCGTTACTTCTCCGAAAGTGTTCCATTACCCGATCTAAATGGTCCTGCCGAACATCGGCGATCACGACCTTGCAGCCCGCCTCGGAAAAAATTTGCGCTATGCCGAAGCCCGCGCCGGAGCCGCCGCCGGTGACAAAGGCGACCTTACCTTTAAAATCCATCATAATTAATCTCCATTCCACCGCAAGATTGCGGAACAAATAATCAGGAAAAATCGATTTCTTCCATGCGTGAAGTATTTTCACAACGTGAAAGTACTTCACGTTTTTACCTCTCGTTTATTTCCTGTTCGTTTTTCACTGTATTTTCATCATAATCCGCGCGGATCACGAAGTCAATTCACCCGATGACAAAAGTTAATGCCGGGTTATGCGTTATTTTTGTACCAAAGACGCGCGTAGTTTTGGTAAAAATCCTCTGAAAGCTTCACCTTCCTGACGGAATCGGGATCGTCGTTTTCGCTCATGACCATTGCCATATACGCAAATCTGCCGCCGGGCGCGAAGGTGTCCACATATTCCTTCAAGGCGGCCAAAAGCACGTCGTCCGGCGTATCGGGATAGGATATGGGGCCGGTATTGTCCCACCCGCCCATGATGGCAAGCCTTGAGCCGTATTTTTTCTTGATGCCCTTCAGGTCATTTGAAACCTGAGCGGGCTCCCAGCCGGAAACGCCCATATCCAGCCAGTCATCAATAAAGCTCTCACATTTTCCGCAGCAGTGCATGATCAGCGTGAGGCCGCGATCCAGCGCAAAATCCGCAAGGCGCTTGTGATGCGGTAAAATCAGCCTGCGGTACATATCCACGCTGATGAACGGCTGCTGGGCGGCCGCAACATCGTCGGCCAGCGAAAGAATATCGGGCTTGAGGTATGTAATCTTCTTATCCAGCAGTTTAAGATAGTATTCGCAAAGCCAGTCAAGCAAAGCGTAGACCTCCTCAGGCTCCTCCTGCAAGGCGCAGAGCCCTTCGCTGAAGCTCATGAAATTCATAATCTTCATGAAAAAGTCGCCTGCGAAAACGATGACGGGATTGTTAACCGGGTCCTTTTTCGCCATTTCTTTTTCTGCGATTTGCGCCCAGTCAAGGTTGCTGAGGTCGGGGGTTTTGATCACATCGCGCCATTTTGTGATGTCCCTTACCAGAATGCGGCCCGGAACCGGCATCATACCGCCCATGGAAGACGCGTTGGTCGTATGCTCCATGCCGAATTCATCCACCTCATAGCCGTCCGCATTCTTTTTGCGTTCAAAGGGAGAGAACATTGCGCACCAGCCAAACATATCGTATCTGGGTAAAAACTCGGGAATCTCGCCGCGCAGCATGCGCATGAAGTTCTCTTTTTCCGTAAGCAATGGTGTCACCTCCGATTTTTGCCTATATTTTACAACCTTGTCTGCGGATTGTAAAGCTAAAAAGCCAAATAAGCGAAAAGGGCTGCGGCAAAACCGCAGCCCTTTCGTTTATTTGAAGGAATTTTTCTTTTCCGCCTGCGTCCCGAAATAGAACGCCGTGACCGTGGTTGTGATGATCATTACATTGTCCGGTGAAATGTCCCCCCGGATGGCAAGGACAACAAACACCGCAATCACCGCAAAGGTAACGACCGTCTTGACCTTTATAAGGCCCGCCAGATTTTTCAGCATGGTAACCTCCATTCCACCGCAAGATTGCGGAACAAATAGTCAGGAAAAATCCCTGTCCAGCTTATTTGCCATGTCGATTAGAATATCGCCCCATCCTGCGAGGATAAGCTTTTTTATCGCGTCTTGAGCCTCGTCTGATTTCGGGCGGTTTAAGCCCGCGTTTCCTATCACCTTTTGGTAATCTTTGTACGCCGCGTTAAGATCCACTTTTCCTGTAATCCCCGGTATGCGCCCGGCATTGGAATACTGCCATATGCCGGTGCCCTCGCCCGGGTTGTCGAGGTCAGAGCTTTCAGACCAGGCGGCAAGCCAGAGATCGTATTTGCGCGTTGACGGATCAAAATACCTTTTTAGAAAATCGGCGTTTGTGTAGTTCATCGCGTAATAACCCGCGGCCTCGATTTCTTCGCAAAACGCGTTAACGAAGCCTGAGGCCAGCTTTTTTGTCACGGACACGCCGTTTTTTAACGCGTTTTCGACGCTGTCATACTCAAAATCAAAGCATATCGGATAAGCAACTGTGTACGACCTTACCGCTTCAAGGCAAAAGGCCGCCTCCGCTCTCGCCATTTTCTCCGTATAGGCGTAGGAAAACCAGTATATGCCGCAGGGAATCTTCAAACGGTTACATTCGCTGATATTCCTGTAAAATCGGCTGTCGATGTTGTTTTTTCCGTAGCCTGCTCTGAGCATCGTAAAACCGATCTCCGGCCTTACCTTTTCCCAGTCGATTGCGCCCTGAAACGAGGAGACGTCTATGCCCTTTATGTACGGCTTTTCCGACCAGATCAACACCAGGTTATGCACAATCCGGGACGACTCTATTATTCCGGTCGGATAAATACACTGCGCGGAACCGCCGCCGTCGAGCATCAATGCGCTCTCACAGCCCTGTTCAAGCATAAAAGACTGCAGGGCCTCCGGCGTCATGTGCTCTTTTGTGCAGTAAAAGACATGCGTGCCGTCTTTTCTGATGCCCCAGGCCGTTCTGGGCCGCTCTCCTTTCAGGTCCGCCGTTACAATCAGCTTTTCCGGTTTCCCGCCGCGCAGCAAACAGACGCAGGCGATATAGTTTAAAACCCCTGTGTAATCCGACATCAGCGAAACATCCTTTATGTCCCACCCATATCCCCAATAGGCGTACTTATCCGATGCGTAGGATTTGCCTTTCGCTTTCAGATGGCAGCACGGCGAAAACGCCGATACATCATAGAGCCCGCCGTTAAAAATGATGTCGCAGCCGGTTTCCTTTTTGATTTCCGCAATCGTTTTCCTGCCGCTGTTGATATAGACAGCGGCCTTTTGAATTTTGCAGGTGTAAATCATCTTAACCTCCATTCTGCCGCGAAGCGGCGGCACTTTATCCGGAAAAATCGGCTTCTATTGGGGTACGTTTTGAATATACCAGATTAAAAAGCCGATCAGCATCAAGGCGACGGATGACACCAGACCCCAGATTGCCTTGGTCTGAGCGCCTATCGCCTTGGTCAGGTTTTCGATCTGTATGGTGTTTTTTGCGTCCGAACGCTCCAGCTTGTCGAGCTTGTTTTCATGCTCACCGATCCATTTTTCATGACGCGAGAATTTTTCATCCAGCGCCCTGTGCCTTTCTTTGCATACCTTCTCCGGAATGTCCATTACGGCCCTCCTTCCTGTCCCCGCAAAATCATTACTTCAGCGTTATTCCCGCCGCGCCTGCCACCGCAATCATCTGATCGCGGCTTATTGTCCCGGCATCATACTGGCCTAACAGATAATCCTCTATCTGTCTCGGGAGGGCGCCGCGCGCCCTCAGGCTTATGGCCTCGTTATAAACGGTATTCAGCGGCGACATCATGGTTTGGGACGGTGGCGGCGTCGCCTTCGGCTTGTACCCCGATAGCCCGTACTCCGATAGCAAGGCCCCCGCATAACTGCCGCCGTAGTTTGAGGCGTAGTTATATAACGCCTGTTTTCCCGCATCCGTCAGCTGCCCCATCGGGTTCAGATTCGTTTTGTAGATATTTTTCATCGCGGACGATACCTGCGAATAAGTCAGCGTGTTTCCGCCGCCCCCTCCGCCTCCGCTGCTTCCGGTCTTGGACAGCTTCAGCTGATTTTCAAACGCCTGCTGATCCGCTTTTACCTGCGCCGCCTGCTGCGCGAGGATCTTTTCATTCTTCGCCGCTCTCAGCTGCTCGATCATCCAGTCGTTTGTCGGGTCGCCGTCGCCTCTGACCCGCTCAATTTCCTTGTCATAGTCATCGTAATAGGCCATCGTGTTGAATCCCGACCGCTGCGCTTGCTCCTGCTGGTTTAACAGCTGCTTTTCCTGCATCCTGTATGCCCTGTCTGCGTTTAGCTGGTTGATGTACCGCTCTAAGGCCTGCGCGTCCGCGTCGGCGTTCACGGCCTGCACATCGCTTTGATAATTGGTTCTCAGCGTTTTTCGCTGGTTTTCGATGTCCGTGTTCGCCTGCGCTTCCTGCTGCCCCAGAGCACCTAACCTGTTTTGCAGCCCCGTGTTCCGGTACAGCTCCGGCATTGCCCCGGCGTTGCCCTTCATCCCTCTGGACGCCATATACTGCGCAAAGTTGTACTGCCCCACATCCGCGTCCGCCGCCGCCTGATTTCTCTGGTTATAGAATGTCCCCTTCAGCGCAGACTGCTCCGTGTCGAGGCTGGAGAGGGCGGAATTCATTGCCGATTCCAGTCCGGCAATCCGGCTCTGTCTCTGCGCCTCCCCCAGCTGACGGATCGAATCCTGAATGTCAATGTCATAGGAAGCGTCCCAGGCCGACTTGTCGTTCCCGGCGTTAAGCGTGCCGGCTTTATTTGCTTCGACAGCGCCCATGTATCCGCCATTGTAATTCTTAGACGTGATGTCCTTGTTTACCAACCCGGATTTGTAGGTTCCGTCCGGATTAACGTCCATGATCTGATAAGCCCCGCCGAGGGTAACAACAATGTCCCCCACGCCCAGGCCCTTCGGGGCCTTTCCGTCGCCCTTGGGATCGATGACATGGATTCTTTCGCTGTAGTTCGTCGCCATTTCAGTCATCTCCTTCACGAATGTCCGCCATAGGCGGCCATTTGAAAAAGGAACCCTCTTCCGAAGGTCCCTTTCTTTTTATGCGAGGCTTTACCCCGCTAATGCTTGTCGTATTTTCTTTTCATTGCGTCACCTGTAGATTATGCCACTATCCTTTCCTTTTTAATAACATGAAGTTTATTCATGAAGATGCTTCATGCGGCTCGGCAGGATTTTTTCCGCGCGTTCTAAATTCCGCCGTTATCCATACCGCAACGGGAATCAGGAGATGAAACGGGATCTTATATATTTTCAAAATATCCTCAAAATCAACCATTTCCATGATGCTTTTATACAGTATCGCACACAGCGCGAGAGACAGCAGGCCGACAGGCATAAGGATATGCCTGTAATCCCGGAAACCGAACAGTCTTGCGCAGCCCTTTGACGCGGCAAGAAGACATACCGTCAGCTTTGCAATTCCTCCAAGGATAAGGTTCATTGTGATGGAGCCTTCCACGCGCGCAAAGAAATCCCCGATATCGATCAGGGATACCGACACATAAGAAGGGAAATATGTGGCTTTCATCATGGCCGGACCGAGAAGCAAAGTGTTTCGCACAACAATACCGAGCATAATGATCACACTTATAATAAGCGCGTACGAAAACAGCCTATATGGGCTG
Organism: Clostridiales bacterium; assembly: GCA_012523085.1. Taxonomy (GTDB): domain Bacteria; phylum Bacillota; class Clostridia; order Oscillospirales; family Oscillospiraceae; genus JAAYOP01. Next base: position 26,738 of record JAAYJC010000005.1, read on the forward strand.
TCCTCTTTTTTTATAGCACAGGCGATGCCCAAAAACAATACTGTATCCGTGAGGGGGCTGATAAGCATCTTGTACGAGCTTGAAACGATTTCACCGGGTCCATGCTCAAACACGGGCAGGAAATTAGAAAAATCCCATTTGTTTACGGATAAAACGATTGTCAGCAAAACAATGAATGCGATAATGAACAGCATTAATACCGCCCATCTGCCCGCTGTTTCGATACCGCTTTTGGCCATATACAGCACAACGAGCAGCATTGCGATCATAATCGCAAGCTGCGGCGTCTCTGTTAAAGTGTTGATCTTGACGAATTCCGAAAACATGCGCAAAACATTCGCGCTTAAATGTAAGGCATACCAGGTCATCAGTACGATAATGATTTTTCCCGCCAATTTGCCGAACAGCGTTTCGATGATCTCGAATATATCCTTCTCGGGGTACAGTTTCATGATCCTCCCGTAAATGAACAAAACGGGAACAACACATACCGAAGATATCAGCACAGGCAGCCAGGAATCCTGTCCTAAATCTGTTTGTACACCCACAGCGATACTGGATCCTGTGATGAGCAGACACATAACACAGACTGCCTGGCGAAGCGATATGATTTCCTTTTTCACGGATTTCTCCTTACCGCGCTTATTTTTTCGGCTTTACAAACACTTCAACAATGCTCCTGATCGGCTGCGAAGGTCCGGGCAGTTCTATGCCCATCGAAAACAAAATCAAAACGGCCATGCTGACGGACAGCAGCGCAAAATAAACGATGTTTTCCGCGAATTTCCGCTCTTTTTTGGCGGGCATAAAATCAAACAGCACAACCAGCACATATAACAATAGCACAATAGCCGTCAGCACGTTTTTACCTCTGCTTTCACGTTTTCATCAGGTAGGCCGTATTGACAATTTTGACATCCGACCGCACCTCCACCTTCAGCGACCGGAATTGTTCATCCCAGTTGTCTTTTAGGCGGTTCCATAGCTTAAAATCCTTTTTTCGGATCATACGCCCGAAACCGAAAATATCCGCGCCGAATTCAGACTGTGTTTTTTTAATAACAGACATAATATTCGCTTCCAGCTTTTTTTCCGCAATGTCCTGAAGCTCTGCGATCTTCGCAAGGTCAGTTGTGTTTATGTCCTTCAATATCTCGCCGAGATAAACGATTGTTTCCGTTTTAATTTTTACCTTGACTTTATCGCCTCGCGCCGTAAAAGAAAGCTTTGTTTTGTTCTTGGATATTTCCAGCGCAGCATCGGCGTGACCGCTCTTTTCAGACGCAATGGGTAGTATGCCGCCTTTTGTCTTGTTGGTCGCAATCAGGAAATACTTGGTCTCCTCCGGTGTCAGAAAACCTGCCAGCTTCTCCTCTTTAAAAACAGCTATCCCGTTTGCCTCGTTGACTGTCTCTCCATTATTATCCACTCTGTGAAAAGCCGGCAGAACAAGCGCTTTGCCCTCGGATTTCAACGTATTGAATATTTCATAGATCGGTACGCGCAGGGTCGAAGAGGTGATTTTTTGATCGTTGCTGATGATATCATGAATTTCATTGGACACGGCGATATTGCTGAGACTTTTGGTCTCAAAAATCTCCCGGGCTGTCTTCCCCCGCAAAACAACCAGACAGGCGGTTTCGCGTGTTTCGGCGTCCCGCAATAAAAAGTCGATGATCCCGCCGATCTCTTCATTGCGTGCAATTTCCTCGCTGATCACGAAAACCTGCGTATGCCCGAAATACAACTTGTTTGAGACCTTTTTTTTTGCGTTTCTGGCTGCTTCAAACTTTGTCTTTCCTTCCGAGCTGACTATTACGGTGTTGATGCCCTGTGCTTTGACCGGTTTATTTAAATCAATGATTTCATAAGTAATCCGGTAATTCTCAGATCCTTGTTCTTTGTCGATTGCGCTACCCATGACAATCATAATCTCATCGAGTCCCCGGTAGTTCCAGCACCCGCCAAGCGGCGCCAGCATGGCAGCCATCAGAACGCAGGCAATTAATCTACGCATGCCCGCCCTCACCTTTGCTTTGCCGGACCTTGTCTTCGGAAGAACGGGGACGCCGTATCATCGTCCACCAGGGTGCTCTGATATAGGTATCCTTTACCTCCTGGTATTTTAAGTTGGCGGTAAGCGTAACCTGCGGGATTCCGAAGGACCGCAGATTGATGATATGGATAGCGATGCAGGACAGGCCCAAAACCACGCCGAAGAAGCCGAAGCTGGAAGCCAGTATAAGCAGGAATAATCGAAGATAAATCATCGGTGCGGGCATTTTCGGCAATAGCATTTTGGTGATGCCCGTAAAGGCTACGACAATGATCATCGGCGCCGCCACAAGCTTGGCCTCCACCGCCGCCTGTCCGATAACCAGTGCGCCGACAATGCTGAGCGCCTGTCCGACGCCTGTCGGCATTCTGATGCCCGATTCCCGAAGAACATCGAATACGATAAGCATTAAGATGGCCTCCAGAGCCGCGGGCAGAGGTACGCCCTGCCGTTCCGAGGCAATGTTGATGAACAGCTGTATCGGCATCATTTCATGATGGAACGCCACGACCGCAATGTACATGGCAGGGACCGTTATGGTCAGAAAAAAACCGGAGATGCGTAGCATCCTCATAAAGGACGAATAAAAAAAGCTCACATAATAATCTTCACTGCTTTGGAAATTTTCAATAAACAAAAAGGGTACGGTCAAAACGCTCGGCGAGCCGTCCAGGAAAACGGCAATACGCCCCTCCATCAGGTTTCCGATTACGACATCCGGCCTCTCGGTATCGCCTATCGTGCGAAAGGGAGAGGTCTGCGCATCTTTAATCAATTCGTTTATATAGCCTGTATCGAGAACGGCGTCAATATCAATTTGATTGAGCCGCCGCATTAGCTCCTCTAATATCTGCTTGTTGACAAGACCGTCAATATAACAGACGCAGACCTTCGTTTTCGTGCGCCGGCCCAGACTGAGAAACTTCATTTTCAGGTCCGGCGAGAGAATCTTACGCCGGATGAGCGATAGATTAAGCAAAATGATTTCCGAAAACCCTTCCCTCGGCCCGGCTAAATTCTTCTCGTTTTCCGGTTCTGCAATCGGCCGCGTTTGAAAATTCTTTGTATTCAAAATGAGCGCCTGCTGAGCACCGTCAACGAACAAAACGGTATCCCCGTAAGCAACAGCTTCAACGATATCTTCCATCTGGTTTGTTTTTTTTATATCGTTGATTTGCACGATCTGGTTCATCACCGTATCTAACAGGTCTTTGCCCGACGTCTGAACAGTGGAAACCATCAAAGGCTTAATCAGATTATCGTTCATGATGGCGGAATCAACAACGCCGTCGATGTAGACGATGGCATATTTTTGTTTCTTGTTGTGGTTGTTTTCAATTCGCCTGATGCGCAAAATATCGACATCCGTAAAAAGCCTTGCGACGGCATTTATATTTTCGTCGAGAAAACCGGACAGCGTTACGCTGTCCGTTGACAGCGTAGTGCTGTCCGGTGATTGCGCTGCGCTGTCCGGTGATTGCATAGTGCTGTCCGGTTTTGTTTCGGCGTTTTTAATCCCCCCGTCGGCCATTTTCTGTTTTTTTCTGAAGGGCAATCGGAACATTCAAGCCATACCTCCGACAGTCAGGATTTTATCTTGCCGACCGTTTCCCAGTGTTATTTAGTAGTATTTACTGATTTGACCGGAAACATGCTTTTCGATTATTGTCAATAATTCGGTATACTCGTCTGCGCGCCGGCGTAGATGCGCCCGCCCGAGCTTGTGGCTCTCGGCGTTGTCGCCGACAGCGTAAATGAATTGTACGTAATCACCCCGCCGCGTTCTGCGATAAGGCCGTTCGTGTTTCCGCTCCCGGCGATGTTTTCAATAAACGCCCGGGAAGAATGATTAACGGATAGCGCATAACCCGCGTTGTTTACCGTCAGCGTCCCGCCGTCGCCCACAAATAAACAGGAATCGTAAATAGCCCAGACGGCAGTTTTACCGGCACCCGAATTAACCGTAAGGGGCGCGGTGACGATTAAAGCCGCCCTGTTATCGACCGTTACACCGGTTGCCGAGGCGGCATTAATTGTCATATGAATAGAATCTATCCGAAGAATCGTCGCCTGATGCCCTGCCCTCAGCGTACCGTTCAGCGTCACCGCCGCCCCGGACGCGCCCCGCAGCGACACGGTCCCGGTTTTTTCTACCGAAACATTTTCCGCATAGGTTCCGGCCGCAATATAAATATACAGCCCATACCCGTTAAGATCACCGGGGCTTACCGACAGCGCTTTTCCTATTGTCTTGTACGGATTCCCGCTCGTCCCGTCGCCTGTGGTGTCAGAGCCCGAAGAAGAAACATAAACATCCATGTTTGCGGAAAGCTTCCTCGCCGCAAGACCCGATATATCCCCTTCTGCCACCGAAAGCCGCCCCTCCGCTTCGGAGATGTCTCCCTCCATCGCCGCGAATTCCGCTTCCGCCTCCGGTATATGCGTTTCGTTGAACCACGCTTTAAACTCCGTCCCGTACCGGTCGAAAACCGCCTTTAATTCATCCGCCGTCAAACCGCCCTCGTCATTTGGCAGATCGTCCAGATTCGCAACATAATCAGTCGCACCCGTGTATTCCGTAAGCGCCATAATATCCTCTCCATTCGATTTTCTGTAACGCAACAGCCGGGAAAAATTCGATGCTATGAACGTGATACAAGTATCACGCCTGCAAATGGCCGCCTATGCAGCCAAATTCAATTTCCCGCGTATCAATTGCCCGCCCCCGGCGGGCAATTACCTTGGAAAAATTCGAATTGCTGCCTTCGCGTATGGCAGCAATTCGAATTTTTACCCATAGCCGCTAAAGCAAAGCTTTAGCGGCGTTTTACTTCTGCCCCGGCTCTGACCGGCAGCGTAATCGACAGCACCGTTGCCGCGTCGTCCCCGTCGTTGGTCAAAATGATCTTGAAATAGTCTATCTTCTTCGCTCTGATCTTGAACTTGAACGGCTGCGGCCCGTAGTTTGTTTTAAACGAGAAGTTGTTAAAGTTCACATGATCAAAATTCGTCAGCCCGTAGGCCGCCGTCAGCGTATCGGAGGACCCGTCCCGGTCCGTTTGATAGGAGATGTCCACATGCGTCTTGATCCTCGGCAAAATGGAGATGAAAATTCTCTGGATGAACTTCTGCAGCCAGTCGATGCCGAAGTTGTAATACCCCATCTTCCAGACGGCGTTGATCAGCTCCCCGTCAAAGGTCTTGATATTATCGTCAAAGCGCATGATCAGCCCCTCTTCGGTGCCGAAGTACAGCCCCGCCTCCGCCAGTACAAAGCAGGTCGGCGTGTGCGGAAGGTCTAAAACATACCAGGCGTCAACACGATAGTTCAGCACCCAGATCCGCTTCCCGACGCAGATTAAATAAAGGCCCCTGTCGGACCAGTCCGCTGTGATCGCTGTTGTCAGGTCGACTTTGTCCAGATCATTTTGAATCTTCCGGGAAATCCACTGCGCGTTCTTCTCGTTTAACACATTTGTGGACACCCATTCGTAGATGCCCTTCCAGACGGTAAACGGATTGTTGTATATGACCTGCGTCTGGCCCTTCGCGAGGTTCCCGATCTTCGTATTCATCGGGTACACCGGAAAAAGCGTTGTGACAAGGCCCGTCGCGTAATCCGTGAATGTCTCCTGCTCTGAGTACCAGGCGGAGGCCTCCGAATCGTTCCCGGTGGTAAAAATGAGCTGCTTGTTGTACTGGATCACGATATCGGATATCTCATATTCCCCGACGTCCGAATCCGTGAATTTCGGCCAGTAAGAGGGATCGGACACACCCGCCATCGTCACGCCCGAAGCGTATCTCGTGTTCTTGTGGTCAGGGTTCCCGTACAACCACATCCTGGCGTAATACACCCCGCCGAAATACCGGTTTTTTGTGATCTTTTTCCTATCCTCCGCTAAAACCTTGGTCCAGGTGATGATCACATTGTTCACGCCCGCCCCCGGCGGCGTGGTGAAGGATATCGTGCCCGTTACGAGATCGGCCGTATAGTCCGACCCCGGTGTCTTTTCCACCCCGAAGACCGTTACCCTATCAACGGAATCGACATTCAGTTCCGCCAGCTGATAAACCGATGTCCCGTCCGCCGAGAACCTTTGTATCTTTGTGCCGGACAGATAATTAATCCCCTCAAGCAGCGTTCCCCCGCCCGTCGGCGGCGAGGCGGTTAATACCGTCGGGACATAGCCCAGCACGGCTTCAATATTCCCCGTACCCGGCCAGAAGTACAATTCATCCCCGTCCATGATATAAACCGTGTTGTTCGTTACCCAGAAGGTTGTCGGATATACGTCCTGCAAGGTCCCGAGGTCCGTATTGGCTCCGGTCTTCAGATTATGCTCATAGACATGCCCGCCGGCGGCAAACAGAAAATGCGCCGTTCCCGAAAGAGAGCCGTACCACAGGCCGTTTATCCTTTTGCCGAGCGATTCAAACAGCCTTTCATATCCGGATGTCTTTTGCAGCTTCATGTCGTCCGTGATAATCCAGTTTGTCATATCGCTGGCTTCCCCCGGTTCAAGCAAAGTCTCCGTCGCGGACTTGTTTATGCCGAGAAACTTCTCTATCGTAAATGTCTGCGCCTCCGGCATCATCTGTCCCCCCTATCGAATTTCGCTTATTCCGTAAACGTCCCTTATCGTCTGCCGGCCCAATGCCCTTTTCTTTTTCAGCTTCGTGCGCAGCTCGTCATATTTCCCCCGGCACCGGGCGGCCAGCGCGTCATTCATATCCGATATCGCAAATTGCTCCGCCAAAAAATACGCGCCGGACATCGCGGAAGCGTCGTCAACCTCCAAAAGCTGCGTGAGGGACGCTATCTTCTCCGGTGACGCCCTGTATGTGATTTTAAGCACCCCGTCAAACCGGTAACTGACATACAGGTCCTTGTCGTTTTCCCATTTGTGCATAAGGCCCGCCTTCGGCATCTCCTGCGTTATCTCCGATACCCCGTAAAAATCAGATGGCATCTCATATTTCACAAATTCCCCGTATTCCGGAACCTTTGCGCAGGAGGGAAAAGAAGCGTCAAACATGGCGACAGCATAAAAGAGATAATAATAATCCCCCGAGAAGCGTATCCGCACGGGCCCCGATGAATCAAAGCGGCATTTATACCTTGCAGGAGAAGTCAGTTCCGGTACGCTGATTAATCCGGTGAACGCTTCCTCGTCCGCTTCGTCCCGTGAAAAGAAACCCTCGACGCCCTCTCCGGTGAGGTCCTCTATGTATACCTCCGCCTGATCGGTAACCGCGAAGACCGCCGCCCCCGCGCTCTCGCGTGTTTCAAAGCTGCAGTCCTCGTTTTTATGCGCCATCGTCTCAAAACGCGTCCCGAGAAGATTTTTTAAGGGATGCCGCGCAATCGTCACGGTCCTCAGTATGTCATGCGCTTCCCGCTGCCACATATCCAGAAGATACGGCGCACGGTATTTGTATTCCTTGACCTGGTTTTCCGATATCGTCCCCGCCTGGCTCAGCTCGTCGATTATCGCTATGGCAATATTAAAAATTTCCGTCCCCGTGTACGCCATTTGTATTCCTCCTGTCTTTCTGGGATATTGTACCTCTTCTGCTGCTTCGCTCTTTTGTGTATTTTGTTGATATTTGCTATATTTTACCGTATAATGTCCCCGAAGGGGGGTGATGCACTTGTCAAATTACGATATAGCCTTACAATTAACATTGAAATCCTTGGAACTTGGTTTCATAAAACAGTAGTCTCATAATGCGGGCAGTCCCGAAAATGAACTTAAAGAAATAGCTGAATTCAACTCCAAACTGATAACCATCTTTTTCAACTCAATCGTAAAGTCTTTAAACAATCCCCAATAACTTCTCTTATCTTATCTTGCAAGATCACCGAAAACATCAGCCTCGACATGCACTACCGTGTCGGGGTTGATGTTTTTCAGTTCGTCTTCAAGTTCTGCGATGCGCTTCGTCGCTTTTTCAAAGGTCTCCACAAACATCGGTTCAAGCTTAATTTTTACTATCACTGTTCTCACCTCCATCTGAAATAACAGGGGCCGCCGCATTGCGGCGGCCTCTCGTCATCATTTGTTCAGTTCCCTACAGCTCGATTGCCGCGACGCTGATTGATGCCGTCGCGCCGAGCACCACCGTCACCTTGCCGGTGGACATATTTTTGAACCTTGCCGATTCCAGAGGCCCGACAATTGTTGTCTTGCCGGCGGCCACCTCCACGCCGAGATCCCCGTTCACAGACGAGATGCCCGTGCCTTTTGATACCGTCGCCGACAGGGTTGAAGCCCCGTCGTTTATCAGCACAAGGCAGGTGCGCTCATCCTTTAAAATGTCAAAGGTCTGCGTGTCGGCCGCGCCTGTCTCAACCAGCTCAACGCTGCCATTGGTTACGCAGGTGCTTTTCGTTATATCCGCCATCTAAACCATCCTTTCGTTTGTCCGCCATAGGCGGCCATTTATCCTGTTGCCTTACTGCTCGGCGCCGATCTTCGCGTCAAACAAAAACAGCTCTTTCGGACGGATGATCTTCGCGCCCCATACCTGCAGGCTCTTGATCGCGTCCCCGAACCGTCTTTCCGGCCGGTATGCCACCGTCTCCGTCAGCTGCGAAGCGTAGGAAATCGCCGCCTTCGTCCGGGCAAAGCATTTGTAATTGTCCCCGACCTTCACGATGTTGTTGGATTCGTGAACCTCGATGCCGTACAGACGCTTTGCGACCTCGCCGTTGTCAATGACCTTTGAGTTGTCCGTGTCCTGGGCAATTCTCGCGATCACGAACTTGGCATAGACCGCCGGCGATACCTCCAGATAGATTGTCTCGGAGTTCGGCACATTGGCCTCTTTGAACTTCTGGCGAATCTGAGCCAGCGTGTTGAAAACCGTTTTTGACGTGATGCCCGACGTGCCATCAATCTTCTGCGCCGCTGATATCTTTGTGTGCAGGCCGAATATGTAGCTGTCCACATCGTCGGCCATTTTGATCCCGAGCTTTCTTTGCGCTTCGCTCATCAGGTTCGCGTTGGACTGGGCCTTGTCTACGTCGTCCAGCGCGACATGGCAATACTTGGCCTGATCGATATCAAGCCATTGCGCCTCGTCCGCCAGCTGATCCGGAGCCTGAATGTCAGCGTTCCTGGTGTACGGATAGGACGCCACATCCCCGACGGTCAAAATCTTTACCCTGTCGCCCTTCTGGCGAATCTGGCCCTCATAGTCCGTGTTGCAGTGCTTTGCCGCGACCATGACCTTGTCGCGTTCTTTAAGTATTCCCGTTGCCCATATCTCCGGGAAAAAATTCGTTACAGCCATTTAATATCATCCTTTCTTTGGCACATCGCATTTCTGCGGAAATGCTTTCGCTTCGCTCATTTTATGTGCCTTCAAAGGGGGACCAGTCCCCCTTTGAATATCCCCCTGCTCTCCGAGGGGGTTTGGACGCGAAGCTTTTCTGCCACATTATCTTTCGTTGCCCATTCAGGCTTTCCATCTGCTCATGGATTTTCGCAGAATGTCGTAGTTCTTCATCATCCAGTTTTGGTTATTCTTGTTTTGCAAAAAGACCTCTTTGGAGATGAAGCCCACATCCGGCGTGCCTTGGCCCTTTGCGCTGCCTGTGGAGCTGCCGGCGTTTATCTGGTTCGCCTGATCCTTTTGCTGCTGCTTCATGGTCTGGTTGTACACATGCCGCGAAAAGGCGTCCGTCAGCCGTCTGCCCTCTACGCCATTTGTATCAATCCATTTCCTTGCCTCCGCAAATACTTCCTTCGGAATCGTCTGCCATTTTTCTTCTGATTCGTATTCCGGGAAGTCGCTGAGAAACTCAGCGAACATTTGCGTGTTCCGGTCCCGTTGGGCCTGCTCGTTTTGGATCCTTGCCCGCTCGGCCTCAATGTCCGCCAGGGGCGGCCATTGGTCCCGCTGCCATTTCTCCAGCTCGTCAACCTTCATCAGCTTCTCAGCGTATTCCAATGGCCGCCTATGGCGGACATTCGGTACATTTTGCTGCACAAGCCTGTCGATCTCCGTCTGCTTCCGGTATTCCTCCGCCGCTTTTTGGTAGTCCTCATAGGTTTTGATGCCGTGAGACTGTCCGTAAAGCTCGGCGATAAGAGAATCCCTTGTTTCCTGCGCGATCCTCTCCCGCTCCTTAGTCAGACGAGCAGCGAATGCTTTTTCGTCAACCGCAGGAACTGTTGTTCCTGTTGGAGCCGCTGCTCCCGTTGGAATCGTTCCCGTTTGCCCGGCGGCGGCAGTCGCTCCCTGAGAAGCATCAACGCCCGTTTGACCTTCCTGCCCGGCGGCGGCAGCACCGTTGACGCCCGTATTCAAGTTACCCTGTTCCTGCCCGGCGGCGGCAGCAAAGCCTTGCTCGGCAGAGCCGTGCAAGGCTTTTTCTACGCCCGTTAGATTTGCTTGATCCATAACAATCCTCCATTATCCGGCGACGATAATAAAGCCTTGCTTCGCAAGGCCTTTCAACGCCCGTTATATGCGCCATCTTGCGCTAAATCGCCCTGTTGCATTTCCGGCAGAGTTCATACCCCGCCTTCCGTGCCAGGCTTTCGTAATCCTGCTTTAGCAGATTGCCTATGATTTCAGTCATGCCGTAGTCCATACAGCACAACAGCACCGTGCCGTCCGGCAGCACGACGTTCTGATCGTAGTCTTAGCAGGAGCATCTTGCGCTCTCCTTCTCCGTCTTCTTTACCCAGGCAAGATCAAGGTTCCCCGCCCGGTCAATCAGATTGTTTTCAGATTCAAAATGCACGATAATCGGAATTGTCGCCGGGTGATAGTCCCCGTGTATCGAAAACCAGAATTTTTCACAGTCCGGCCGGTTCTCGGTTACGTATCGCAAAAGGTCTAAATACGCCGGCGTGCATTTCATCTTTGTGTTCAGCTGGCCATCCGGGACGTGCACACAAAACCACCGGTAAGGTATTTTCCGCAGCCGGTCATATTTATCTTTGTCCAGCCCCGTCAATGTCGTGAAAATCGAAAGTCTGTTTTTCTTCGCCGCATACTCGGCCATCTCAACCGCTTCGGGATTGACAAAAGGCTCGCACATACCCGAAAAGTGGATATCCACATGATCCGGGATCCTGTCGCAGATTTTTACGAAATCCGTCATACTCAATCGTGAAGGACCTTTGTACCGTGAAAGCAGAAGCGCCTGCGGACAGTATTTACATCGTATCGGACACCCGATCTGCGTCGTTATCTCAACATGCGGCCGGTTTCTTTCACCCATTCGATCAGGTCCCCTTCCTCAAAGTGCTTAAAGTATTCCGCGTACAAGTCCCGGTTGGCTGTCGTCAATCTTGGGTACTGGTTGATTGAGGACGGATGCCACAAGTGATAGGCGATATTATCCGTTTCAACGAATTCCCCCAGCATCGCGTTAGCCAAGAGAAAGAAGGCATTGTCCTCAAAGCCCCAGCCGTTAAAGCGCTCGTCAAAGCCGCCGATCTTGAAGTAGTTTTCCTTCGTGATCATCAGCATCGCCCCGCCCCGGCACCGTTCCGCACCCCATTTGCGGGATAGCTCCAGATCAAGGGACTTTAGTTCTACATCCGGCGCCATGCCCAAAAGCCTGTTCGAGGCCTGCCAGGTATAATCCCATTTCTGGTTCATCGGCGCAATCCACGGCACAGTATGCACGATTTTTAAACCGTTCTCGATCAGGTCATAATCAAAGACCATGTCCGCGTCGCAGATTAAAAGAACGTCCCCCGAAGCGTGTTTCGCCCCGTAGTTGCAGGTGAAAGACCGGCTGAACGGCGCTTGTTCCTGTATCGGCGTAATTACTTCCGCCTCCGGTAAGATCGCCTTTAGTCTTTTGTGGACAAAGCTCAGGTTTATGTCCCGTCTGCCCCCGTCCGGGCAGTAGGGTATGATAACGGTCAGCATTGTTCCCTCCATTGTCTGTAGTGTCCGCTGTGAAATACGCACTCCCCGATGTGTCCGCACTCCAGCGTCGTGTCGCAGTAAATTTTAAAGCCCGCGCTTTTTGCTCTTTGGCAGAACGCCTTGTCCTCTCCGATCACCGGCTCCGGGAAGAACCACGGCTGAGGGGTTTTCTCAAATACCTCACGCTTAATCAGCGTGCAGGCCATGCCGGTCGCCTCAACCTCGATAACCCCCTCCGGGTAATCGTGATAGAAACCGTTCTCATCAAAGATGCACGGTTCATAATTCGGCACTCTCCGAAACGCCAAAGCGGAGATGATGTCTTTTTTCGCCTCAAGCAGCCTGACCAGCATTTCTTCCGTCGGGTACATGTCCGAATCCAGAAATAAAAGCGCGTCACAATCGGATTCCAGAAGGTTATTTCCCGCAGCCTCCCTGGAATCGTAGATTAAACAGCCTCTGCGAAATACGCATTCCGTCTCAATCCCCCATAGGTTCGCGTATTTCTCCATCCGCATCAGCGCCGCCGCCGTCTCCACCGGCAATAAACCCGTGTTCGGAATTTCAATTAAAATCTTCATCATCCGACCTTGTTTTTCACAACCTTCGCAACAACGACAGGACTGCTCAGGTCCGGGCCGCCGTACAGTTTGCACTTCGGATTGACGCATACCAGCGTCAGCTCGTTATAAACCTCCGTGCTCTTTTCCTCAGATCGGAACCTGCTGCGCGCCACCATCAGCGGTTGCTTGCACTCCGGGCATTCCATTCATGCCACCTCCCATTATCATTTGTTTGACCTGGAGCTCGTACTGCTTCGGGTCAAGTTCCCTTAAGGCTTCAAGCTGCGACTGCATGTCCGGCGGCAGTGACAGCACGAACATTTCCATCAGCCGGTACAGAATTTCCGTGTTCTGCGCCATCGTTTCCTGTTGCTCCTGCTCGTCAAGAAGGCCATCCACGTCCGGTACAATGTGAAAATTCCGGATGCGTTCAAGATACTGCCTAAAGGTCACAAACTTGCCCGCCAGCCAGTTGTCCAGCGTCTGGATGGCCTGGATATCCGAATACTGCGTGGACGCTCCGACATCGATTCTCAGGTTGAACGCCGCCGGATTGTACAAAGAACCGTCAAACGGCACCTGCATGACATCCCCGTTTTTGCCGGTTATGCTCAGCGTTCTCTCCGTGTTGTAATGCGTCAGCCAGAAATCCAGCCAGATGAGACCCTTGTCCTCAATCCACTGGGAAAAGCGCCTTTTATTTGTCATCAACGGCAATGCGGACGCCTTCTGCAATGCGATAATGCCCGAGGCCGTCTTTGTGACGGAATCATCACCCAATGCCGTCTCATTTGCCCCGGCCATGTCCTTTGTGACCTCGACTAAAACCCGGAATAACTGCATCACGCTTGCCGGCAGCCCGTTCGGCTGAAGGTACTGGGCTACGCCCGAAACGTCACCCTCGACCTTGATTGCCTGGGTGATATCGTTGTTCCATTCGTCTATCCGCTGGGCGTCATAGATGACCTTCGGATAGGCGTTCAGCATTGTCCATAAAATCATTGTCGCCATCAGTTTGTTGATCGCGACATTGTTCGGAATCAGCTCATTGGCTTCCGATTCCCCGTGACAGCTGTTTTTCCTCGGCAGCCAGTTCATCACCGCCACCGGGTACCGGTGCAGGCCTGTTGACCAGTCCGGGCGAATCACCACGCTGCGTGTGGATTTTCTGGCGTGAATGATGCCGTCCTCCGGCCAGAGCTTTAAAATCACCGTACACTTCAGCCCGTCGTCGTTTTCCTTTCGCGCCATGTCCCCGGCCTGATACGATACATCGGCGTCCGAGGTTATTTCCTGCAGCGCCTGCTCCGACGCGCCGTATTTTTCGGCTTCTTCTTTGACGTCCGCCACCTGTTTACGAAAGGCAAGGATGATATAGGGCTGCAGGGGCTTTAGTCTGTCATTCGGACGAGGGGCCGACGTGTTGCCCGGAAAATAGCAGACATTGTCAAGCAGCTCCTCCGCCATGTCGCCCATTACGCCGCTTCCCGCGTCAATCGTCTCGTCCCAGTAAAAATACGATACCGCGTCCCCGGTTAAACAGGCGTCGAGCAAGCCCTGTTCGTTCAGCGTGTCCTCCTTCAGCCGCTCCCAGGTTGTCTTTGCGTAGTCCGTCAGCAAGGACGCGACCTGAGAAAGACGCTCATCCCCGCTCCCGTCGGCCGAAAACTGCATCGTCAGCATGTCCGACATCACCTGCGAAACCTTGAAATTGATGATTCTTTTTGTCACGTTTAAACTGACCTTCGGCAGGCCCCCGGTGTCCACCCCGTCCCACTGATGGCCCGCATAATACCCCTCGTTCCGGTTCACCGTATTAAACAGGTTGAGCTTCATCTTGTAATCGATTCCCTGCTGATAAAGGCCCCAGTCTTCCGTAAAATCCATTTCCTCACCCCTGTCAGTTCTTCTTCGGCTCGCCGGTAAATGCCATCATGTTATGATATCCGTCCATCAGCTGAGCCTCCGGCGTTTTTGAGGTCTTGGCCTTTGATGACCTAACCGGCTTCGGCGGCAGCTGCCCCTTGCCGGCCTGCATCCCGAGCCTTAACCCCTGCCGGAATCCGAGGAACGCGCAAAAAAACAGCAGCGCCCCGATGCCCGCCGCCATGATTAAACTAATCACTAATATCCCCCTTTGAAAAAATCCTCCGTCACGGTTCCGAGCATCGGCGCCTTTGGCCGCTCCGAGGGGAAGTTCACCCTCGGAGGCGTTTTCTTCTTCATTTCGTCCCGGTGCTTTAAGCACTCTGCGTTCATCGCGTACCGTACCGCGTCAATCGTGTGATTGTCTTTGTCCGGGAATGCCGCTTTAAAGTTTCCGTTTGCGTCCCGCTCCAATTCGTAGTTCATGAATTCTCTTGCCGCGTTCGGGCATCTTGCGTCGTCTATGATGATTTCTTCAAGATCCTGCAAAAACTTAATGCCGTACTCGACGCTGTCCGGGCCCTTCTTTACCGCCAGAACTCTAAGCCCGTACTGTCTCAGCTCACCGATGAACCGCGGGGCCGCCGAATCGCAGCTGACCGGCTCGTTATTCGGATTGCGCTTTGAAATGGCGTCATACGCCTTTTTGTTCGATATCCCGGCCCCGTAGACTTCGCCGTAAATAAATAATCTCCGGTGCTTCCTGTCGTAACCGACATCCGCATAAGCCAGCGGATCTATCGCGTAGCCTTCGTCCAGCCCGTGACGCTTAACGGAGAATGTCTTGATCTCGTCCTCCGTGATCTCCCGGAGCTTGACGTTTTTAAAGACCTCGCCGCCGGTACCCGTGACCTCGCCCAGATACTCATGCCGGTAGGATTCTTCGTTTGTAATCTTCAAATGCTCCGCTTCGAGAAGGAACTGCTCCCCCAGCCATTCGCGAGACACGGTCAGATACGTCGTATGGTGGCTGATCGTGTCCGGCCGGTTCCAGTGCTGCGGATCGTTTACCCAGCTGGATACCGACTGCGGCGGGTTGTAGGTGTAAAATACCGTGAATTTCTCTCCGCCTCTGACTACCGACTGCCTAATGCTTCGTATCTTCGCCGGACCTTCAAATTCGTCCAGCTCTTCAAACCACAGATACTTGATGTAGCCCTTTGAAACTTTTATCGACTTCGCCTTTGTAACCTTGTCCGCGCCGCGAAACAAAATGACCTGACCGGTTTTGATGTACGTCAGACGCATCGGACTGACCGTGCATTTCCACAGATGCGACACACCCAGCATTTCAACCGCCCAAACCAATTGTTCATAAACGCTGTCATGCAGGTTCGCGGCGTACCTTCGGAAGCAGATCGCGTTTGTGTGCTCCCCCCTCTGAGCGTCGGCCATCATCCCTAAAACGATTTCAACGCCCGCGAAGGTGGATTTCAGCGAACCCCTTCCTCCGGCTAGTCGGTAATGCGTATAAGTCCCGTCCTTGACGTTTTGGTGCAAATCAAAAAAAGACGGCCCGATGACGTCAGTCAGTCTTACCTCTTGGGATGTTGTCAATAATCTGCACCCCCACGTCCCCGGATACGTTTACATTCTCCTGGAACATCGCATAATGCTTGCCCAACAGCTCCAGAGCCTTCAGCTTGTCCGCAAATTTGACCTCTTTTTCCACCACTTCCTCATCGCCTCTCGTATGGGATTTGACCTTCAGGTAAGCTATTACCGCCGTATCCTCCGCCGAAGCGTTTTTGCCTGTGACCGCATCCACGATATCCGCTCCGCCGCCCGGGTTATAGAATGCTATTTTCCCCAGCTCGCGCAAAACCCGCTCCCGGCTCCCGCCGCAGCGTTTTGCTATCTCGGCAAGCCTCTTGTCAATGCTCTCCCGCACAGAAGGGTTTACAAGGCATTTATAACCCATACTAACCGCCGAACTCGGTTTATATCCTGCCCTGATCGCCGCCTGAGTGGCGTTTAGATCGACCATATACTCCTCAATAAATAACCTTTGCCTCTCCGTCATAACCCTTGCCTCCTTACTGTTTTTTGTCCGGAGGGGCAGATGCGAAATGTATTTTTACATTTCGCATCTGCCCCTCCGTGTATATTCGTGCATGGTAGCAGTATAAACCCGAAAACCGCGCTTGTCAGTACCGAACTTTTTTCAGGGTACAAGAAGTGATTTTTGTACCGCGAGGATACCCGCCTGAGACAGAACAGATAACCGGTACTTATAAAATGTCGTGCGGCCGATATGCAGCTTTTCGCATATATCCAAATCGCTCAGTCTGTCCCTGAAGGTCAGCTGAATAAACCGCCGCATGTCCGGCTCCTCATTATATCGCCCGATCAGATCGTCGAAAACCTGATCCCATGCATCATCATTTTCCGCCTGACACATATATTTGCGCAGCATGCGCTCTATACGCACTTCGCCGGGCCGCACGCGCCCGCCGCCGGAAACGCGGGGCGCAGTGATGTCTGACAGCCTGCCGCTCCCCTGACCCGGAGCCGGCCCCGCGACAAAATCAATCAGCAGCGCGGCATCGCGCAAGGTCATCCGTTTTCGAGTTTTCCGTTCATAATACGCGTAAAATTGATTGGCAATCCGCCCGGTCACTTCCCTCGGAAACACCTGCATACTAACCCTTCCTTTCCCGCCTTGTTGTGTCATTTGATGAGCTGCGCTTTTGCGCCGCAATACAACAGATTTTCTGAATTCATTGTGATGATACAACGGATTTCCTGAATTGTCAATACTGTAGTTCAGTTTTTCTGAATGATTATATTGACAATCGGTTAACCATGTAATAATATGCCACCAGGGGGCTGATAAGTTTGAAGGATGTGGTGGCGCTAATCGCCGGTCAAATCACGAAATACAGAAAACAAGCCGGCTTGACAAAAAAAGAACTCAGTCAGGTTTTGGGCGTTGCGCCCAGTACGGTTTCCGGATGGGAAAACGGCGAATACGCGCCCAGCCCGGATACGCTGGTTCGCATCAGCGGTTTTTTTCAGATTTCACTCGACGAGATATACGGGATAGAAAATGCGTACCGGATAAAAAAAGACCCTGTTCTCACAGAGTCTTTAAGCGAGATGCAGAAATCGGCGACAAAGCTGTTCAACGAGCTTTCTCCGGAGAGGCAGAATCAGGCTCGGGCTTATCTTGAATTTCTTTTGCAGCAGCAATCAAAAGAGAATACGTAAAATCCCTTAACGCTTTTTGATCAAGGGACACTATTTCCGATTCAATATGATCGCTCATACCTCATCCTCCGGCAGTTTTGACTGCCGTTTTTTCCGTTCGTTTTTTTTCGTCGACATATGTAATTCCGATTGATTTTCTCATGCGCTCTCCTTCCTATAGAACATATGTTCGATTTGTTGTGTTTCATCTTACATCAGATTTCCACTTTTGTCCACATGTTTTGGAAAAAAATAAAGCGGCTTTTCAGCCGCCGTTATGAAACGAACGTTTCCGCAGCTGGCTGCCATCCTCGCGGTTCAGGCCCTTTAGCTTTGCGTCTCCGGCTTTCGCCGGATTTGCCCATTATTCCCAGGGTTTTCTACATGGGTTCATAATAATACAGGTTTGCTGAAAAAGCAACAGATAAATGGATTATTTTGTTATAGATGCTAGATCCTGTGATCACGGCAGTCCAAAAAACTCGGCGATATTCCGGTAACAGATGTTTTTGACCGTTTCGCCGAGAAACTTTTTATCCTCCGGCTTATCTTGTCATTCTGCCTGTGCCGTCGGAACCCATAATCCATTCGATGTCCGAAACGGAGGCGCACAGGATATCACCCTCAACCGTATGCTTTGCGCAGGCCGCCGCCGCGAATTCTAAGGCGTCCGGCAGGCTTTTTTTATGTAAAAGGGCATAAATGAGCCCCGCACAAAACGCGTCCCCGCCGCCTATTTTGACAACCGATGCAATCGAATATGTCCACGACCGGTAAAACTGCCTACCGTCATACAGCATAGCGGAAAATGTCTGTAATTCGCCCGAATGGTCTCAAATACTTCTGCTCTGTTCATTTTTTAATCTCTTTATCCAAACTCCGGCGCTCAATTGCTTCCCAAAGCCCTTGAAGATACATCGCGCTCAAAACTCTGCGTATAACCCGCAGCCCGGCCGCCCTGTTTCGCCCCGGATCATTCTGCCGTGATCAGGCCTTATAATGCCTGCCGAACAATCAATGCGTTTTGGGCATTATTTTAACATATGAACAGAATCGGCAAATTCGGCAGCTTGCACCCGATTGATTCATCGGATGCGAAGCACACCCCCGCGTATGCGGGGAGCAGATACTGGAAACGAGTAGCAAGAGCGATAGAGAAGGATCACCCCCGCGTATGCGGGGAGCAGCAATCCCCGATCGACGTAAACCCGAATATAATAGGATCACCCCCGCGTATGCGGGGAGCAGTCCCTCTCCGTTTCCCCTCGTCCTTTTATTCTGGGATCACCCCCGCGTATGCGGGGAGCAGCTTCCATTGTATCACCTCCGTCGCAATCTTGCGGGATCACCCCCGCGTATGCGGGGAGCAGAATACCCTTCTGACCTAAATTGGATTCAGCAAGGGATCACCCCCGCGTATGCGGGGAGCAGTAAACCAATTCACCCATTTAAGCCATTGTCCTAGGATCACCCCCGCGTATGCGGGGAGCAGATGGCGTTCCATGCTTTTGGCACGCAGTATAAGGGATCACCCCCGCGTATGCGGGG
>JAAYJC010000043.1 GCA_012523085.1 Clostridiales bacterium
AGCCAGCTTTCCGTCCTCTTTCCAAAATTTACTATACGAAAAAATCAAACGAAATCGCGAGGATAAGAAAGCCTCAGCTTAAAATAACGCAAAAATCAAATGAAAGGCTATTCAGCCTCCTCATAAATTCCTTAAATCCCAGTATATTCAAAACCCTTTTCAGATTGTATCACAAAAAGAGCAAGGCTACTTCCGTACGTACCTTTCTTCTGGTACGTAACAGAAAATAGTAGCCTTGCATGCTGTGTTTTATTGTACCAAACGGATGCTCAACAATCTGTTGTCGGAGCTTATATAGTGCCATATTTTCCCGTGTTCGTTTATCTGTCTCTTCATATATTTCGCTAAACTCGCTGCGTGTTATCGTCCGATATGCGCATTCGCCCTTTGTGCATTCATTTCGATGGGGACATTCGGCACAGGCCGTTTTGTTGAAAAAGTTTCTTCTTTTCGCATTCTTTTTATTATGCGGATACATGATTTCGCCCATTGGACAGGTATATGTATCATCTTGTGGATTATATGTAAACTTATCGGTATGATATCTTTCAGGTTGGTCTTTCGGATTGGCAGGGTTTTGCCGTGATACGATTGCATTTACCTTCTGTCGCTTAAGCCTCAGCAAGTCCGCTCCATTGTAGTATCCTTTATCAGCCAATACTGTGAAGTGTTTCTTCGTCAAGCGCCCCTTTACCTTTTTTGCCATCTTATTCAGCTGATTTTGATCGGATGGATTCAATGATACATCATAATCCAATATCAGATGTTTTTTCGCATCTACGGCGCTCTGTACGTTGTATGCCATTTCCACGCCGCCCCGATTATTGCCCATCAGCCGTGCGTCTGGATCGACTGCCGATATCTCATTTTCCCCGCTTTTGTTTAGCGCTTCCAGATAACCTTCGTACAGTTCCTTGCGTTCCATCAGTTTTTGGAGCTTTTCCGGTATTTTGGTCGCTTTACTTTCTTCCCTGCGGTCATTTTCATCCATTCCGGTCAGATATTCCTTTATCTGCTCATCTATTCTCTTCAGCCGCTCGTCCAGTTTCTTCCGACTGAAATTCATCTTTTTATTATTGCTGGCCTTTATCTTCGTGCCGTCTACCGCGATCAGTTCTCCTTCAATGAGTTCCCATGATTTACACAGCTTCACGAATTCACGAAACAGTTTTTGGAGAGGACGTATGTTTTCTCTTCTGAACTCAGCTATTGTCTTGTGGTCGGGTTTTAGGCCATTCATTAACCACATTACCTCGACATTTCGATATGCTTCTTTCTCCAGCTTTCTTGATGACCGGGTGCTGTTTTCATATCCATATACATATAGCTTTGCCAGTGAATCGCAAGAATACCGTGGCCTGCCGGTCTCGTTCGGCTCCGTATGGTTAAATCCCAGCTTTTGCAGATTGCATATCTCTACAAACCGGTCTATCAGGCGAACCATGCTATCCTCTGCTACCATATCTTCATATGACAGCATCATTATTTGGTCCCTCTCTGTCCCCTCTACATATCCCATAGCGTTGCCTCTTTTCTTATTTGGTCATCTATGGATATTTTATCATACTGTCTTATCTAAGTACAGGCTTTTGACACAGTCTGTCGTCCCCTTGCTTTTTTACGACGCGTGCAAGGAGTGCTCCAGCATGCGCTGCACGAACTACAAAGCTGGGCTCTACGGCGCGTCGGATCACGTCACCCAGGGCTATACCACCTGGGCCACGCCCGACGGGCGGCGGACCGGCGAACCGGTGGCGGACGCCAGTTCCCCGGCCCAGGGCCGGGACCAAAACGGTCCCACGGGCGTGTTCGCGTCCTCGGTCTGCTTCGATCATTCGAAATTCATGGATGGCCTGGCGGTGAACCTCAAGATCCATCCCGGCGCGCTGACGGGCGGCGACGGCATCGACAAGCTGCAGGAAATGACAAAGGTATATTTTGAAAACGGCGGCATGGAGGTCCAGTACAACGTCGTTTCCGCCGACATCCTGCGCGAGGCGCAGAAGGAGCCGGAGGAGCCGGAGGAG
>JAAYJC010000044.1 GCA_012523085.1 Clostridiales bacterium
CCACGTTGAGTCGGTAGCATTGATAACAAGGGGAGATGAGTGAAAGTATGTAAAGGGCTTGAATTCCGGCCTTTTCGAGATTAGAATTAGATCCGATGCACAAAAATCGTAAGAATATCGGTTCGCGGGAAGAAGTCCTAATGCATAGAATCAAAAATCGAGAAGAAGGGATGAGCGTTATGGAAATTATCAATTTAGCAGGAACGGGGCTGACTGTATCGAGAGTATGCCTCGGAACCATGACCTTCGGCGGGCAATTAAACGAGCATGACAGTATCAGGGTAATAAAGCGCGCACTTGAAAGCGGCATCAACTTCTTTGATACCGCTGACATCTATACCCGCGGTCAAAGCGAGATCCTCACCGGTAAGGGGCTTAAGGGATGCCGGGATGAGGTCGTTATCGCCAGTAAGGTTGGAGGGCCATCTGAAGAGGGTTTAAACGGCAAAGGTTTAAGCAGAAAGCATATCCTGTCCGCCGTCGAAAAGAGCCTGAAGCGCCTTGATACCGACTATCTCGACATTTATTACATGCATTTCCCGCATTCGTCAACTCCTCTCGAAGAATCGCTGGAGGCGATGAACTCGCTTATCAAATCAGGCAAAGTCCGTTACATCGGAATGAGTAACCATGCTGCGTGGCAAATGATGGACGCGCTGAGCATCTGTGACAACCGAAATCTGGTCGCGCCGAGCATAACCCAAAGTGTATACAATCTTCTTACCAGGGGAATTGAATCTGAACTTGTGCCCTTTATAAAAGAAAAAAAGATTGGCATGGCAATATATAACCCACTCGCGGGCGGGCTGCTTTCCGGCAAGCACAGCAGAGAGCGTCCCGTTGAGAATACGCGTCTTGCCGAGCCAGGATATAAGCATAGGTATTGGAATGACGAAAGCTTCGAAGCAATGGACGGTCTTACTGAAATAGCACGGAACAGCGGCATGGACCTTCTGGAGCTTTCGCTTCGTTGGTGTGTTTCATATGGTTATATCAGTAGCGTGATTATTGGCGTCAGCCATCTGGATCACCTGATAGGCAACCTCTCATACATAGAAAAAGGCGCTCTTTCATCAGAAACTCTCGAGCAGTGCGATGAAGTCTGGAAAAAGCTGCGTGGAAACAGATTTGCATATAATAGATAACTTTTCAATGATCTCAATAGCTTGCCTGTACTGAAAGCATAGACCGCGAGAACCGCCTCCGCGGTTACGCGGTTAAAGAACCCCCTGTTGTGTGAACGCAAAGCGTCCACACAACAGGGGGCTCTTTTGTAAGGGTTCTAATTCATGCCTGCTGAACAATTCAAAACGCAACAACCGCAATACTTTGACAGCGTTTGAATTGTTTATTCAGACAGACAATCAATGCATCTAAAACGGCAAAACAGGCTTGTTGCAATAATTTGCTGCTACTGCAAAACGTCGCTCATATCATACATACCGGGTTCTTTCAGGTTAGCCATGAATTTTGCGGCACGCAAAGCGCCGCCGGCGAAAACCTCACGAGAGTATACGCTGTGCCTGAATTCAATGACTTCATCGTTTCCGGCAAAAAAGACCGAATGCTCACCGGGGATAGTTCCGCCCCTGAGCGCGGAAATCCCGATTTCCGTTTTCGCTCTGGGTTTCCTGTATCCGCTTCTGTCGTAAACATAATCGGGCGAATAGTTTTTACCGTCTTTGGCGGCATCGGCCAGCATCAGCGCGGTGCCGCTGGGTGCGTCAATTTTTCTGTTATGATGCTTTTCCAGAATTTCGATGTCGAATTCATCGCCAAGCAAAAAGGCGGCGCGTTTGACAAATTCGAAAAGAATGTTAATGCCGACGGACAAGTTTGCCGTCTTGAAGACCGGTATGCGGTTTGCGGCTGCGCGTATCAGCGCCAGCTGTGCGTCGGTGTAGCCGGTGGTGCACAAAACAACCGGCAGTGAATTCGTCATACAAAAGTCCAGCAGCGGTTTTAGCGCCGAGGGGTGCGAGAAATCCACCACAACATCCGCTTCACCTCTAAATTGCGATGGTTCCTCATATACCGGAAAGGTTAAAAGGCTGTCTTTTACAATATCGATTCCGGCTTGAATTTCAATGTCACTGTCGGCCTTAGCCAGATCCGCAACAGCCCTGCCCATATATCCGCAGCAGCCGGATATGATCATCTTAAGCATATAAATCTCCCATCCCAAAGCGTCGAACCGCCGCTTCTGCGTCGGCGGTTCGACGCTTTTCACAAATAGCTGCGTAAAGCTTTACCCTTCACGCCCAGCTTCTTTATTCAGTATGTACGCCTATTTCAAGGGCGGCTTTGCGCATGGAATTTTTTAGTTTTTCCAGGTTTGCGGGTTCCATCTCGCACAGCGGCATCCTGAGTTCTCCGACATCCATACCCAGCAGATTCATTGCTGTTTTTACCGGTATGGGGTTAACTTCATAGAACATGGCGGACATCAAATCGATGTATTGCATATTGAGCTTCCGTGCGTTTTCAAAATCGCCGGAAAGGCAATAATCGCACAGATCCGCCATTACTCTCGGAAGGAAATTTGCCAGAACGGATATGATTCCTTTTCCGCCCAGGGCCATACAGGGCAGGCCGAATGAGTCGTCGCCGCTCCAGAAATACAGCTCGTCGCCGCAAAGCGCCATCGTTTTCGTAACAAGGTTGATGTCTGCCGACGCTTCCTTGACACCGATGATGTTCGGGTGTTTGGAAAGCTCATAATAGGTATCGACGGTAAAGCCGATGCCGGTCCTGCCGGGTACATTATACAAAATGATCGGTATATTCACTCTGTCCGCCAGATAATTATAGTGCCGGATCAGGCCTTTTTGTGTTGCCTTGTTGTAATACGGCGTAACGACAAGAAGACCGTCGGCTCCCGATTTTTCCGCACTCCTGCAAAGGTATAGCGCAGCCTCGGTATCGTTGCTGCCCGCACCCGCGATGACAGGAACCCTTCCGTTTACATGCCGGATGCAGAAATCCACGGTGTCGGCGTGTTCTTCCAGGGTTTGTGTCGCGCTCTCTCCGGTCGTTCCGCATATGACGATTGAGGCGGTCCCGCCGGTGATCTGAAAATCAATCAGCTCTCCAAGCTTTTTGAAATTGACTTTACCGTCTTTAAACGGCGTGACAATTGCTACCGATGAGCCTGTAAACAATGGTTTTTTCATACTAATCTCCATTCCGCCGCGAAGCGGCAGCACAAAAGTGTGAAAGGTTTTTCACAGCGTGAAAGTATTTTCACAACGTGAAAGTATTTTCACGTTATTCCCCATTCCGCTTGATATAGCCTTTGGCGCAAAGGAGCTCGGCCAGTAAAACAGCCCCTCCCGCGGCGCCTCTGATCGTGTTATGTGACAAGCAGACAAACTTATAGTCATATTGTGTATCCGGGCGGAGCCTTCCGATGGATACGGCCATCCCGCCCTCAAGGTTTCTGTCCAGCCTCGCTTGCGGCCGGTCGTTCTCCGGAAAATAATACAGGAATTTTTCGGGAGCGGATGGAAGCGCCAGCGAATCAATCCCGCTTTTGTAATCATTCCAGCAGCCAAGGATTTCTTCCCGAGACGGTTTTTTGATAAAGGAGACAAAAACGGCCGCCATATGTCCGTTGCTGACCGGAACTCTGATGCATTGGGCCGTGATCGCCGGCTCACTTGCGCTTTTGATCACGCCGTCGGACACCTCGCCCCAGAGCTTCAGCGGTTCTTTTTCGGATTTTTCTTCCTCTCCGCCGATGTACGGGATGATGTTGTCAATCATTTCGGGCCACATGTCAAAGGTCTTTCCCGCTCCGGAAATAGCCTGATAGGTGCAGACAAGAACTTTGTTCGGCCCAAAACGAAGAAGGGGATGAAGCGCCGGGACATAGCTTTGCAAAGAGCAGTTTGATTTGACGGCTATAAACCCGCGCTTTATCCCCAACCGCTTTCGTTGATGGTTTATCACATCGATGTGCCTGCTGTTTATCTCAGGGATCACCATCGGTACATCGGGCGTCCAGCGGTGCGCGCTGTTGTTGGATACCACCGGGCATTCCATCATAGCGTATTTTTCCTCCAGCGCTTTGATTTCTTCTTTTTTCATATCAACTGCGGAAAAGACAAAATCAACATGCCTTGTGAGCTCCGCCATATCGTCAACCGCATTTAACACGACAAGATCTTTGGCTGCCTCCGGAATGGGTGTATTCATCGACCAGCGGCCCGATACGGCTTCCTGATATGTTTTCCCTTTAGAACGCGCACTGGCGGCGACCGCCTTCAGCTCAAACCACGGATGGTTTTCCATCAGCGCGACAAAGCGCTGACCTACCATACCCGTTGCGCCGATAACGCCTGCTTTAATCTTTTCCATAGATATCCTCCATATCGCCGGCCGGCGATCGCGTAAGCTAAAATAACGATTGATGCCGGCGCCCTTTTCAGCCGCGGTAATTTACGTTTATCACAGATGAAAACGATCCCGATTTTATCATATTCAGAGGCTCAGCTTAGTTTCCGGTATCGACAGAGTAACTTTTTTATCGGACGAAAAAAGCCCAGAATATGACGATATGATAAAAAAACAATGACAAGGTTGAAAACATGTCCGATTATGTACTATAATAAGAAAAATCAGCATACAAAACCGGCAATCAGAAATAAATGTTTATCCCAAATGATATCATAGCGGAAAAACCATGTCAATATACGTTCATCGC
>JAAYJC010000045.1 GCA_012523085.1 Clostridiales bacterium
AATCGACCTTTTGTTTTTGCTTACCATGTTTTATGAAATCATAGACCCCACCTCTCTAAACCGGCAGGGCGGCGATGTGGGCGTGCAATACCGAACCGGCATTTATTACCGGGACCCCGATGATCTTCCGGTCATCAGAGCGTCGGTATCGGAACTGAGCAAACGGTACAGCAAACCGATCGTCATTGAAATAGCCCCACTTGAACATTTCTGGCCGGCCGAGGAATCCCATCAACAGTACCTGACAAAGAACCCTAACGGTTACTGTCATATCGGTAAGGAGAAGTTTGAACTGGCGGCCGCAACTAAGCCCGAAGGAGAAGGTTTTACGCATTTTGTCAAAAAAACAGACGCCGAGCTCAAACAGGAATTGACTGATCTGCAATATGATGTGACGCAGAAAAACGCAACCGAACCACCTTTTCATAACGAATACTTTGATCAATTCAAAAGCGGCATTTATGTGGATATCACCACCGGAGAACCCCTCTTCTCCTCAACGCATAAATTTGACTCGGGCTGCGGATGGCCGAGCTTTTCAAAACCCATTGATAGAGAATTGCTCAGGGAGGTTTCCGATTTAACCCACGGCATGTGCCGCACTGAGGTCCGCAGCAAAACCGGAGATGCCCATCTCGGACATGTGTTCCCCGACGGTCCTGCGGAAGCTGGCGGCCTTCGCTACTGCATCAACAGTGCTTCTCTCCGATTTATACCTAAAGAGGAAATGGCAACAAACGGCTACGCTGGTTACCTGAAATTCCTGGAATTATAAGGCATTTTTATGGTGTAAAACAAGCATGCATGAATCAAAATCACTTCATGCATGCTTATTTTGTTTATGCGGATGTATGCTTTTTGTAAAAAAGTAACGTTGTATCATCCCGTAAATAAACCATTATGCGCATGTATGGGAAAATATGACCAGAATAATTACTTAAAATTACTTGACAATTCCATCTTAAGTGCTACAATCAACTTAAAGAATTTTAACTAATTCTTTTGAGTATAATGATGAAGGAGCGCAAATCTTATATGTCCACATTTGAAAAAGTAAAGGCTGTAATCGTTGAATCACTAAACATCGACGGTGAGGTCGTCACCGAAAATGCCAGCTTAAGTGAGGATCTCGGAGCCGATTCCCTGTCGGCGGTTGAACTCATCATGGCACTTGAGGACAAATTCTGCATTTCCGTACCCGAAGACGCGTCGAAGGATGTCAGAACTGTTAATGACCTTGTCATGCTCGTAAACGCGCTTGCATAAAGATTAAACATCTGATGGCGTAAAACGCCGTTTTATGCCATCAGATGCCTTATGTTTCCTTCCTTCGGTATGCAGCGCTGGCATCACACGCTTACCTTCCCACATATACGACAACAGATCGGGGTGATCCTTTGACCGGATTAAAAATACTGGGTACCGGAAGCTATGTGCCCGAAAACTCTGTAACGAACAAAATGTTTGAATGCATTGTTGATACCAGTGACGAATGGATATCCTCGAGGACCGGTATCAAGGCAAGATGTATTTCCGACGGCGAAACAGACTTATTTATGGCGAGAACGGCCGCTGAATCGGCAATAAAATGCGCAAAAGTAAAAAAAAGTGAGATCGGCGTCATTATTTGTGCTACAATAACAAATGAGTACATTACCCCTTCTCTTTCCTGTCTTTTACAACGCGATCTGGCGCTCAAAGAAGAGGCTCTGGTTTTTGATATAAACGCCGCTTGCAGCGGGTTTGTATACGCGCTTAATCTGGCATACTCCCTTTTACGCAGTTCATCCGGTAAATACGCCCTGATTGTAGGCAGCGAGGTATTATCCAAGATTGTGGACTTCAGCGACCGGGACACTTGCGTGCTGTTTGGGGACGGCGCCGGTGCGGTTGTTGTCAAACTCTGCCGAAACGCCCCGTTTTTGTTTAACGCGGGAGCGAAGGGAGACGACAATTTGCTCTACTGCCCCGGAATAATCCGGAAGAAAAGTCCGTTTTCGAAAACAGACCACGAACAGGCCCCCCCCTTTCTTCATATGGACGGCTCAGAGGTTTTCCGTTTTGCGGTCGACAGTATCAAAAAAAGCGTTACAGCGGTACTTGACAAAGCGCGGCTTAAACCGGAAGACATCGACCATTTTGTGCTGCACCAGGCAAATGCGCGAATCATCAACATGGCCGCTAAAAGACTGGGCGCGCCGCCGGATAAGTTCTTTATGAATATCTACAAACGCGGAAACACATCAGCCGCCAGCATACCGATCGCTCTTGATGAGCTCAACAAGAGCGGGAAACTGAAAAAAGGCGAGAAAATCATTTTAGCCGGCTTCGGAGCCGGCCTGACCTACGGCGCAGTATATTTTTCATGGTAAAACAGTCTTACCCTTACTGGATAAACAGCGAAAGGAACGTCTTCATGGATTTAAGAGATATCCTCGGCATCAAGTATCCGATTATCCAAGGCGGCATGGCAAATATAGCAACCGGCAAATTCGCTTCGGCGATTTCCAATGCGGGTGGGTTGGGGCTCATCGCAGCGGGTGGAATGACCATAAAGCAACTGCGTGAGAACATTGCGGAAGCAAAATCCCTGACAAGCAAGCCCTTTGGCGTCAACATCATGCTGATGCACCCCAACGCAAACGAAGCCTCCGATGTTGTAATCGAGGAGGGTGTCAAAATCGTCACCACCGGCGCAGGCAATCCCGGGAAGTACATGGTAAAATGGAAAAAGGCCGGCATAAAGGTTTTTCCGATTGCGCCCAGCGTCGCTTACGCACGCAGGATGGAAAGCCACGGGGCCGACGGCGTCATAGCCGAGGGCACCGAAAGCGGTGGTCATGTGGGAGAACTGACGACCATGGCTTTGGTTCCTCAGATCTGTGCTGCGGTTAAAATACCGGTCATCGCTGCTGGCGGAATCGCAGGCGGACCGCAAATGCTGGCGGCTTTCGCGCTGGGTGCGGTAGGTGTTCAGCTCGGAACGGCGCTGCTTTTGGCGGAGGAATGCCCGATTCATACTAATTACAAACAAGCGATCATAAACGCGAAGGATACCGACACAACCGTCACCGGCAGAATCGGCGGCGTGCCTGTACGCATCTTGAAAAACAAAATGGCAAGAGAGTATTTAAAACGCGAAAAGGAAGGAGCGGGTCTTGAGGAACTGGAGAATTTCACGCTGGGCTCGCTTCACAAGGCAGTTTTTGACGGTGATATCCATAACGGTTCATTGATGGCGGGCCAGGTAGCCGGTCAGCTGAAGGAAATCAGACCTGCAGCCGTCATTTTGCAGGAATTATATGTTGAAATGAAAAAGTCCTTTGATATACTGAAACAAATATCCATATGGAATGATAATCATAAGGAGTAAGGAATATGAAGCTCGCATTTTTATATGCCGGACAGGGCAGTCAGAAGGTTGGCATGGGCAGAGACTTCTATGAAAAGTTTCCGATGATCCGCAGCAGTTTCGATAACGAGAACGCCGGTTTTGACATCCGCAACCTGTGCTTTGAAACACCGCTGGACATTCTATCAAGGACGAGATACACGCAGCCTTGTATGGCCGCACTTGCGACCGCCGTGACAAAGCTTCTGTATGAAGAGGGCATTTATCCAACCTGTGCAGCCGGCCTTTCACTCGGCGAATACTCGGCGCTATATGCATCCGGTGTCTTTGATGAAGACACATTGATCAGCCTTCTGGCATTTCGCGGCAAGGTCATGGAAGAAACGACAGCCAATATCAAATCCAAAATGTGTGCGGTGTTCAACCTCTCGGAGGAACTGATTCAGGAAGCCATCAGCGAAATTAACGCGCTTAATCTTGGCATCGTAGCCTGCGCAAATTTTAACTGCCCCGGTCAAATCGTTATCGGCGGAGAAGCTGAAGCGGTGGACGCAGCGGCGGAAAAGTGCCTGAAAATGGGTGCCAAACGCTGCTTGCCCGTCAACGTCAGCGGACCTTTCCATACGCCGTTGATGGAAGAAGCTTCAAAGCTGCTTGGCGAGCGGTTGTATCAAACGGAGTTTCGCGATATGCATTTTTCTGTTGTGTTCAACACAACGGCGGATGTGCTGGGTGAGGGCGAAACGATCCCGCACATATTGCAAAACCAGGTCAAGTCCCCTGTTTTGTTTGAAAAAACGATTTATAAACTGCGCAGCCTCGGGGTAGATACCGTTATTGAGATCGGGCCGGGCAGAGTGCTCTCCGGCTTTGTCAGGAAGACGGCACCGGACATTGTTTCCTATTCGATTGAGGATGTCGACAGCTTTTATAAAACAGTTAAGGCGGTAAAAGGCGCATGAGCTACGCTTCACTTACAGGAAAAACGGCTATTGTAACGGGCGGCAGCCGCGGAATCGGACGTCAGATATGCGCAAAGCTTTCTGAATATGGCGTCAACATCGTGATTAATTACGCTGGAAACGACAAAGAAGCCGAGCTGACAAAAGATTTGTGCCTGATGAAGAATCCGCACGTCGCGTTAGTCAAAGCCGATGTCACCAAAATCAAATACTGTGAACGAATCTTTGAAATCTGCGAAAAGAATTTCGGACCTCCCGATATCCTGATAAATAATGCCGGGATAACAAGAGATAACCTGATCATGCGCATGACGCCGGAGGATTTTGACGCCGTGCTTGGCGTCAACCTCAGAGGTGCCTTCAACTGCGTTAAGCTGGCCTTCCGCCCGATGAGCAAGAAAAGAAGCGGAAGGATTATCAACATAGCCAGCGTCGTCGGTATTGCCGGTAACGCCGGACAGGCAAATTACGCAGCCAGCAAAGCCGGGCTTATCGGTTTAACCAAATCGGCGGCAAAGGAGTTTGCCAAGCGCGGAATAACGGTAAATGCCATTGCCCCCGGCTATATCGAAACCGATATGACTTCCGGCCTGAGCGATGAACTGAAAGCCGAGATGCTGAAAACCATCCCGCTCGGACGAGTGGGCAGGAGCGAGGATGTCGCGGCGGCCGTCGCGTTTTTATGCAGCGACGAAGCAGCCTATATAACCGGACAGGTTCTTTGCGTTGACGGTGGTATGTACATGTAATATACTAATGCCTATAAAAAACATATCGGTATTATTCTAAACAGAAAGGCTGGAGCCCTATGAACAGACGTGTTGCCATTACCGGAATCGGCACTGTAAATCCTCTTGGGAATGAAAAAAAGTCGTTTTGGGCATCCCTGCAAAAGGGCGTCTGCGGGATCGGTCCCATAACGACATACGATACGAGTCAGAGCAAAGTCACACTGGCTGCCGAGGTCAAAATAGAGGTAACGGATTATTATACATCGGTTGAAGCCCGAAAACTTGACAGGTTTACGCTTTTAGCTTCTATAGCCGCTGCCGAAGCGCTCAAGGACAGCGAATTGACGACAGAGAATATCGATTTCAACCGCTGCGGCGTCATCGTATCTTCCGGAATCGGGGGAATTACAACAATCGCACAGGAGCAGATGAGGGGTATCGAAAAAGGGTTTGACAGGGTCTCCCCTTTCTTCATTCCGATGTCCATCGCAAATATGGCCGCAGGCCGCATTGCGATCGAATCGGGTTTTCATGGCTATGCCTCCTGTATTGTGACAGCCTGCGCCGGCTCAGCCAACGCCATTGGAGACGCGATGCGTCAAATACGCCACGGTTATCTTGATGCGGTTCTTTGCGGAGGTACCGAGTCGGCGGTCATGCCTCTGGCCATTGGCGGCTTTACCTCGATGAAAGCGGTATCCCAAAGCAGCGACCCGAACCGTGCTTCTATTCCCTTCGATCTGGAACGAAACGGATTCGTTCTGGGCGAGGGTGCCGGGATCATCATGCTCGAAGAGCTTGAACACGCCAAGGAGCGCGGAGCAAACATATATGCAGTGCTTTCCGGCTATGGGACAACCTGCGACGCTTACCATATCACAGCACCCGATCCGACCTGCAAATACTGGATCAAAACGATGCGCGATGCGATAACGGACGCAGGATTGAAAACGGAAGATATCGGCTATATCAACGCCCACGGCACCTCGACGCCGCCGAATGATAAATGCGAAACCCTCGCCGTCAAGGGGCTCTTCGGAGAGAACGCGAAAGACGTTCCGATGAGCTCGACCAAATCGATGACCGGACATCTGCTCGGCGCCGCCGGTGCTGTCGAGACGATTATCTGCGCGCTGGCTGTTAAAGAGGGTTTTATACCGGCGACGATTAATCATAAGGTTTTTGATCCCGAATGTGATCTTGACATCGTACCGAATACCGGACGGTACCAAAGCATAAAACACGCCATGACCAATTCCTTTGGATTCGGCGGACATAATGCCTCGCTCGTCATTTCCAGATACGAGCAATAGAGAAGAAAGGAGCCAAGCTTCTTGGAGCTTTCAAACGATCAAATCAGAAAAATCCTTCCGCACCGTTATCCCTTCCTGCTTGTGGACAAAATCCTCGATTACGATCCCGGTAAATGGGCATTGGGCATCAAGTGCGTTACGGCAAATGAAATGAATTTTCTCGGACACTTTCCCGAAAAAAGCCTCATGCCGGGTGTTTTGATTATAGAGGCGCTCGCACAAACAGGTGCGATCGCAGCCTTGACGCTTCCGGAAAATCAGGGCAAAATCGTTTTATTCGGCGGAATTAAAAACGCACGCTTCAAAGCGCCCGTCACGCCCGGCGACGTTTTGACCCTGGACTGTAGGATCACTCGCATGCGCGGCCCGATCGGAATCGGCGAGGCGGTCGCCAAAGTCGCGGAAACTACGGTTTGCGTAGCTATGTTTTCATTTTCAATTACAGACGGAAAGTGACATTATATCCGCTGTCGGACAAAATAACAAAACGGAGAAATAAAATGCTTGAAGCCTTATTCTC
This sequence comes from Clostridiales bacterium, assembly GCA_012523085.1. Taxonomy (GTDB): domain Bacteria; phylum Bacillota; class Clostridia; order Oscillospirales; family Oscillospiraceae; genus JAAYOP01. The sequence continues at coordinate 6,879 of JAAYJC010000045.1, forward strand.
GGAAATTTATATGAAATTTAAACTTAACTTCTATCGGAAGATCTTCAGCCGGTTCGAAACGAGAGAAGCCAGTCTGACCGCTGTGGAAACGCTGTGCGTCGAGGTCATATACGCTCTTGACAAGCCGACGATCAACGAGTTTGCGCGATTTGTGATGATTTCGCAAGCCAACGCCGCTTATAAAGTGCAGAGCTTGATCAAGAAGGGATATGTGTTGAAGGAACGTTCCGAAACGGACAAGCGAGAATTCACCCTGACCGTGACGGATAAGTTCAAGCATTACTACGGACAAAGCGCCGAGTATATGGACGAGGTCATGCGAAGAATCAGAGAACGTTTTACAGAAAACGAAATCAGGATCTTTGAATATTTCCTTGAGACAATTTCCAATGAACTGATGCCGGAGATCATTCTCAACAAAAAACTCCAGCTCAGCTAATACTGTTCTTCAATAAATTGCGAAATAGTATCAGCTTATGGATAGGCCAAAAACAGCACGAAAAACCGGTTCAACGAGAATTGCCGTCCCCATATGCCGGAATATTTGGGGTGATAACCTCTAATAATAATTCATACATTAAGCGAATACGGAGGAAGCATAGTGTATGAACGATAAACAGAAGAGTATCAGTGAAAACAGCAAAAACGAGCAGTTGGGGATGTTTCGCAAAAATGACAATCAAAACCAGGCGCTTACGACGAATCAAGGGCTTAAAATCGCAGAGGATGAGGTCAGCTTAAAAGCAGGAGAACGCGGCCCGACGCTGATGGAAGATTTCCATTTCAGAGAAAAGGTCACTCATTTTGACCATGAACGGATTCCCGAGCGGGTAGTTCATGCACGCGGTTCCGGAGCCCACGGCGTTTTTGAAGTATATGAATCAATGCGATCCTATACAAAGGCTAAGTTCCTGCAAGATCCAAACATGAAGACCCCTGTGTTTGTACGTTTTTCAACAGTTATTGGTTTTCGAGGTTCAAAGGACACGGCACGGGATGTTCGTGGTTTTGCAACAAAGTTTTATACGGAAGAAGGAAACTATGATTTAGTAGCCAATAATATGGCGCCTTTTTTTATACAGGATGCCATAAAGTTTCCGGATTTTATACACGCGAACAAACCGGAACCGAACAACGAAATTCCCCAAGCAACAGCCTCCCATGACACATTTTGGGATTGGATTACACAGAATCAAGAATCGGCGCACATGGTTATGTGGGCAATGAGCGACCGAGCCATCCCAAGGAGCTTTCGCATGATGGAAGGCTTCGGTGTAAACACCTTTCGCTTTATTAATGAAGAGGGTAAGGCGCATTTTGTGAAGTTCCACTGGAAACCACTGTTGGGCGTGCATTCTCTCTTACAAGCCGAAGCCGCAAAAATCGGTGGAGAGGATCCGGACTTTAACCGCCGTGATTTATGGGACAATATTGAAATGGGCAATTATCCGGAGTTCGAGCTGGGGGTGCAGCTGCTTGAGGAAAAGGATGAATTTTCCTTTGACTTTGATATTCTGGATCCGACAAAACTTTGGCCGGAAGAGGATGTACCGGTTCGCATTATTGGAAAAATGACTTTAAACCGCAATGTGGACAATTTTTTCGCGGAAACCGAGCAAGTAGCTTTTCATCCGGGAAATGTAGTGCCGGGAATTGACTTTTCAAATGACCCCCTTTTACAGGGGCGACTGTTCTCGTACCTCGATACCCAGTTGATTCGTCTTGGCGGACCTAACTTCCATGAGATTCCCATTAACCGTCCGGTTTGTCCTTTTCACAATAATCAACGAGACGGCTACGGCCGCCAGACCATCAACGTAGGAAATGTTGCATACCACCGCAATGCCATGGCGAATAATTCTCCTTATCCCGTCGGTGAGAATGAGGGGGGCTATGTTCACCACCAGGAAAAGGTTGAAGGTAACAAGATCCGTGCCCGAAGCGCCAGCTTTAATGATCACTTCTCACAGGCGACTCTATTCTGGAACAGCATGAGCGCACCCGAAAGGCAGCATATCATTAATGCATTCGCCTTTGAGGTAGGCAGAGTGAAGGACAAATGCATTAAGCAACGCGTCACTGATATGTTTGCCAATGTGGACCTGGACCTGGCAAAGGCCATAGCAATCAAAGTCGGGGCCACCCCCCCGGCCTCGGGCGGCTCAACGGTGACCAAAGCCTCCCCCGCTCTCAGCCAGGAAAACACGGTAAAGACAGCCCGAACAAGGACTGTTGCGGTCATCATTGCCGAGGGATTTGATTATGATCAGGTTAACGGGGTTATTAAAGCACTACAGGCAGAGGGCGCTCAAGCGGCTATAATAAGCGATAAGATCGGGATGATAACAAGCTCTGATGCCAGCCAGATGGAAGCAGTAAAATCTTTTATCACTGACTCATCGGTTGTTTTTGACGCTGTTTATATTGACGGGGGTAAAAAGGCAGATCCATACTTTGCCATGGAGGCCTGCAAGTTCCTAAAAGAAGCATTCATACACTTTAAGCCTATAGCAGGAACAAATGAAGGCAAACAATGGATTGAAGACGAAAAGATCGGAAATAGTCTTGGGGTCTTTTTGGGATCAGTTGGAGATAATGAATTTATAAGTCAATTTATTAAAGGCATTGCGTTTCATCGATTTTGGGATCGAATACTTGTATAATTGCTGTTAATGTATCGCTGCAGACCGTCAATTCGGAGATAAACCTCCCGGTTGACGGTTTTACCTTATCAAATGATTAAATCTGAAGGCTGATACATTATCCTAATCTCCATTCAAAATGCAGACCGGCGTAATTATTCTGCTATACTGTGACCGCCGGTATATAATTTCAGCAATTCGCCGGTAAGAAATCATGAGATTTTCTTAACCTTTGAAACTAAAATTGCTCTTACTTTCATATCCGTTGTTCTTCTTTTGTTTGCTATAACCAAAATACCCGCATAAATAATGCAATATTTCTGTATTGTCAAATGGTAACATTTCATTTATCATATCAATAATGAAAGATTCTAAAATCTGAAATTGCAATTCGGGAGGATTACATGAAATGGTATTATTTGATGAAAAGAAAAAGTTCCTGATGGAATCCGATTATGAGTACACGCTTCAGGAACCGAATGAACCGAATTTTTATAGAGACGTTTTCCCATATACGGAAATTCCGAAATGCACGTTTAACCACAGAGTCAGTCCGATGGATCCGCCGGATGAGATTTGGATCACGGACACGACCTTCAGGGACGGTCAGCAAAGCCGCGCACCCTATACACCGGAGCAGATCGTGCATCTCTTCAAGCTGCTGAATAAACTTGGCGGTCCGAAAGGCAAGATACGCCAGTCGGAGTTTTTCCTGTACAGTGAAACGGATAAAAAAGCGCTGCGTCTCTGTCAAGAGCTCGGACTCCCATTTCCCGAGATCACCGGTTGGATCAGGGCAAGCAAGCAGGACTTTTCGATCGCAAAGGATATGGGACTGAAAGAATGCGGCATCCTTGTCAGCTGCAGCGATTACCATATCTTCAATAAACTCAAAAAGTCCCGCGGCAAGGCAATGGAGGACTATCTGAATGTCATAAAGGATGCCCTGTCGGTCGGTATCCGTCCAAGATGTCATTTTGAGGATATAACCAGAGCCGATTTTTATGGTTTTGTCGTTCCGTTTGCGCACGCGCTGAGCAATCTGTCCAGAGAAAGCGGCGTTCCAATTAAGATACGTATTTGCGATACACTGGGATACGGCATCCCGTTTACCGGCGCTTCTCTGCCTCGGAGTATCCCGGGCATCATATATGGTCTGAAGATCTACGCAGGCTATGATTCTGAACAGCTGGAATGGCATGGGCATAACGACTTTTACAAGGCTGTTGTCAATGCCTCTACAGCCTGGCTGTACGGCGCTTCCGCCGTCAACTGCTCGCTGCTCGGTATCGGGGAACGGACCGGAAACACGCCGCTTGAAGCGATGATTATTGAATATGCACAGCTGCGCGGAACCCTCGACGGATTTGACACGACGGTCATCCGCGACATTGCCGATTATTACGAAAAAGAGCTCGGGTATGAAATTCCGGCCAATACACCGTATGTAGGACGCGACTTCAACATGACCCAGGCCGGCATCCATGCAGACGGACTGCTCAAGGACGAGGAAATCTATAATATTTTTGATACGGCAACTTTGCTGAAAAGCCCTCCGGGCATATCGATTACGTCCACTTCCGGTGCAGCCGGCATCGCCCTCTGGCTTAACCGCAACATTTTTATCGGAAATACAATATCCAAAAATGATGAGCGTGTCTTGAAGCTCAAGGATTGGGTAGATAATCAATACGCAAAAGGCAGAGTGACCACCATCGGAAAGGAAGAACTCTGGGAAGCGGCAAAAAACCTGTGCATACTGCCTTCAAGTCATTGACTTGAAGGCAGCGCCTTGAAGTCATTGACTTAAAAGTCAGTGCCTTGAAGTCATTGACTTAAAAGTCAGTGCCACTGAACAGATGCGTTTACGAAACGCATCTGTTCAGTGGCATTATTTAATCAATTGACGATACCATTGACGTTTATTAACCCAATATCCGTTTATTATGACCTTTAGAAACTGGTCGCTTCGAAGGATGCAGAAAGTCACAAGCGGGGGCCATTTCAACAAATATGCCGATATCCATGCCAGCGGCAGCGCTACGATCCACATCGCGAAGCTGTCAACGATGAAGCTGTACTTCGAGTTTCCTCCCCCCAGAATAATACCGGAAGAAACGGGGTATTGGTAACAGGTTGCCAAAACGATAAAGCAAAGCGCAAGAATCATCTGACGCGCAAGGGCCATCGTCTCGGGTGTAAGTTCGTAAAAGCTGAGGAGGAGGCCGCGCAGGGAAAACAGTATACCGGCTGAAGTAATGCCAATAAGTATATACATGAGTTGGAGTGTTTTTGAATAGGCATTTATCCTGTCCTTTTTTCCTTCCCCTATGGCCTTGCCGATAATGATAGCGGACGCGCTGCCACAGGTCATCCCGACGACGCCGGTTATCTGCCAAGCTATGCTCATAATGCTGTTCGCGGCAAGTGCGGCTGTTGAAGAATGCCCAAGTATGGCTGTCTGTGCCGATACACCCAGAGCAAAGGAAAGGAGGGTACCCGTCACAGGAAGTGCCGCTTTTAAAAACAACCCTATATCGGTGAAATCAAAACGCAGAAGGTCGACCGCTCTAATTCTCAGCTTTTTATCAACCAGAAATACATAAACGAGCATGACAAGGACCTCAACAATACGGCTTATCAATGAAGCCAGCGCAGCACCTGTAACGCCCATTTCAGGCGCACCGAACTTGCCGAATATAAATGTATAGTTCAGGCAGATATTGAGAATAAGGGTGAGCACAGATAGCACAGGCCCGATAAAGGTCGTCTCGACGCTTCGCAGGCCCCACATCAGGCAATAAGAAACGGGAAACAAGACAAAAGTCCAGCGCATCAGCACCAGATACTGCCGCCCCTGTGCCAGTACCTCGGGGTCGTTTGTAAAAAATAACAATATCGTGTTCGGTGTCAGCAGTGTTGCGGCCGTGAATAGCGTGCCTAAAGCGACGGCAAACTTCCAGCCCATACCTATGAAGCGGCGTATCTGTTCCGGTTTCTTCATACCCCAGTAACGGGAGCCGATCATCACAATACCGGTTCCGATACCGTTAATCATCAGCTGCAGGATATAGTGTATCTGACTGACGAGCGCAGATCCCGACATGGCATCCTCGCTGTAAGCACCCAGCATTACATTGTCGGCCAGGTTCACACAGTAGCTCAATAACTGCTGTAATGCCAGAGCAGCTGAAATGGCAAAAAAGGTCTTGTAAAACATTTTATCCTTTATTAAATATTTCACCAACCGATACCCCCGGTTTTCGACTTTGACGTGCTCATATGAGCATACCATGTATCGTTCTGTTTCACAATAATCAGACGGCATTGCAGCCTTTCATTTCAATTTGTTTTTTGATATACTGTGACCGAGCGCTTTTAATTTTAAACAATGAAAGAAGGTCAGGATTGTGAAATGTAAGGTCGCCATTTTACCGAAGATAAACGAACCGTTTGTTATTGAAGAATGCGACCTGAGTGATCCCTCACCTGCTCAGGTCAGATTAAAGGTCAAGACGTGCACAATCTGCCACAGCGATATTCATTCCGTCAAAGGCGAACATGGGTCATTTGAAGGATCTGGAACAGTCGGGCATGAGATAGCGGGAATCGTAGATGCCGTCGGCTCAAAGGTTACCTATGTCAAACCCGGCGACCGCGTGATCGCCTGTATCGTTTGAGCAGGCTGCGGCACCTGCGAGCAATGCATGAAGGATCGACCATGGTTCTGCACGACGCTCCCCCCGTCAGAGTTTCGCCGGCCAAGCGCGTATACGCGAAAAAACGGGGAGGTCCCGATCCAGACTGGCGCCACGGTGACCGGCTTTGCGGAATATACAAACTGTGAAGAAAACTGCCTTGTCAAGCTTGACCCTGATATCCCTTATGAAGTCGGCTCAGCTTTGGCCTGCGGTTTTATTTCCGGCTTTGGCGCTGTGATCAACAGATGTAAAGTGAAAATGGGTGACAGCGTTTTAGTATTCGGATGTGGCGGTGTCGGGCTGTCTGCCATTCAGGGTGCGCGCCTCTGCGGATCCTACCCGATAGTAGCGATAGACCTCGTGGATAGCAAATTGACGCTGGCAAAAAGGGTCGGTGCAAGTCATACCTTCAACCCAAAATACTGTGATGTGACAGCTGAAGTAAAAAAACTGCTGGGCTTCGGTGCCGATCATACGATCGTGGCTACAGCGGGAAAAAACATCAAGCGTCAGGCTATTGATATGACAGCACCATACGGGCAGGTCTGCTTCATCGGTCATAGCACTAAAGAGCAGGAAATGCTTTATGATGTAAGTGCGATGGAACTCTTAACCGGAATGCGGCTGACCGGAAGCGTGATGGGCGTCGTTACGCTGCGTCGCGATCTTCCGCGTTATATGCAGCTATATAAAGCAGGTCTTATTGATATTGACTGTATGCTTACAAACCGCTATTCTCTTGAGCAAATCAATGAAGCTTTTGAAAACGCCGAACACGGCGGTGCCCTCAAAAACGTCGTCGTGATTGATCCGGATTAACCATCTGCTGTCTTCTGTTGAAAGTTCTTTAAATTTACTGATTCGGTGAACTTCATATTGCTATCCTCCGCAACATGTGGTATGATTATTTAGGAACATACGTTCTATTTTGAAAGTTGCGGTATGGAGAATAGCGTGAAAGATACTTTCACGCACTGAAGAAATCGATTTTTCCTGACTGTTTGTGCTGCCGCTTCGCGGCAGTATGGAGAAAAATATGGCCGGTATAATCATGAACAGCGAGCCTTTTCCGGAAGAAAAGCTTCTTATGATGCATGAGGATGCACGATATGATGTCGCCGATGATGATAAGGCCTGTATTCCGGACCTTTATTCAATTAGAACCGGGATAAAATCGAAGCTGTCTCCGCCAAAGGTACCGAAGGTGTTTTTGTCCAACAACTGTATATTTAACTGCGCATACTGCTCTTGCAGATGCAGTAATGACAAAAGGCGCTATGCCGCCGCACCGAAAGAGCTGGCAGAGCTTTCGGTTAAACAGGCCCGACTAAGCAGCCGCGGTATTTTTATTACCTCGGCGATCTATAAAAACCCCGATTATACGCAGGAGCTGATAATAGAGACGCTGAAAATCATCCGGCGGGACTATTATTATAAGGGTTATATACATGCCAAGGTCATGCCGGGTGCGGACCGGGAGCTGATCTATCAAACCGGCACGCTGGCAAACCGTCTGAGTGTGAACATTGAAGTCGCTAAAAGTGAGAATTATAACTTGATTGCGAAAAATAAAAATAAGAACAACATTTTGACCCCAATGGGCCAAATCAGCGCGCTGATAAAGGCTATGAAGAACGATTCTTCGCGCTTCCGGCCTGCTTTCGCGGTTTCACAGACCACTCAATTGATGGCGGGAAGCGCAGGAGAGGATGATTATACGATCCTGAGGCTTTCAAGGGCATTATATCGGAAATACGACTTAAAGCGCATATATTATACCGCCTTTCATTATGAGCACCCGGCCGTCGGTTATGACAACCTTAGCTTTACTACAACGCCGAAATGGCGCGTCGCTCGACTCTACCAGGCCGACCGGCTCATTTCGCTTTATGGTTTCTCCGCCGAGGAACTCGCACCCGAATCATCGCCGAACCTTATGCGGGACATCGATCCGAAAGCTGCCTGGGCGATCAGGAATCTTCACCTTTTTCCGGTCGAGGCAAATAAGGCCGATTACGAAATGCTGCTGCGTGTTCCGGGTATCGGCGTCACACTATCCAAGCGAATCATTGCGGCGAGAAAGACCATGACAATAACCTTTGAGGTACTAAAAGCACTCGGGGTTTCCATGAGACGCAGCGCCAATTTTTTAACCTGCATCGGCAAATTCTATGGCGGTGTTTGTTTAGACACCGAAATGTTGAAAACGACACTGTCCGATAAGGCCCCCATTTTCACAGACCAACTATCACTCACATTGTGAAGCACTCACAATGCGCTCACATTGTGAGTGTGAAAACACAAAGAGGCGCTGCCTGGCGGTTTCCAGGCAGCGCCTCTCTTATACATCTGTTGTTTCGATCCTTCTGTCAACACACATAAGTAGCTGCTTAAGCTCCCCGTTGTTTTTTATGAACCTGATGTGCGACCAGTGTTCCGGAAATAACCTGCGATATTTCTCCGTTCCGAAACGGCTGTCGATCAAAACCACCAGTCCGTTATCGCTCTCTGTCCGGATTACGCGCCCGGCCGCCTGCAGAACCTTGTTCATGCCCGGAAACGCATAAGCATAATCATAACCTTGCCCGTTTATGCTGTTGAAATAGTCTCTAATCAGGTTTTGCCTCAGGGACAGTTTTGGCAGACCGACACCGACGATGATGCTGCCGATGAGCCTCTCCCCTCTTAAATCGATCCCCTCTGCAAATATACCGCCCAGAACGCAGAACCCCGCCAGCGTCTCGGCATTTTCTGCGTCAAACAGATTGATAAAAGCTGCGCGTTCATTGTCGCTCATGCTGTTTTGCTGCAAAACGGTCTTAATATCCGGGTACCTGATCGAGAAGAACGCGTACACCTTACTCAGGTAGGCAAAGGACGGGAAAAAGACCAGGTAATTTCCTTTCTTCCGGGTAACACATGCTGCTATCGCATCTGCAATGGTGCCAATGCTCGCCTCCCTGTCCCGATACTTGGTGGATATCCCCTGATGGGCAATCAGCTTTAGCCTTTCCTGCTCAAACGGGGACGGAAGCGTTAGAATATCGTCGTACCGATCTCCGCCCAATATCTCGCGGTAGTAAAACAGCGGCGTCAGCGTAGCCGAAAACATAACCGATGCCTTCGCACGTGTTAGGCATCCGGCGGCAATCTCGGATGGATTGAGGCAGAAATAGGTTATCTCGACCTCGCTGCCGTTGGCCTCTGCAATACAGCAATAGCAACTGCTGTAACCGCCCGATATCCTGTTGAAGCTCAACGTATCAAAATACAGCTCAAGCACCTCAGCCTGTAAAGGGTGTGATGTTAGTTTTTCCCTGCTCAGCCACTCGCCGCAAGCTGCCAGAAAATGAACGATCAGCTCCTCTAGACCGGTATCCTGCCGATAAGTCACCTCGCTTGTTTTGTGTTCTGCTTCAAGCGCCTTACGCAGGTTAAGCATATATTGATTGATGGCGCCCATTGCGCTCCGAAGCAAAGCCGCTTCCGGGTTTTTGTCCTTCAGTTTCTTTTTCAGCCTGTAAAACGCGGATTTCCGCAACACCGCCGTATACATTTCTCTAACCCTGTCGACAAGATTGTGCGCCTCGTCGATCAGAAATACATAGTCGCCGCTTACTTCGTAAAAAAAGCGCTTCAAATATACCTCCGGATCAAAGACATGGTTATAATCCCCGATGACCAAATCAACCCACAGCGCAGCATCCAGCCCCATCTCATGCGGGCAGACGCGGTGCTTGCGCGCGTACATAACAATATCCTCAGGCGTAATGATATCATTATGATGAAGCAAATCCAAAAGCGCATCACCAATGCGGTCGTAATGCCCCTTGGCACAATCGCAATAATCCGGATTGCAGATGGTTTCCTGCATAAAGCAGATTTTTTCCTTAGCCCTGAGCGTGACGGACTTGAATCTAAGGCCCTGTTCAACCATGTGGCGCACGGTATTCTCCGCCACTGAGCGGGTAACGGTCTTTGCAGTAAGGTAAAACAGCTTCTCCGCTTTGTCTTCTGCCATCGCCTTGATGGCCGGAAACAGGACTGATATCGTTTTCCCGATACCGGTCGGAGCCTCGGCATACAGCTTGCCGCCGCGCGCGACCGTCCTGTAAACAGAGACAGCAAGCTCCCGCTGACCCCTCCTGTACGCCGGAAACGGAAAATGCATCTCCTTGATTGTTTTGTCACGCAGCAGCTTCCAGTTTTGCTCGTATCGCATCCACACGCCGTATTTTCGCAGCAGTTCCTCAAAGAACACCCGAAGCGCCTCCCGGGAAACGCTTTGATGCTGTTTTACGGTTTCCCCCGTCTCCAGATGATAGTAAGTAAGCTGCACATCAATCCGGTCGATTTGCGTCAGCATAAGCTTTTTTTCGGCGACCGTTTCAGCAAGCCGGGCCGGGAGGTCGGTTGCGGTCAAAAGCATATGTGCGTAGCATATTGCCTGCGCGAGGTGCTGTTCGGCGAAATTTGACAGTTTTTCCAGGGGAAATGTCGTGGTTTTGATCTCGTCAACCGTTATTTTTCCGTTTTCATCGATGATAACACCGTCCGCTCTTCCCTCCAGCACGACGTCAATATCATCGATTTTTGTGTTTAACCGCAAAAACACCTCGCTAATGTAGGCGTCTGAGTAGGATTTTTGGATCATTTTATGCGCTTTAGACCCGTTTCTCATCGAATTTGATACATCAACAAACCGATTATCAATATCTCCGCTGCGCATAACGAGCTCAACTACCTGACGTACAGCAAGCTTAACCGTCATATTTGTCCTCCGCGTTATCCGTCCACGTCCCTGTTCAGAAACGGGATATCAAGCCGCACACCTTCCGGCGTATAGACAATATAAGTTTGAAACCAGAAAAAGATCCCAACGGCCAATACAACGGCGAACAAAATCAATCCGAAAATAATTTTCAGGATCAATTTAAGCGGACCGCGTCTTCGGTAGATTTTTCTTGATCCGGATGCCATGTGCCGACTCCTGTCTACACCGCAACGGTGCGTTATCTTGTTTCTGAGGTGACCAGAATATTATGCCTGTTCTCGGCAAAGATCTCCGCGAATTCCGCCGGGGGTTCTTCATCGGTGATCAGCGTGTCGATTTCAGCCAGCGTGCAATAGGTCATCAGCGAGATCACGTTGAACTTACTGCAGTCGGCAAGAAGGTAGACCAACCTGCTTCTTTGCACGGCGGTAAGCTTGATTTCGTATTCCGGCGCAGATGAATTACTGGCCCCGCTTATAACGGAAATACCCGTAGCGGCTATGAACGCCTTGCTGATATTATAGCCGCACAGCACATTTACCGCGCTGCCCCCCGTAAAGGAGAGGGTTTTTCTGTTGAGTGTCCCGGACAGGGAAATCAGATTGATGTTCTCATACGGGATGGCGCGGATAATGATCTCCAGGTTGTTTGTGATGACGGTCAGATTCTTCCTGTCTTTTATGTGGTCGATCATATGGCTTGTGGTGGTCCCGGAATCAATAAAAATGATATCTCCGTCTTCTACCAGTTCGGCGGCCTTCGCTGAAATCCGTTGTTTGGCCGACCATTTCCGGACTTCTCGTTCGTCAAACGAAACCAGCTTCTTGATCGGCGAAACGGTTACGCCCCCGTAGATCTTTTTAAAGTTACCGTAAGTAATGAGTTCGTTGATATCACGGCGAATCGTATTTTTAGAAACGCCGAACTTCTGGCAAAGCTTATCCAGAGTAACCATTTTCTGCTCATAAATATAGGTACTGATATCTTCCATGCGTTTTGAGCGCATTGTGGGCAACCATCCTTTCATGTTATTACAGTAACCTCTATTATAAACACTTTTTCCCAATAATCAAATACAAACTGCGTTTATTGGTTATTTTCGATATCGGTAAACAGCGAAACGCGCCTTTGGTGCCGTCCGCCCTCAAATTCGGTGTGAAGCCAGGTCCATACGATCTTCTCCGCCAGCCCCGAGCCGATCACCCTGCCCCCCAGCGCGAGAATATTCGCGTCGTTGTGGCGCCTTGACATCTCCGCGGAAAAACAATCCGAGCAGAGCGCGCACCTGACGCCCTTTACTTTATTTGCGGATATTGAGACGCCGATGCCGGTCCCGCAAACCAGAATTCCTTTTTCATATTCGCCCGACGCAACCGCTTTCCCTACCGCCTCGGCATAAATGGGATAATCGCAGCTGTCAAAAGAATGCGTGCCAAAATCCTTGTATTCATGGCCGTTTTCCGCAAGCCACTTCATAATCTTCAGTTTAAGTTCAAGACCGGCATGGTCGCTGCCCAATGCTATCATCTATAGCCTCCTGTTATAATTTGAAAAATTCCGGTTTTCTTTTCGTAAACACGGTAAAATAACGAAATCCTATTTTTTCAAGAAGATCCTGCGCTTCTCGTATTCCGGTTCCTAAACTCGAAATATCATGCGCATCCGAACCGATGGTGACAATCTCGCCGCCCGACTGCCTGTACAGTTTAAGGATCCCGGGCAGCGGTAAAACCTGCCCGAAATCTTTCCTGAGCCCCGCCGTATTGACTTCAATTCCCTTGCCGCTTTCAATCAGTTTCCGAAAAAGCAGGCTGAACTCGTCGTAATATTCAGATAACGAAAGCTTTATTCCCGCACGTTTCATATACCGCAAAGGATAACCGATGTGCCCGATTACATCGAACAGACTATGCCCGATCATCTCGAAATGCTCCCCGATATACTGCCTGAACAGCTTTTTGCACGCCTCCGGTGTCCGATACGGCTCTTTCTCAAAATCCAAAAAATAAAAGTCAGGTTGTGAAGGCAAATTGTGCACAGAGCCGATGATCAGATCAAAATCGCATCCGGCTGCAATCTCCGCCGCCTTATCCTTAAGACGCCAGCCCGCTCCGAGTTCCAGGCCGAGGCGCAGCCGGAGCTTGCCTTTCACCGATTCAGACGCTCTTGAAAAATCACTTATCAGCCTGTCCCTGTCAAAACAGCCGGGATCAAATAAGCCCGTCAGATGATGCTCCAGGTCACAGTGGTCGGTAAAACACAACAAATCAAGGCCCATATCCGCCGCGGCCAAAGCCATATCCTTCATCGGCGTATCGGCATCAATGGAACATGCGCTGTGAACATGCTGATCTATCACCATTGTTCTCCTATACTCTAATCAGTATTATCAAAACGGCCACATACCGTCAAACCATCTCAGCAGCGTATTCGGATACCACGCATCTACCCGTATGCCCGTCAGCACCGGAAAAAATATAATGAACATCCCAAGCGCGCACAACGTCAGGAGCGGAACGGATACGCTGAATTTATTCCTTCGAATTTCACAAAGATCGTTGAACATATAGGAAATGCCGAGCACGATGAAAATCACATTCGGGAAGTAATGGTAGATAAACGCAATTCTCGATATGATAATCCAGGGGAAAAGCTGGCTGATATACCCGATTAAAATCATCAGCGCAATCTTATCGCGCCGTTTTATCACGGCGAGCACCATTGCGATCATCGCGCCGATGCCCGTCCACCATACGACCGGGTTACCGAACGCGGCAAATGCGGATTTTGTACCGTCACCGAATTTTTGTAAATAGTATAGTATCGGCCGGAGATTAATAATCCATTTCCACCACTCGGAGCTGTACGGATGCTCGGCGACAAGCTTGCTGTGGTAGGAGAACATAAATTTCTGGTTCTCCCAGACAATCTGCAGGAAATCCTTGCTAAACAGCATCCCTTCCCCAATTTTCATGCCCTTTGCCGTTCCGTACGGTATATAGGACAATATATAGACCGTGACCGGAATGAGCACAAAAAACACAATAGAAACCGCAAGCGTTCCGCACAGATACAGACCGAAGCTCTTTTTTTTCCCGATCTTCGCATAATACCGGAAGCGAAGAAACTGCCTTATCACATAAAGCGCGCACAGCCCCGCGCCGCCGTAGATTACCGTCCATTTCGAGGCGGCCCCGATGCCGAAACACAATCCGCTCAAAAACAGCGGGAACAGCGTTTTACGAAACGGCGTATCGTAAAACTGCGTCAGGTAGCGGTACATGAAATAAAACATCAGCAAAATGAAAAACACGCCGTATGTGTCGATTGTGGCTATGCGCGTCTGAACGAAATGCATGAAGTCAAACGCGAAGAGCAGCGTTCCGCATATAGCGACCATCAGCTTTCCGAACATGTTCTTCAAAAAAACATAAAGTATCGGCAGCATCAAAATGCCGAACAGTGTGCCGATAAACCGCCAGCCAAATGGATTCATCCCGAACAGACGAATGCCAAGCCCGATGATGATTTTTCCCAGCGGCGGATGTGAAACCTCATAGGGGTAGATGTTTTCTATATGCTCGAGCGCGGTTCTTGCGTGATAGATTTCATCAAAATACGAATTGTACAGATAATCGGTCGTAACCACCGGCAGATCAGCCTCATCCAGAAGCTTTTTCGCCGTCTCATCCAAGGCTGTCAGGGTTATTTTATTGCCGTTTGTGTCATACAGCGCGGCCTCGCCCATAAAAAGCTTTGATGACTTGCCGGTTATCCGAATATACAGAGTTTCCCCTGTTTCTTCAGGGAAATCAAAAGTCCGCCATTTCAGCAGTTCCGAGTATTTTTGCTCAATATCGAATACATGGTCCCAATGCGTGCCGTCCAGTGACGTATACAGCTTGTAGTGGCCTGTGCCTATTCCGGTAAAGTAAATGATCTTTCCGGGTATGGCTTCGCCGGGCAGCTTCATAACCGCTTTTGTATCACTGCTTTCAAAGCTGGCAAAGCTCTCCGGCGTATCAACGCTTCCCAAAGCGAAAAAGGCGATAACGGCATAGACTGCCGTAATGATAAGCATTGCGATCAGATCACGCTTTGTTATCTTATGCGGTTTGTGGAAATAATTCGCCGGTTCCTTCGGTTTCGGGTAATCATCACAATTTTCATCGTCAACTTCGCCGTCTCGAGTTATGCTGTTTCTATCTTCTTGCTCCTCTGCTGCCGGTTTCCCGTCCTGTGCCGCCTGAAACTTGATAAGCGACCGGTCCAAAATCTCAAGCTCCAGCCAATTTTCCGGTAAAGCTTCTTCAAGAGAATTGCTATTTTCATCGAGCAGATCAAATTCCTGCTCCAGGCGGCTTTTTTTCTTTAATTTTGACCGCTTTGGATAGATGCGATGCAAGTAAAAGATAAAAAACCAGACACAAATAAAAATCACCGGGACTGCAAACGCAACCCAATAAGCCAAAGCATCCACCTCTGTCGTGTTATTCTCTGTCCCGTAAAAACGTTCCGGCCCAAATCCGCCGAATCGGGATGGTTTGTTTGTTTAAAGGCCGTAGCCATAATACAGTGCTTTACAGCTGACTCACCATAGATTTCATCGCTTTGATATAGTTAGGGTCGGTACCGCAGCATCCGCCCATATAGCGTACACCACAATCGGCTATTCTCTTCATTTTATCGGCAAATTCCTGCGGTTTTATCTGGTATTCGCCCGTTTTCGGGTCCGGCATTCCCGCGTTCGGCTTAACGATCAGCGGAAGCGTTGTATAAGAAGAGAGCTTTTCTATAATCGGATACACCTCGTCCGGGCCAAGAGAGCAGTTCATACCCAATGCGAATACGCCCGCGTCCGTCAGCGCCTTCGCCGCGGCCTCCGGCGTTACGCCCATGATTGTTTTTCCGAACGCAGTAAAGGTCATGGTCGCGAAAACGGGTAAATCGCTAATCGCCCTCGCAGCTTTTACTGCAATTAAAACCTCGTTAATGTCAGTCATCGTTTCCAGAACGATCAGGTCCGCATTATTACCGGCGGTAATGATCTCAGTGAAGACGCTGAACATCTCCTCTTCCTCATAATCGCCGTATGGGGCCGGCATCTCTCCGATGGGGCCGATGTCCAGCGCGACGCGGGTATGGGTGAAACAGGCTTTTCTCGCGTTTGCCACTGCAGCACTCACGACATCTTCGACCGAAAAGCCCGCATGCTTTGCTTTTTTAGCGTTAGCGCCGAGGGTGTTGGTATAGATAATTTCGCTTCCGGCTTCGACATAGCTTCGATGGATTCCGGTTACCAACTCGGGCTGATATAAATTCATGGTTTCCGGAAAGCCTTTCGGAAGAGAACCGGCGCTGCACTTTTGCAGCAGAGATCCCATTGCCCCGTCCAGCAAAATAATTCTCTCAGCCATTTTTGTATCCGTTTCTCCGGCAATTGGTTCATCCGGCGCCCTGCCCTGCCGGCGGGCCGGAAAGGCGCATGAAAATTAAAAAGACCTATGCCTGCGCGCATACGCGGGTTTATACCCGTTGGAGTAGGGTTATATTATCTCACATCCGGGAAATAGATTCAACCAGAAGCTTCGTAAACCTGGGCGCCGCCTCGTTTGCCGCCGATATGACCTCCTCGTGCGTCAGAGGCTGTCCGGTGATGCCGGCGGCAAGGTTCGCCACGCAGGAAATGCCGCAGACGCGCATACCCATGTGCCTTGCCGCCAGCGCTTCGCACGCGCTGCTCATGCCGACCGCATCGGCCCCCAGCAGCTTGAGCAGATTAATTTCCTCCGGTGTTTCAAAATTCGGGCCGGTAAGCTGAACATACACGCCCTGCTTCAAGTCAATTTTTTCCCTGAGCGCCGCTTCCGCGATGATTGTCCTGAGCGCTTTATCATAAACCTCGGTCATGTCCGGGAACCTCGGGCCCAGCTCACTGATATTCGGGCCAATCAGCGGCGAGGGAACAAAGCTTGCGATTTGCCCTGTTATCAGCATCAGCGCACCCGCATACAGATCAGAGCCGATGCCGCCGGAGGCGTTTGTGATAAACAAAAGCTCCGCACCCAAAAGCCGCATTAGGCGCACCGGCATCACCACCTGAGACATGCTGTAGCCCTCATAATAATGCACCCTGCCCTGCATACAGACCACAGGCGTGCAATCAACATATCCGAAAATAAGTCGTCCCGTATGCCCGGGTACCGTTGATACGGGAAATCCCTCAATCTCCGAGTAATCCACGGTTGCCTCCTCCTTAATGCTTTGGGCGAAGCCGCCGAGCCCCGAACCTAAAATCAGCGCCACTCTGGGCTTGAAATCCGTTATTTTTTTCACACATGCCGCGGCATTTATCAGTGACTTGTAATCTGACACATCTATTCCTCCTGCTCAAATCTTCACGTAATCGCCCGTTGCGAAAAAATAAATCAGCCGTTCCGAAACAGGCTTTTTACTTATGCGCTCCATAGCATAACCATAGGCTTCAAGCTGGCCCCTGTATAATTTCGCTTTGCTTTTCTGCGTCAATTCATTAACATAATCTGTTTTAAAGTCTATTACGGTTAATTCGTTTTCTTGTTCGATGCACAAATCAACCACACCTTGCAGTAAGATTTTCTCTTCTCCGCTCTCCGGCAGAATATCCTCAGCCTTGACCAGCAAAGAGAACTTAAACTCGCGGTAGAGCTTTGGTGCGCTGAGCACGCGTTTCCCCAGCGCGGAATGAAAAAACCTGTAAATCGGTTCCGGCGAAACCGCGTCTTTTTGCTCCGCGGTCAGCATACGGGTTCGATAGAGTCTTTCTATCTCGGCTTTGATGTCATCTATAGTAAAGCAGCGTGTAAAATCAATATGCTGCATGACCAGATGCAGCGCGGTTCCTTTCTCCGAAGCCGTCAGGCCCTTTTCCGCCATCGCAAACTTAGGACGCCTGAAAACAACCCCCGAAGAAAGAGACTTATTCAAGTCAATGATATCCCGATCCGCGCTTTCGGCCGCTTCTTCCGCATAAAAACTCCCTTTCAACTCGGTAGCCGTCAGCTTCGAGGGCAGCAGAGACGCTTTTATATGCGGATAGGTATATTGCAGGCTTTCGCGGATCTTCTTTATATACGCCGGAGAGGGATCGGTCATCGCCGCTTCCGGGGTCTCCTCCGCCGGCGCCGCTGCCATTTCGGGTTTATCTATCGAAATTTTTATCTCCGGATTCGTCAGAGCCGCCAAAAGCAGCCAGTCACCCATGGATTCACAGGTTTCCAGGGTCTGGGGCGCCAGAGGGTATTGCGCGCCGGACTTCAACTTATCGAGCTTTGCTTCCGCGTCTTTGAGTGAGATGACGGCGATCAGCTTTTCTTTTGCTCGGGTCATTGCGACATAGAGCACCCGCATTTCTTCCGACAGCGTTTCATCCGCAATCTTCGCAGCTACACCGAGGCGTGCCAGCGTAGGATATTCGATCCTGCGCGCAAGATCCAACTTCTTCGGACCGACGCCAAGCTCCTTGTGGATGAGCAGCGGCTTTCTCGAGTCTTCTTTGTTGAATTTCTTAGCCAGATCCGCCAAAAAGACAACAGGATATTCCAGGCCCTTGGCGCTGTGGATACTGGCGATCACAACCTCTCTGCCCGTTACCGTTCCGGAAAGTCTGAGCGGGAGGTCATCGTGTTCAGCCAGTTCGTTTAAATGCGATATGAAGCCGAACAGCCCCTTATAGCCCTTCTCTTCAAACTGCCTTGCGTAATCCAGCAGCATCAGCAGGCGCGAATCAGCGCCCGGATTTTCCGCGGCGGCAATGCCCGGAAGCTCCGTTTCATCATAAATATAGCGCAGCAGGCGGTCGGTCTCATAATCGGCAGCCCGGATTCTGAAATCCTCAAGCTGCCGTATGAAGGCGGCGCATTTCTCGTCGCAGGCTCCCCTTTTTTGAAGAGCCGTATAGAAATCCGCGCTTTTATCACAGGCTCTGATTTCAGCCAGCTCATCCGCCGTAAATCCGCCTATCGCGGAGCGCAGAACCGCGATGAGCGGCACATCCTGCATGGGGTTGTCTATAACCCTCAGAAGCGATAAAAGCAGATTCATCTCCGGCGCTTCAAAAATACTGACGGCTTTTTGGGTTGCGGCCGGAATGCCGGCTCTTTGCAGGGCATTCACAAAAATGTCCTCTTTATCCTTGACTGACCGCAGCAATATAGCGATATCTCCGTATGTCAACTCGCGCGCCGCTTTATTTTCGGAAATCATCATCCCGCCGCCGACAAGCTTTTTGATGCGGTCCGCGATATACATGGCCTCTATTTCAATTTTGTCGGTATCTTCTACGGCCTCACCGTATTCCAAAACACGAAGCTCGAAGGGCTCCTCGACCGCGCTGTAAAATTCCGCGCCGGGTGTAAGGTATTCCTGCGGGGTGTAATCCATTTCACCCAGTTCTTTGGATAAAATACCGCCGAACAGATAATTCACCTTGTCGAGGATGTCCGCCCGGGACCTGAAATTTTTCGTGAGCAAAATGCGCCTTGGCCGGTCATCCTGCGGATTATCTTCAAAGCTATCGTACTTTTGAAGAAAAATCGACGGATCGGCGAGCCTGAAACGGTATATGGATTGTTTGACATCACCCACCATCGTGATGTTCCTTCTCTGTCTGGAGACTGCAGAAAAAATCATGTCCTGTACTTTATTGACATCCTGATACTCATCCACAAGGATCTCGTCATAACGCCGCGCAATCTCGGCGGCCAACGGCGTAGGCTCCCGGCTATCAGGGTCAACCAGAAGCGTTAAGGCAAAGTGCTCAAGGTCATTGAAATCCATTAAGCCGCGCCTTTTTTTCTCGGCTAAAAAGCTATCGTCAAAGTCAGACACGATATGAAACAGCTCGTCCACCGCCGGCCGGATCTCATTTAGATCCGCAATCAATTCGGCGCTTTCGGACACAAAACCGTCGCAAAGCTTTTCCATAGCTTTCTTACACTGCGCTCTAACCGCCTTGATGCGCAATACGGTCTCGTCCCCGGTATATCCCCGAAGCGCGTTGAGCCGCGGAAAATCTATATATCCGAACCTGTGCGCGGCGTCCCACCCTTCCGATATTGCCTGATGATAAGAGCGAAGGCTCTCCAGTGTTGCGGCAATGGAAGGCCCGTACGCGGTTTTCACCTTCGGGTCAAAATTCAGCATTGAACTTGATTCTTCGAGCTTTTTTATCCAGTATTTTGTTTTTCCCTTCGCCTTGTCCAGCAAAAGCCGCCCCCAAATCGTATCGCCCGCGTCGCCGGAGACAGGCGGCTCATTGATTCTTTGGGACAGCCACCGTTTCGGATATGGGTGGCTTTGCAGCGCAGAATAGGTGTTTAAAATGATCTCGCATAGTCCGCTGTCATCTCGGCCGGCGGACATTGTGTCCACAAGAAGCCGGAAATTCTCGCTCATCTGATCATATCGCTTCTCCAGCACATTCTCCAACACATAAAGCTGCAGAATCTGCCCTTCCGCCGCGTCCGCAACGCGAAAATCGGGACGGATGTCCAGCAGGTGCGCGTTTTCGCGTAAAATCACGGAACAAAACGAATGAATCGTCGAAATCTGCGCCTTGTAACAAAGCGAAATCTGACGCCTGATGTGCCGGCTGTGCGGATTTTGCCGAAGCCGTCCGGAAAGCGCCTCCAGAATCTTTGCCCGGAGCTCCGCGGCTGCGGCTTTTGTATAGGTTATGATCAAAAACCGGTCGATATCCGGAGCATCCGGCCCGGTAATTTTTCGCATCAATCGCTCTACAAGCACCTTCGTCTTTCCCGATCCCGCAGATGCGGAGATCAGCAAAGCGCCGCCGCGATGCTCAATTGCAGCGTTCTGCGTTTCCGTATACCGAATTTCTTCCATGCCACCCTCCATTTCAAACGCCGGGCGGGCCGTCACTGACGGTAAAGCCTCTCCCAAACCTCTTGCGCTTTTAGCGTTTTGACGGTCCTCGGCTGATCTTTTTTCTCATTGAACCTGCAGGCCGCAGTAAATTCGCAGTATTCGCAGGAGGTGAGTTTACCGCCTGCACGAAACGGATTGGCGCTGATGCTGCCTTTTTTCATTTCGCCGCCCATCTGCGTCAAGAGTCTTTCAATATGTTTCCCCAGTTTTCCGATCTGCTCCGCAGAAGCGATACTTCCCGAATACTGTCCGTTTTTGAAGCTAACCGGAATAAATCTGGGCTCCTCGCCTATTTCCATTGCGCCTAATACATCCGGGTCGTCTAAAATCAAACCGCTTCGTTTTAAGCGCAAAGCGCGTTTACGCTCAATTTCTTCGTCTCCGCTGCCACGCGGCATCGGTAAAATGATGTCGCGCGCCGGTGAATACAGTACACCGGCCGGAACAATCTCCTGCCGATACTTTTCCTTCCCGTGTTTTTCCAGTACAAACAGGTATATCAGCATCTGAAGCCCGATACCATACCAGACATCGGACAGGTTA
Organism: Clostridiales bacterium; assembly: GCA_012523085.1. GTDB lineage: Bacteria > Bacillota > Clostridia > Oscillospirales > Oscillospiraceae > JAAYOP01. The sequence continues at coordinate 28,466 of JAAYJC010000045.1, forward strand.
AAGGTCTTGCGGCCCGTCTTGTAATCACAGACTCTGAGGTACAGCTTGCCGCCGTTCGCCCAACCGTCCACCCGATCGACCATACCGCTCAGCTCCATCTTCATGTTTTCGTCTTCCAGCACAGCCGGCGGCAGATCGCCCGCCCGGTCAAACCGCAATTCGAAGTCCAGGGGCTCGAATTCGGACCGGGCAAGCTCCTCCGCCACATCCATAACGATGCGCTCCACCGTGCCCTTTAACCGCCTGAACAGGTACATGAACCGGTTGCTCTTTTTCGCCGACCCGAGCAGGTCTTCCGTATACTGTTTCATGTACAGCTGAGCCAGTTCCACGCATTTCTGCGTCCCGACGACCTTGAATCCGCCTGCCTTTCTGACCTCTTTGGTCACATTCTCGAGCACATAATGGACCAGTGTCCCCATCTCCGGCGCTTCGAATCCCGCCCTCTTGCGCGGCTTCGCGCGAAGGCCATATTGCATGAAATAGGAAAACCGGCAGGTATTATACTTTTCCGCCCGGGTAGCGGATATATGAAATGTCTCGCCGAAAAGCTTGGAAACGGATGTCTTCGACAGCTCTCCGCGCGGCGAGTCAACCAGCCGCCTGACCGAATCAAGCTTATCTGCCCAGGGCTCCAGCTCTTTTAAGCAATAAAGCGCAGCATTTGCGGCCTGTGTATTCCCTCCGGACAAAGCAAGCCGGAAGGCAGGCGCGGGCGCGCAGGCGCGAAAAGCGTTTCCAAGCGCGCTTTCCGCCGTAACCTCGATGCCGTAAACGCTCCTGAGCCTGTCAATGATAAAAGACGGTCTGCTTTTGCCATCTCCAGTAGACTGAGGATAGGTTATGATCAGCTTGTCTGTCGGTTTTGTCAGCGAGAGATACACAGCATGCAGCTCTCTGGCTATTAAATCGTCTCCCCCATCCTTGATATCAAGGCCCAGCCTGATCAGCTCATTTCTCTCGTCCGCCGTAAACAGTCCCGACGGTATATCAAATGACGGCAGCTTGTCGTCCGTGCCGCCGATTACGACCAGAAGCCTGAGGTTCTTTTCACGCGTTACCTCCAGCTCGCCCAGCGTTATCCTGTCTAGCGCAACCGGTATTGAGCTCACATCGTATTGCGAGAGCAAAAGGTCAAACAGATCGGCAAATTCATCCCACCCCATCGGCGTGTCACCCAGTGTTTCATAGCACTGCTCCATCGAATCCACCACGATGTCCCATAACTGGGTATACTCGTCCGCCAGCTGCAATTCGCCCGAGCTTTTAAGCTGCCTCGACTTTTGCTCCAGCCGCTCAGCCAGCGCTATTTCCTCTAAAAAGCTGTAAAGCGCTTTTACTTGCTCTTTTGCTGTTTTCGCCTGCTTCCCGTTGTCGCTCAGGTTTTTCAAGGGATTTGCAACCATTCTCCTCAGCCTATCGACATATTGGGCGCCTTGTCTATCCGTTTCGGTGCTATCGGTTACATATCCGCGCGGATTCATATGCCACGGTTCTTCTCTTGTCCAGACTGCCTGTCCGCGCAGATTCCATGTCACACAGTAATTTTCCAGAAGGTCCATGTCCTGAAACGACATGCCCGTTAAATTCGTCTTTAAATACCGGAATATATTCGAATACAACCAATCGCCCGCGGCAATTTTCATCGCTTCAGACACCAGTGCGATCACGGGTTTTTGCATGATATCGGTTTTTTTGCTGATGAACACCGGCAGCCCGTAAAGGCGGAAAACGCTTTCGCATACAGCCCGGTACGGCCTGAATCCTCTTGCCGCGACTGCGATATCGCCGCAGCGCAGCGTACTGTCCGCCTGCAGCAGTTCAAGAATTCTGCATGCAGCTATTTCGCATTCTGACACGATATCGCTCATACAGTAAAGCTCAATATCTTTACAGTCAACATCGCTCTTTTCTACGGTGTAATCAAACAACGTCCGGCCTACTTTGCTTAATGCTTCGCTTTTTCCCGAAGCTTTACTTGTCAAATACTCGGTTTTATGCATAATGCCGCGCTTTTCGGCCATTCTGATTAGTTTTTGCATGGTCTCAAAGGGAATGTTAAACACTTCCGAGCCATTGTCGTCAACACAGAGGGCGACTGTGATATCCGCATCCTTTTTCATCAGCTCGTCTATGACCAAAAGCTCCTGATTTGTAAAATCCGTAAAGCCGTCGATGAAAATTTTACTTTCAGAAACGCTGCTGTCACCGATTTTTGATGCAAGCTTTACCAGCTTATCTCGTGCATCGGGCAGCATATGGGCAAGCAGAGCGTCATACGCCTCGCAAATGAGGGCCATATCGTATAATTTATCGCCGATCGTCCCCCCGGCTGTACAGGAAGCTTCAAAAAGCTTTTCCGGGCTGATCATGCAGCTGCCGAGTTCCTCTCGCGCTTGTAAAAGGCCTTGCAGAACATCGCTTTTTCCGGCCTGTCTTGCATATACCCTAAGCCGGCCCGAAACGCTTTTGACGGCAAGGCTCATGAGCAAAAGTCTTGCCCCTTTGTCGGGAACAATATCGCTCAGTCCGCCGCATTCGGTGAAAACCCGGTTGGCCAGCCGTGAGAAGCTCAAAACCTCGCCGAAAAGGCTCAGCGAATCCCCGCAGAAGTCAGCCAGCCTTCTTTCCGCCTCATGCGAATACTGCTCCGGAACGAGCAAAATCAGACCACTCCGGCCATTTCGCCCGTGCGTTCTGATTTCAGATAAGATCGCGGACGTCTTTCCGCTTCCGCTCCCGCCGCAAAGAATTTTAAGCATGGTATCACCTCTTTCGGACCTGCGGTATTATGGTAATCGTATCATATAGCCATGCACTCGTCAATCAAACATCCGGTGCTTTCCGGCGCTGGTCTGCTGTGCTTTTGCGCTTATTTAAAACCCTAAAACACAGAAATAAAAGAGGCCCCGCTGCAATAGCCCTGACACGGAATAACGGCATAGCCGCAGCAAAAACCGAATTGCTTTCCACATGAAATCTTTAATACTGATATCCGGATTATTGGCAAATCAAAGAGGACGGGAGAATGGCGTTTCCTGTCCTCTCTTTATTTTCTGTCATGGTGAGCTTGCTCTAACGGTGCTCTGATATTTTTCCGAATCTAATTGATAATCAGTATTATTTCGCAAGCGCTAATTCATTGGAATCACAAAGCTCGTTTAGATAGGCTTTGATTATACCTTTTGACTGTTCTTCGGAATAGATAACCTGCCCGGGATCGCGCCGGTCTTTTTTTCCGCGCTGGATTTTCAGATCTTTAAATTTTTCCCGGTACTGCGCCGCTGTCATTCCCGTTTTCTTTGTAAAAGCCTTGTTCATGTATTTCAGATCGGAAAAGCCGCTGCCTGCTGAAATATCGCCGAGCGGCAAGTCCCGGTCAATCATGCGCAGTGCATGTTCAAAGCGCAGATCGGTCAGGTAATCGTGAAAGCCGATACCCAGGTTTTTTGTGACGAAATGCGAAAGATAGGCCGGCGACATGTTAACCGATTCCGCAACCTCCTCCAGGCGTATCGGGTGCTGATACCGTGTTTCCAGGTATGATAAAATTTTATCGATTTTATGTGCCCTTGAAATACGGCTGTGGTGTTCTGCGGGGTTAAGGAACTCACAAGGCATGTGCTCGGCAATCAAAACCATCAAACGCGCAAGATCTTCTATGCATTTGAGTTCAAAAAGCCGGTCTGAACCAAAATAATGAAGGGCCATTCGGCAAATATGCGCCATAATCCGTTTTCTCTGGTCCTTTTCGATGCTGTCCGCCGCGTTCGCGTTTCGGACCATCATTCGCCTGGCGTGCGGATAATACTCCCTGCAAAAATACGGTGAAAACTGGACAACAAGCGCCACAACCGGGCATTCCCTCGCATCGATTTGGTGCGCGGCCCTGGAATTGAATACGGCAAAACACCCCTCCGCAACCTGAAATTCACGGGTATTCGTCTTGATTTTCGCCCTACCGCCGATGACAGCAAAAACCTCGTAATCATTGTGCTCGTGATAATCCCGGTAATTGATATCGGCAAGGGTGATATGAATATGCCTGATTTTATCATACCATACCGACTCGTACACCGCGTTCAAGCTGTACCACCTCCCGTCTATTGCATAAGTCCAAGTATGCGATATTTGCTCGGGGGCGCGTTATTTCGTTTCTTCCAACAGCTTATCTTTCAGCCTGTTAATGGCTTTATCGGTTACGCCGCAATCCGTAAGATAGCTTGACACACTGCCGTATTTTTCAGTAATGTGGCGCAGCAAAGCTTCCATGCTTTCCGGAACCGAGCCGAAGAATCCCCATTTATAGTCCGGACGCTCGCGAATCGTTGGCAAAAAAACCGGATTCATCCTTTCGTATTTTGGGCGAAGACAGACCATTGAGGCGCAATAATCCATGATGATATCCGTTTCGGTGACACCGCAGACACCGAGGAGCATAGCGGATATGATACCGGCTCTGTCTTTACCTAAATAGCAGTGATATATCACACCGCCTTCCCAGCCGGCGCACAGCTCAAATACCTGTTTTATCCAAATCTTTGCGCTTTCCGCGATATCGATATAACTGTCGCCTAGATCAAAATTGTCTTCTGCCGTCAGGCTTGCTTTGGAACCGTTTTTCGCCGTTTTGTCCGCGCTGCGGATTATATGAGGGGTTGGGCGATCTATCATAGCGGGACAATGCCTGTATGTATGCCCCTGTGTCCCATTCAGACCGCTCGGCATTTTCAGGGTTTCATCACTGCCGCGCAGATCAATGGAGAGCGATATGCCGTATTCCTTTAAAAAGCGGATATCGTTTTCGGAAATGCCAATCGGGCAATCCGCCCGCAGGAATTTCCCATAACGGGTAACTCTTCCGTCCATTGCCGCATAGCCGCCGAGATCGCGGACATTCACCATTGTTTCCAGTGGGACTCGCTTATATTTAATCATATTTTTCTCCATATGTACATCAAAATTTTAAACATTTTTCACTTAATTTTCATATATTCGACATATTTAGACGTTTAAACAATCAATCCCGGCAACAAATGAATCGGGTAGGAGGTGGTGACTAACCCCCGTCCTCCCGCAGCACCGAGTATGCGGATCACGCTCACGGCGGTTCGCTTGGCATAAATGGTAGACCGCTATTCACGGCGTACTGCACATCCATTCTCACTAAGCACTCCTGCAATACTCTCGGTTTCCAACCTACTATCTCGCAGTCAGTACCTCTTCGGGTTTTCTGCTTTCCAGCGCAATTCAAGTGAGCAGTATCTTGGCTTATACCAAGCGTCGTTCTCTTTCCTCCATCGCCTTTCACCGACTTCTTCGGTACTACGCGAACTGACTTCTGCACGTTCAGTCTCACTTTCTATGAGGGTTACCATTCGCGAAAATGCTCGCTTTCATGGCATGCCGTGCAGACCTCCCCGAGGAAGGTGCGATAACCTTCATCCCATGTAACCGCCGCATTTATTGTATAGGGTTCGGGTAGTATTGGAATTCGCCTTGTCTTGCAGACTCGTCCGCTCTAAGTCAGCCTTTTATGCGATTTCTGTTCGTCGGTTCGGGACTTTGCCTCCAGCTTCCTTCAGATTCCGCCTCATGACGGACACCCCTGCCTTTGGCTAACGCTTCCTACTACCAAGCGCGTAGTGGACTTACACCACCGAGTTATCGCCCATGTCGGGCGCACAAAAAACGGCTGCCCTGAATGCGTATTCAGGGCAGCCTCCTGCACTGCGTGTTATCCCAACGATCTAAAGCGGTTTATCTCTGACTACGACACAGCAGACCGCTATACCGTAAGAATCTTTCGCGGCTCCTGTGACAATATACGTGCCGGCTTTGTCAAAGGTAAGCGTAACAACGGCGTTTTCGTCGGTTGAATCGGCCTCATTGCCGTTTATAGATACGCTCGCACCCGAGCACTTCTTTGACGCGCCGTCGCCGGAGCTGCGATAGAACGTCAATTCAAGCGCCTCGCCTTCAACGAGCTCGACATACTGTTTATCAAAGTGTCCGGTTCTCATATACAAAGAACCCGTGAAGTTGTTTATATAAATGATCGAACCGTCTGACACAGGATCATAGGGTCTTGCGTGCAAGCCTTCCGAAAAATCGGTCCAAATGCCGCCGCCATAGGTCATGCTGGCGCATTCTTTGCCCCACATTTTGTTCAATACATAACCGTAGCTGGCGTTATACTCATAACCCCAGGCGCCCGCGTCTCCGTATGCCGTTTCATGAAGGGTCGTGATGGCATCGGCAACGGTATCGCCTCCCCAAATCGGAACCGCATAATAGACAATTTGCTCTCCCTCGCTGTCGCTGCAAATGCTGCTGTCCATGGTGGCAAAAAAGT
>JAAYJC010000046.1 GCA_012523085.1 Clostridiales bacterium
TAAATCAGGATTTGCTCGTCAAAGCGGCATTTGTAGTTCCGGCAGGCCGAGCGCAGAAATGCCGTCCATGCGGCGGGCGTATTCGTTACGGCCTGGACTGTGGATTCATACAGGCCGGTAATTAGCTGGTACTTGGTCGCCATCGGGCTATGCCTCCTTCTTGTCGTATTATCGTTGAAAATGACTAAGGACGGAAAAACAGCTCAGCGATGTTGCCAACACTGAGCAGCTTTTCTATTCATGATTATGGATATAAAAAGCCGCCTCAACAATTGAGACGGCTACACAAATAAAATTGGGGAAAGGCTAATCTGATCAGTTATCCTTCTCTGCGACTTCTGCTTCCAACGCATTATACTCTCGCTGGAGCTCTAGCCGCAATTCGTCCTCGGTGGGCAGGTACAGCTTATACTTGGATGCGAAAATCTGCGTATTTTCTTCCGGCAGTGTGTACTTGACGACGGTATCGCTTTTATCTGCGCATAATACAATGCCAATGGGAGGGCTGTCACCCTCGTTCATCATTTCGCGGGTGTAGTAGTTTACATACATCTGCATTTGGCCTAAATCCTGATGGGTCAGGTCACCCAGCTTGAGGTCAATCAGGACAAAGCATTTCAAAATATAATTGTAAAAAACAAGATCAATATAAAAATGCCTGCCGTCGAAGGTGAAGCGCTTTTGCCGGGACACAAAGGAAAAACCGCGCCCCAGTTCAAGCAAAAACTTTTGCAGATGATCTATAAGCGCCTGCTCCAGATCGCTCTCGAAGAAGCTGGCGTTAGGTTCCAGACCGAGAAACTCCAGCACATAAGGATCGCGGATGATATCCTCCGGCGCTTTCGCGGGCGCAAGGGCGGAGATTTCATCGGACACCGCTGTTTTGTTTTGACTGGAAAGTAACCTCTCATAGAAAAAACTGTTGATTTGACGCTCCAGTTGGCGTGTGCTCCATGCGGATTTTATCGATTCGTCCAGATAAAATTGTCGTGCTTTTTCATTTTCAACGCGCATCAACAAGCGATAATGTGTCCAGCTCAATTCGCTACGCAGCGCGTAGCTATTTTGAAATGTCACATAAAATTGGCGCATATTTTTCAAATTTGCTACTGTAAAGCCTTTGCCAAAATCAGCGGTCATTTGCTCCGAAAGCGCCTTGATAAGCTGTGCGCCATACTCTGCTCGCGCTTCGCCGCCTTGCTGCTCTACAATGCTTTTGCCAATATGCCAGTAGGCTTCGACCATCGCTAAGTTGGCAGCGGAGTAAACCTTGTTTCGCGCTGCTACCAAAATACTTTTTATTTCATTATAAAATTGCAAATCCATGATTTCATTCATTGGAGCACCTCATTTACCGCTTTTCATCTCTTGACGGGTTTTGTTGTCCATATAGTATATCACACTCAGACTGATCTTTCATCGCTCCGGCTCATATCTTTTAAGCGGCCTCTTTTTTTCCATATCCGCAGCAACATCACGCTCCATCTGCTAAAATTGCCGATAGATACGCCTGCTCTCCTGATAATGGCGGTCATTCAGCGTTATTTCTGCTCTTCCCGGCTCAATCACAACCTGAAACTCCCCGGCAGCGATATGATAAGCATTGCAGACCAGCTCCATATAAGGGTAGCCAAGCCGCGAGATGTGAAAGGGGGTAGCCCTGCACGGACTGTTCCAAGAGAAGAGGTTATGAGCGATGTCCACCACCTGACGGGTGCGATCATCAAAGTCACGAATTGCCCGTTTCAGCCCGGTGAAGCTGATACCGTCCACCGAGATATACCGGCAGGCCGCCGCGCATACCTCCGGGTCATGGGAGAGCAAATAAAAGGCCGCATGATAAGAGGGCGGGTCATTGTTGTGCGATCCCTTGGTCAATGCGACCAGTTTTCTAAATCTGTCTGCCTGTGTCATTGAAATTTCCTCGCTTTCCTGGTATTTGGGGCGTCGTTTTCACTCATCGCTCCATCCTGTCTTTCTTTGGCATCGGGGGTCGGGGGTTGCCGTCCTTGTCGTATTTCCACGGCCTTGCGGCGGGAACATCCCAGCCGAACATGCTCCCGGCAAGCATAGCTGCCTCCTGCGCCCGCGTAATGCCGAAGATTTTATTGGATGTGTCCGCGAAGAAGCGGTTTTCCTCCGGGTTGGGCTTTGAACCGCCGCAGCGGGTATATCCCTTTTCATATAGGGATATGGAAATCAGCTCCCCGGTGGAGGGCAGGATGCTGTAACAGACATCGGGCAAATCATGCTTTCCCGCCAACTCGGGCAGGAGGTAGCGATTGTCGAAAGCGAAGGCGTATATATCATAATCGCCGGGACGGGGCAGGCAGCGGACATAATAGGAAAAGTCCAGTGTTCGTATCATGTAGCCGCTGCCCCGCGTGGTCAACTCCTTGCCGGGGGCTGCGGCGCAGAACGCCGCCAAATTGTCACGGCTGGCAAAGGGCGGCTTTTGCCCATCATTGCGCAGAGAATTGATAATCTCGTCAAATTCATTCTTGAACGCAAGCGTTTTCAAGTTGGGCTGCTGATCAAACCATGTCGTCCAAAAACCGCGTCCATCCCTGCCGAAATCTGCACGGAGATAGCCGACAGAGCCGTAACGCTCGGCGACCTCGCCCTCCAGATGGAAAAACAGCAGCTTATCGTCTTGCGCGGGTAATAGTTCGTATGGCATTTCGTTTTCCCCCTTATCTCGCGTCATCCCGATTTTTCAGCTTTGGGGCTTTGACAGGCGATATGTCCTCTCGCTCCCGGTCGGCACGGGTGTGTAAATCAGCTAAAGCCTTGTCGCGGTCGGAAAAATAATGGCCTAAGTCATACCCGGAGCGCCCTTCAAGCTGCTGCCATGTGACAAAGGGTGAAACTGCTTTGGGGTTTTCAGCCAGTACAAAGGTCTTTTTCCCGGCCTTTACGCGCTCGGAAATCGCATATCCGGCGACCTTTTCCTGGGGCGCGGATTCGGGAGGGGGCTGTTTTGCGGCCTCACGCTCGGCGCTGATGGCGTCCAGACGCGCCGCCGCCCATGCGGGCAGCTCCTTTATTTCACCCTGCACATCGTAGCGTTCAAAGCGGGTGCGGCTGCCGTCGTTCAGATGGGTGCAGAAAACGGCGTTCCCACGCGCATTTGCGTTCGCGCCGTTGCCGCCGTCCACCAAAACCAGCTGCATATCCCCGCGCCTGTACTCCGGGCGCAAAGCCTCGGCCTTGATTGCCACCACCTTGCCGACAAGGGACTGACTGTAATCGTTGGGGTGGCAGTCCTGGGCCGTAATGGGTTCGGGCTGATAGGCCCCTTTGCTGATCTCAGCAGCGGCCTTTTCAATCTGTTCGAGCAGGCTGCCTGTAAACAGCCGCATGATTTCGAGGTAATCAGAATCCACAAAAACCTCTGAATACTCACAAATTATGCCGTGTTCGGTGTAGCGGGCCTTCATATAGAAATTGCCGTCCGCTGCTTTGGGGTTCTCGGCCATCAGAATCTCACGATTGCCGATGCGGATCGACTGCCTGACCTCGTAGCCGGTGTCGGCCACCATACGCCTACTTTGCTCGGCCTCCAGCCTTTCCTGCACCGCCCGCAGGCCGTTCAAAAGCGGCTTTACATCAGTAACATAAACCTCATGGTCGTCAAAGGAATCCGCGATTTCTTCAATATCTCCGATGGTTTCCTTGACCACATCCAGGTCGGACAGGTATTCCTCCAGCTCTGAAATGCCATCCTCCGCCGGGATGTCCTCAAAATGACCGAGGGAATCATTGTTCTTTAGAAACTGATACAGCTCTGCCGCAAATGTTCTGTTATCCATGAAAAACACGCTCCTTTATCTGATTCGGTATTTATTAGCGGCTCTGCCGCCGTCGCTGTGATACTGCGGAAGTACGTCGATGTAGCCGCCGTCCCGCAGGCGTCGAAGATTGCGGCTGACCGTGCCTTTGGAAATGTGCAGCGCGTCGCTGATTTTTCTCTGTGGGATAACGATTTCACCGTTTTTGTTGGCAAGCTCATCAAGAATAAGGTACAGCAGCTTGCCCGTTACGGTGGAATCAACCTCGCCGCAGACTTTATACTTGGATAGTTTTCTCACAGGTATTTTCTCCTCTCAAAAAAACAAGAGGGCAAATGCCCTCTATATAACAGGGGCAGCGAAGCGCCATCCCTGTTGGTGCTTGTGGGTTAATGTTCTTGCTTGTGGGTTAACAGAGGGGGTGGGTGCAGGGAGGGGGAACGTGGCAATGCCACAGTTTGGACAAAGACCTACTATCCCCTTGGCGGGAAAAGCTCATCGCGCGTCACGGTTTCGCTCTCTCTGCCGCCAAAGCTCCAAAGCCTTGATAATGGTGTCCTCAATTTTCTGCGCGGGCGTCCCCACGGGAAAAAATTTGCTGATTTTATCGCGCGGCATTTTGAACTGCTCCACCTGATTCGGCTTTTCCTCCTGCATGATGGAGTGGATGACATCCTCACCCAACCGCCCTTCCTCTGAAAACTTCCGCATTTTCATGGCCTGAACATGGGACGGGGTTCTTTCCTCTGCCGTCATTTCTTCCAAAAGAGTTTGCTGCTGCTCCGGGGGCAGATAGGAAAGCTCCACGGCGGGTCGCATCGCGATTTTTCCTGCATCCACCATGTCAAGCACCTGTGGGATAAGCTCGGTTATGAGCGTACCATGTTCGGGGCATACGTACTGTTCCCATATCACAACCGTGTAGAATACAGGAATCATAGATTCTTTAAGAGTATCGAACAGGTTAACATCGGCGGACTGCCGTTTCTTCCGTCTGAGACGCAAATGGTTTCGGAGATGTTAGACGAATTGATTTCCGACTCACCGGCATCAGCGTTCGAACGTGCCACGCTCCCGTTAGGTATCGAGGAACGACTGGCAAGAGTGGATTGGAGCCGGAGAGATGTTCTCGTCGGCACATTTCGCAACCGGGCGCAGTTTGATATCTGCAAGGATATGAAGTTTTATTATATTCCTGCCAAACGTGTTCCGGATACAAAACTGCCGATCTATTACGTTGCTATGTTCCAAACACCGCGCGTATTTACGAATGAGGCCGGGATCTATTATTATGGTGAAGTCCTGCGAGCTGCTTTGGTTAGGCGAAAAAATATCAGAGAAGTCCCGATGAGAAACAACGCAGATCCGGAAGAACTGTATTACCGGTTCCAGATACGTGAGTGGTTGCCGCTGATAAGGCCGATCCTGCCTAAAGAATCCGGTTTCGTCAGTGAGTTCACAAACATGTTCCTGCTGGAAAATTCCGAGTTTGTGCCGGAACTCCTTCTAAGCTCAGAAGAGGAGTATCGCTTTTACGCTGAACTGAAACGAAGGACCAGTGAGGCTGTGATCAGTGAAAACGAAACCGTAACCGGATTCGAGTATAACGGAATCAGGATCCTGTTCGATGAGGGACAGATTAAGTTAATCCGCGATGGGACAATGATAGAACAGCGCAGTATCAGGGAATTCTCGCAGCGACCGAACGCAACGTTCAGAAAGTTGTTTGAAAAAACTGAATGAAGAAAAATCCCCCTTGCACTGGAAAACCAGTTACATAGGGGGATTTCACTTTTTCAGGCTGTTTTGCTACAAAATCGACTGGTTTTTCACGAAACTGGTTAGCATTAACATTGTATCGTCCGATCCGAAACGACTCGCCGATTTCTATCGGGATGTTTCTGATGCAGACATTAACAAGGATTACGGAGGACCGCACCGCATTGAAATTTGGTCCGGAAAACGAGATGAAAGTACCACTTGTATCGCTGCGAACTACGACGAGGGATTTATACCGCAAACATATAACGCATGTCAGGGTTTCGAGTTCCGCATAACGGACGCGGACGCGGAGTACAAACGGATTCGGGATTTAGGCGTTGAGGTAAAAGAACCTCCGAAGGATTTACCTTGGAGATGCTGTTATTTCAACATTAAAGACCCGGACGGAAACGGAATTGATATTGTTACTCCTATATAATGGGGTATGCACATCCGCCAATAACAAAAAGGGGCTGTAACAAAGCAGTCCCAGGAAATCCAAAAACCTCGTTCATCCGGAAAAGATGGACGAGGTTAACATAATGCACAAGAGTGGTATAGCTTTATTTGGCCTTCAGACCCAGTATTTCCCTCGCTTGCGCCGGTGTAGCGACATTGCAGTTGAACTCCTCAATCACACGTCTTGCACGGGCTACAAATTGCATATTGCTATCGGCAATCTGTCCCTTACGATAGAGCACGTTATCCTCCATGCCAACGCGAACATTTCCGCCCATTGCAATCGTAGCGTACATAATTTCCATCGCACCCTTACCGACGCCAAACGCAGACCAGGTGCTTCCGGGTGCGACCTCGTTAAGTACATCCTTCATGAACACAAGGTTCTTTGTGGATGCAGCGATACCACCTGGCACGCCCATACAAAACTGGAAGTGGCAAGGCGCCTTCAAAACGCCTTTTTTTATATAATATTTGGCGTTGTAAAGCATGCCGGGGTCAAAAACCTCGATCTCGGGCTTTACACCAACCTCCTGCATCATTGTCCCGAGTTTCTCCAGAAACTGTGGGCTGTTTTCAAATATGGCATTATGCTGCCAGTTCATTGTGCCGCAGTCATAGGAAGCCATCTCTGGCTTCAGCTCGTAAAACGGCCGGATGCGATCCTCCTCTCTAAGGTTTATGCCGCCGGACGATGTGAGGTTGAGAATTATGTCACAATCCGCGTATTTCGTGCGCATCAGCGTGACGACCTCTTCAAACTTCTCAAAATTCATTGCCGCACGGCCTTCGTCATCCCGGCAGTGGATGTGAGCGATGGCGGCGCCTTCCTTCCAGCAGTTATAAACCTCTTCAGCGATTTCGTGCGGCTCAATCGGCACATTTGGCGTGTTTTCCTTAGTTGGCCACGCACCGGTTGTCGCAACGGTAATAATACGCAAGTTATTTAAGTCGCTCACGCTCATCCTCCCAACATCTATTTGTTCCACCCAAAAAGCTTCTGCATATATTCAAGGCCGCTGCCGCCGCCGCAGGATTCATCGCTGTATCCCGTTCCGCCATAGGCGTAGATGCGGTCCGGCACGCAGTTTACATCGTCAGCATCAATTTCTGCCACACAGCGGGCCATTGCGCCATCTCCCATATACCAACGCAGCGGGAAGCAATAGAATTTAAAGCGCTTGCCGGACACCTTTGCCAGATCTCCACCAAGGTTTTCGACACCAACAATACCGTTACCGAGCAGCAACTTATGGCAGGGCTCCCATGTTCCCCAAATTCCGATATCCTCAAGAACGCCAAACTTCTTTTTATAGGCCTCATTGCCGTGAATGCGGATGTATTCAAACTTGTCAAACTCGGCATAGGCCTCCTCGCCGAAGAGCATCTGGTACTCCTGGGTGATGGGGTACCCTGTCGCACCAAGCAGATTCATGCGGGTCATACCATTGTTGCCCATGGCAGTGTGCAGCGGGTGATCCAGCGCCTGTGAATCCATCGCAACGCACTTCACCTTATGCTCAACAAACCACTTACCCGCATCAATTCCTGTACCGGCGGCATAATGGTAATAAGCTTTGGAGTCGTCAAACAGTTTGTGCATCCCCGTGTCAAGGCAAACGACCATTCCCTCTAGATCAGAAGGTTTCATTCCAACTTTCTCGCAGGCGGCATCTAAATGCTTGCCTTCAATAAGACCCCACGGCTCAACATCGATGGGCAGACATACGGCATCACCGGTGTAGGCGTCCACGGGCATCTCATGGGTGTAGCGGGCGCGACGGCCATTAAACTCATACTCCATAACATGGCGCGGTGCGTCGCAGTGCGTGCCGGTGTGCATGGTACAACTGACCAGCTGCGTTAAAACACCGCCCTTTGCCATCGTATGGGCATTGTCGATAACCGGCTTGTCAAAGTACGGCCAGCGTGGAATTTCGGCGCTAAACGGATGCGTCAGGTCTACAAACACTTTCTTTCCCAAATTAATAACCTCTACATATCATTTTTATTGTTATCGGTGCGGTCAAAGCGGTCAACGAGATAACTTCGCAGATTGGCTTTGGAGACAGCCGCTTGTTCCGGTGTCCAGCGCTGCCAACCCTTGCCGGACTTCATGCCGACTTCGCCGCGGCTAAGCATATCCTGAAGCAGATATGACGGCTCATGGTTGTCGGCCAGCGTACCAAGCAGATATTTGTGGATATTATAGGTAAGATCAATTCCCACAAGATCGGAGTTCTCCATAGGTCCCATGGCGGGCCAGCGGAGGCCGGGGCCATACTTGCACGCATCATCCACCGTTTTTGCGTCCGCAATACCATTTTCCACCATATAAAACGCCTCGCGCCACAACGCATGCTGGAGACGATTGGCGATAAAGCCGGGCACATCTTTTTTACATAATACAGGTTTTTTACCCACGGATTCCAACATATCCATAACGGTTTGTGCCGTCTCTTCACACGTGGCGTCGGACTTGATTACCTCCACAAGGGGGATCAGGTGCGCCGGGTTCCAAAAATGGGTGCCGACAAAACGTTCACGATGTTCCAGATCAATACTAATCTCCGATGGGCTCATAACAGAAGAGTTGGTGCAGAAAATGCAGCTTTCGCCGCATATCTTCTCCAACTGAGCAAATGTTCTTTGTTTAAGCTCCATGTCTTCAAATACGGCTTCTACCACAAGATCTGCATCCGATATACAGGAACTACGCATATCCGTCGTAAATTGAATCCTGGCAATGCGGTCCTCTATTTCCTCCTTTGTAAATATACCCTGCTCCGAAAGCTCGCGCGTGTCTTCACGGATTTCGGCAGATACATCGACATATTTGACATCGCAGATGCCCACCGGGTAATGTGCCGCAAGGACAAAGCCTATCATTTTGCCCATCATTCCTGCGCCGATGACGGCAACATTGCTAATCTTCATGAAACTCTCCTTATATGCAGCGGTGATAAGACTTAACGCCGGAGCAGACATTGCGGTGTATACTCTGTGTTCAGCAGGCCCAATATCCGCCGGTGGCGTCATAATTGCCCCCGGTTAAGAAATTGCTCGCATCACTGGCCAGAAACGTTGCCAAACCCACAAAATCCTCCGGCTCCCCAAGTCGTCCAATCGGTAGGCGCTTGAGAAAGTTCTGATAAACGGCGCTTTCAGGATCGAACATCCACTCTGTCAGATCCGACCGGAATACGGTGGGATTGATGCTGTTGACATTTATACCGTGTTTTGCGGTCAGGTCACAGGCAAGGCTCTGGACCATCAAATCCACACCACCCTTGGCGGTACAATAACCGGTATATCCCGCCATACCCATCTTGGAGCGTGCAGAGGAAGTGATGACCATTTTGCCGCCGCCACCCTGAGCAATCATCTGCTCAGCCACATATTTAGCCAGCAGGTACACGCTGGTGCAGTCGGCGTCCATGATCTTTTTCCATTCTTCCAAGCTTTGATCTACGATGCTTTTCGGGGCGTTGAAGCCATGACAGGCAGCGAGAATATCAACCCTGCCAAATGTATTCACGGCATAATGAACAATCTTCTGCACATCGGCCTCAATCGCCGGATCACCGTCAATCCATACACATTCCACCTGCTGTTTCTTCAACGTTTCTACCATCTTGCGAAGCTTTTCCACACTCCTCCCGGTCAAGACGACTTTAGCACCCTGCAGTCCGTATCCGGCGGCAATTGCACCGCCAAGCGCACCTGTAGCACCCGTAACGATAGCAACTCTGCCGGCGATGGAAAACATACTACTTACAAAATCCTTGCTGATCATGGGTTTCACTCCTAGCATTTTTGACAAATGAATGCTGATATTTTATAATGACAGCATATCATACAAAAACCAATCCGTGATATTCCGTTTTTTCATCACAGTTATAACAAAGGGGGGCTTTTTATGACTGTGTTCCAGATTGAAGCGTTTATTACTCTCGCTGCGACACTGAACTTCACGAAGGCCTCAAATCTTATTCATATGACACAGCCAAACTTAAGCAAGCTGATTGTTGCTATGGAAAAGGAACTGGGGGTTCAACTGGTACAGCGGACCCGAAGAGATGTAAGATTGACGCCTGCAGGTTCAGCCTTTTTAAAAGATGCAAGAGTAATTGCGGGCCTCTACGAGAGAGCGGTAAAAAATGTTCAGGAGGTTGCAGCAGGGATCAGAGGAACGATAAAGGTCGGCTTTATGAGCACCGCTCTGATATACCTTTTGCCGAAGATTGTCAGTACGTTTCAGGAGCGAAACCCAAGCATTGTGCTTGAACTGTACGATTACACGTTTTCACCGTTGATGTCCTCCTTGCTCGACAATCGGATTGACGTTGCCCTCGTCCCGGACAGAGAGCTTGACAGCATCCCGAAGCTTGAGAAAAAGTTTTTGTATGCCGACGATATGTGCGTAGTGCTTCCTTGCGATCACCCGCTAAACACCGGTGACGGGGTGGATCTCGCTGCATTTTCAGATGAACCCTTCGTCATAATGGATCCGAAAATCTCTGACCGGGACTACGAACTGGTGTATTCTATCTGTATGGCCAATGGATTTTACCCCAAAGTCAATCATGAGGTTAATACACTCAATAACCTGCTTCTCATGGTCGAATGTGGCCGAGGCATATCTATTTTAGCACGGCATATGCAACACTACGCTACAGGGGCGTTGGATTTTATTGGCATAAGAGGCAGTGAAAGCGCTTTCAAAATGGTCTGTGCCTGGTGGCGTGATAAAAACCCCTGCATACCAAGGCTGCTTGATGTGATTGACGATTGCTTAGCCTGACCTTGCTTATCTGAGGTTTGGAAATACAATTGTTGGCAATAAATCTTTGCAGTTTGATACGGACGCGATATCATTCGCATCTTGCAGATGATTCGTCTATGTAATATAATGACAGAGTCCATAAAATAGCAGTTCACATGGCTTAATAGTTGAGAACAAGACGAAGGAATCGTCCCGTTATCTTTGGAAAGTAATTTTAATTTTACATAAAAAGGAGCAGCTAAAATGGAAAACGGTCAAAAAATGTTCTCTGATTTTATCATGGAACGCACGCAAGATGGTAAGCAGGAAGCGATGTCAGCGGCTTTGGAGGAGCACTTCAGACCGCCGCAAGAGGGCGGATTTGACCCGGATGCTTTTAAGAGAGGCATTGAGGTCATAGAATCCATGCTGAAACCGGAAGCCGTTGCAGAATTTCATAAGATGATGAACCCTTTCGGCGACATGGAAGATAGCAATGAACCGCAAGAGATAAAGAACGTTTTGAAGCAGCCAAATAAGCTCAAATGGAGAGATGATACGCCAAAGGTTTCCTCAGATGAGATGCGCGCGGCATTTGCGTGCTCTAAAAAAGCGCATGAGATGACATGCGACTGTTGGAATACTAATTGCGTATTCTTCGGTGATTGTAAGAAATGCATTGTTTTTCATTTGTGTTTGAAGCAGTTCCCAACTTGCCAAAGAGCTCTGTTGGGGGACTTGGAGGAACACTATATTGTGTTTAGCCGCGATAAATAGCCACTTTTTTGCTAATCGTCTGACCAACTTATTATGATGAAAGGATGCGCTGAAATGCAAGAGGAAAAAAACATACTGGAACAGCCAAATAAATTTAAATGGAGAGAAAATCCTCCAAAAGTCAATCCCGGGGAAATGCGTACGGCAATGGTAAGCGCCCGTGAAGCGGATAAGTTCGAATGTGATTGCTGGAATACCAAATGTCCCAACTTCGGCGATTGCCGGAAATGTGTTGTATATGAAATGTGTCTGAACCGGTTACCGACTTGCGAAAGGGATCTGTTTGAGGAATTGAAGGAACACCATATCGCATATAATGGTGATTAATAATACATATTCTTATATGCTATACGTTATATAATCCTCCATTCCGCTGTAAAGCGGCGGCACAAATAGTCAGGAAAAATCAATGTCTGCAAATGACTACCGTTGCATTTGGCATCCAAATCGATTTCTTTCGTGCGTGAAAGTATTCTTCACGCAAGGCTCGCCTTATAATGCGTGGGGGATTATCCCCCAATATATGTAAACCTCTGAGAAGGTGTAAACAGAGGCGCCGGCTTGAAGGCTTACGTTATGACAAATAGGTAAAATACCCTGAGCGCAGGGAAGAGCGGAACAAATACACAAAATTATCCCCAGACCCTACAGGTTTATTTTTATTTCCGCATATATCGCAGGTCAATTTCGGATCGGAGTATATAACGGACTGAAGAATGTGTTCTTTAATTTAATTTAATAAAGTTTATTACATCCGGAAGAATAAGATAAAGCCGCTCAGCCCTTGATATTCCTGGGCTTAAGCGGCTTTATGCCGGTCATAACCGTAAAGTCTCTAAAAGGTTGCTCTTATGCGGCCATTTTGCTTATTCGATATCTATGTTTTTCTTTTTGTCGCTTTCTTTCTCCATCTTTGGGAGAATTACTTGAAGAATGCCGTTTTCATATTTTGCTTTGATATCCTCTTCCTTTATGTTCTCCACATAAAAGCTCCTGCCGGCATAGGATTTGCGTATTTCCTTACGGATATAGTTGTCATTCTCTTCTTTTTCCTGTTCGTCTTTCCTGGCCTCGATGGTGAGCATATTGTCATTGAGCTCTATCTTTATGTCATTTTTGTCAAATCCCGGTATCTCAGCATCGACCGTATACGCATTTTCTGTTTCCTTGATATCAATTTTCATGATATCTCTGTTCCCGAACGGAGTCAGATTCCAGCCGTTGAATAGGGTATCAAAAGCTCTGTCTATGTCAGTCCAGGGTCCCCATGCCTTGTGATTGGTTGAAATATTGCTGTTTTTCCTGTATGGCATTAAACTAAACATATAAATACCTCCATAATAATCATCTAGTCTTTGACTTTGACTAACCTTGACCTTATGTATATTTATAACATGCTATTTGAATTATCACAAATGTCATA
>JAAYJC010000047.1 GCA_012523085.1 Clostridiales bacterium
CCACTAAGGAAGAACGGTAACTAAGGAGCAATGGATCACTCTGCTTTACCCTGCAAAGCCGATTTTTCTTGTCTCAAGGAATTGAATTTACACAAAATTATCCCCAGACCCGACCGGGCTGCTGGTTTTTGCCCGCTGTTTTTCCACAGATCGGTTCTTTCCTTGGCTTTAGAATCAGCTTCAGGGCATAAATCGGGGGCTGTAGCAATTTTCGTTTTGCTTTAGCCCCATGCATTGATTGTCAACCTGAATGGATTTGCGGATACACGCCGCAAATCCAGGGCATTAAGTAATTGAACACGCCGCCCAAACAGTATTATTTTACATCAGCTTTGGTAAAAAACTTAAATCTGCGTTATCTGAAAAACCAAACCATATGGTTATAAGAAATGGGTGCTCCGGCACCCATTTTGCCATAATACTGTTCTTCAAAGTTAATTGGAGAACAGTATTATATGTTTCTTTATTTAAGATCTCCGGGATCTGCCGGCTCTTTTAGTTGCTCTTGTTGTTCTGCCTGTTGTTCTGGTTGTTCTGGTTATTCTGGTTATTCTGGTTGTTCTGGTTGTTGCGGTTATTCTGGTTATTTTGCTTATTTTGATTGTTGCGGTTGTTTTGGTTGTTTCTGTTTTCCATATCAGCATACTCCTTTTAAATAATGCTGTGTGTATTATCCACCAAATCATATTTTTTATTCAGCATTTTCTGTACATCATTAATTTTTTCCACCTTTTTCCGACCTTATCACAACGTATTTCGTTCAGCCCGTCGAAAACACAGGTTGTCATCTCGCCGTGGCAAGCAGCTTAAACTAATCTTTCAGTGATAAAACGCCGATATTATCAGATGTGGCATAAATGTTGACATGTTGTTTCCGTTTATATAAAATAAACGTATTACGTATGACTAACCTTTCCGCAGCAGACATATGGAGGTTGTGGATATGCATTTTTCTCTCTGGAAAAAAGTCGTTACGAATAACCACCGATTTACACCGGATCGGTATGAATATCATCAGGTGTATTTTTTGAATTCCCTGCTGATTACCACAATTGCCGTCTGTGTGATTAATTCAGTCATGAATATCACATTATTCAAATGTTATCTTGGCGCGGCCATCGAAATTATTGCTTTGCCGCTTACCGTTGCCGCTCTGGTTTATTTTCATAAAACCAACAATATTAAAACGGCGTCTCTGTTTGCTGTTTTGATCTTGTCGATGGTATTGGCCGCAATGATTTACACTGCGCAAAACAAGCACTTTGTGCTTGTTTTGGTCTGTATCTTCCCGCCCATCGCTTACTTTCTGCTGGGTGTTAAGCGCGGTACGCTGGCATCACTCCTGTTTACCGCAATGATTTTTGCTTATATGCTGCTGGGACGCAATAACTGGGACCCGGCCCCATTTTCCGATCAGGCGCTGTTCAATATCACCTTCAGCATGCTTTTTTTGGCTATTGTGCTCGGTAATTATGAAAAAACCAGAAAAATATATGCTGATGCTTTGAAGGAGAAAAATTCTGAGCTTAGCGAAAAAAGCGCCCAGCTCAAACTTCTGCTTGATTCGACGGCCGAGGGCATTTATGGAATCGACAAGCAGGGAAACTGCACCTTCTGCAACAAAAGCTGCCTGAGATTGCTCGGTTACGACGATCAGGAGCAGCTGCTCGGAAAGAATATGCATCTTCAGATCCATCACAGCCGGCACGATGGGGAGGCCATAAATACCGAAGACTGTATGGTTTTTAAAACGATTACCAGCGGTGAGAGCGCCCATGTTGACAGCGAGGTTTTTTGGAGATCAGATGGCACCTGCATGAATGTGGAATATTATTCCTATCCGCAATATAATAGCGGCGCCGTCACTGGTGCCGTTATTACCTTTACGGACAATACGGAACGAAGACAAACCGAGAAACGAATCAAGGATTTCAGCACACTCGACGTTCTGACCGGACTATATAACCGAAGGCGCCTGGATGAAAAGCTCAAGGACATTGATATTGAGAAAAATCTTCCGATTTCAATCATATACGGCGACATGAACAGCTTAAAGCTGACAAATGACATATTCGGACATTCCGCCGGAGACGAGCTGATCCGGAAAAACGCGGATATCCTTAAAAGTGTATGTAGGCAGCAGGATATCGTAGCCAGAGTCGCGGGTGATGAATTCGTTATACTGCTGCCCGGTACATCGACTGCCGACGCGGAGAAGATCATGTCCAGGGTCCGGGCAGAGCTGGCAAAGAGCAATATATTCGCAGTGAAGTGCAGTATGTCCATGGGCTGCGACACCAAAAACGACGCGTTGGAGGACATCAATATAACCATGGCTAACGCGGAAAACAATATGTACAAGGAGAAGACTTTAAACCGCAAGCTGGTCAGCACGGATATTCTCAACACCATCATCGCTTCATTCTACGACAGAGGTAAGAGAGAAAAGGAGCATTCGCTTCATGTCGGCGAGCTGTGCAGATGCATCGGAGAAGCTATGGGCCTGCCGGCGAGAGAAGTCAAGAAGCTGAAGGAAGCAGGGTTCCTGCACGATATCGGTAAGATCGTAGTGGACGAAAATATTTTCAGTAAGCAGTCGCTGACCGATGAAGAAGAACATCTGCTTGCGCAGCATCCGGTTGCCGGCTACAGGATATTAAGTTTGTTTGAAAATACCCTTGATATAGCCGAAGGCGTATTCAGCCACCATGAACGATGGGACGGTTCAGGCTACCCGAAAGGCCTCAAGGGCGAGGAAATCCCTCTGCTTTCAAGGATCATCGCCGTAGCAGAAAGGTATGACTCTTTGATAAACGGCAGGGAATACATACGACTGAACAAGGAAGACGCTTTGAATGATCTTCGAAAACTTGCCGGGGTCAAGCTTGATCCGCAAATCGTGGACATTTTTCTCACGAAGGTGGCAGATCAATAAACGGTGCGGCTTACAGTTTTCCGTCCCTTAACGCCTCGGCTGTCTTTAGCATCAATGCGCATTCAACACGCTTGCGGTGAAGCATGCAACCCAATGGGTATATGCCATTGATGCTGCCGCCGGAATGATACGCATTCGCCGCGCAACCGCCGCTGCAGAAATATTTCGCAAAGCAGGTTTTGCATGCTTCCCTGCTGTACACGCTACAGCTTTTAAATTCTTCGAGCACCGGATGCTCAAATAAGCCGTCATAGACATTCCCTACAACAAATTCCGGCTCACCGACAAACTGATGGCAGGGATAAAGCTCCCCCTTCGGCGTGACTGCCAGATATTCGGTTCCGACACCGCAGCCGGATACCCGTTTTACGATACACGGTCCGTTTTCCAGATCAATCATAAAATGATAAAAGGTAAAGCCTTTTCCCTTTTCATGTCGTTCCAGCATTTCTTTTGCCAGCTTGTCGTATTGCGCGCAAAGAACAGGTACATCCGCCATTGTCAGCGCATAATCCTCCGTAGGAGACGAGACCACAGGTTCCATCGACAGCTTCGTAAAACCCAAATCCGCCATATGCAGAATATCTTCGGCAAAGTCGAGGTTATAATGCGTATATGTACCTCTAATATAATACTCTTTTTCTCCGCGGCTTTCGGCAAACCTTTGAAATCCCGGCAGGATTTTATCATATATGCCCTTCCCCCGCATCCGGTCATTAGTCTCCCTTCGCCCGTCGAGACTGAGCACAACATTTTGCATCTCCCGATTGCAAAACGCAATCACATCATCGGTTAACAAAATACCGTTTGTTGTAAGCGTAAAGCGAAAGCACTTTCCTGTTTCTTTCTCTCTGCTCCGGCCGTATTCCACTAACCTTTTCACGACCTCGAAGTTCATGAGCGGTTCTCCGCCAAAAAAATCGACATCCAGGTTTCGGCGCGGCCCCGAGTTTGCGATCAGAAAATCCAGTGCTTTTTTTCCCGTTTCATAGCTCATCAGCGCGTCATCTCCGCGGTACTTTCCCTTTCCGGCAAAGCAGTAACCGCATCTGAGATTACAGTCGTGCGCGACATTAAGGCACAGCGCCTTGACATTCCTCCGGCCGGCCTTATACCGTTCTGCCTTTGATGAAAAATCGTCTTCCGAAAAGAGTTTTCCGAGCTTCTTTAGCTCTTCGATGTCGGCCAGAACCTCTTTTATTGCGTTTTCATCAATATCCGAGCGGTCTTTGTATTTTTCGCGCATCAGAGCCATAATTTCTTCGGCTGTTTTCAACTCATACAGACCGATTATGTCATATGCCAGCTCATCGACCAAATGAACCGAACCGCTGGCTGCGTCCAGTGCAATCTGATAACCGTTGTTTTGAAACAGATGGACCATAAGTAAACCTCCCCGGGGCTTATATTCCCGCCCGGCCGCCGGTTTTTATCCGGCGTACAAAAATCGCCGCTCAGCCGATAAAGGCTCTGCGGCGAAATCTGCCTGAATTAGCGATTAACCGGTAATACAAGATCACTTTTTCCCGCTGTTTTCACACTTTTGGTTTACCACTGCGCAGGAAGTCTTGCTGGCAGACTGGCAGGAGGTCTGGCATTCTCCGCATCCGCCCTTCTCGGCGGATTTTCTTAAATCTCTGGTTTCCAGAGTCCTGATTCTTTTCATATTCCAATCTCCTTTAAGCATAGCAAGCGGAAATGCTACTTAAATTTGCATAGTTCAATGTAAACATAGTTTATCAAACCGGGTCATTTCTGTCAATATGCAGGCTTTCTTCCGTTTCATAAAAATATCATATATAATATCAGCAAAACATATGGAGGTATCTTTTTGAGTAAAATTGCAATCTTATCCGGCGCTTCATACGACAAGACGGAAATCGGACGTATCGCACCCGGATGGGAGATAGTCATCGGTGAGGTCTCAGAAATCAGGCAAGCGCTTATACAGGCGGAGATCGTGGCGGGCTTTGGAAATATTATCAGCGAAATCGTCCATAACAACGATAAGTTAAGATGGGTGCAGTCCTTTTCAGCGGGCATAGACTCATATCCGCTCGATGAAATGAAAAAAAAGGGGATTATCTTAACCAATGCTGCGGGTGTTTACGCCGTCCCGATCGCAGAATCGATTATCGGTACGATGCTGGGCTATTCAAGAGGACTGTTTGCTTCCCTGTCGGCGCAAAAGAATAAAAACTGGATACGACGCGAATATTCAGAGCTTCACGGCTTAACCGTCGGGATCCTCGGAGCCGGTTCTATCGGCCGGGAAACGGCTAGGCTCGCAAAGGCGTTTGAGATGAAAACGCTCGGTTTTAGAAAGAGCGGCCGTCCCTCACCCCTTTTTGATGAAATCTTTCCGACAGACAGGCTGAACGATCTGCTTGCCCAAAGTGATTTTGTCGTGAACATTATGCCCCTGACGCCGGAGACAATAGGGCTCATTGACAGTAGCCGCTTCCGGATAATGAAGAAAACGGCAGGTTACATCAGCGTAGGCAGAGGCAAAACGACCGATCAAGACGCGCTGATTGACGCGCTGAGGCGTCATGAAATCGCATTCGCGGGCCTTGATGTGACCGTCCCGGAGCCGCTGCCGCCGGGTAGCCCGCTCTGGGAAATGGAGAATGTATTGATTACCCCGCACATCTCCGGTTCAACCGCGAATTATTTTAAGCGCGTGATGAGCTTATTTCTTGAAAACCTCGAGGGTTTTATAAAAACAGGTAAACCCTGCCGGAATATCGTCGATTTTGACCTGATGTACTGACGATATCCCGCTCCCGGCAATGCCCTACCCACAGCATCCGCATGGGTAAACCCTATCTCCGGGTATTTCCTCTTTGGATTATCTGCTTTTGCTGACCAATTGCTTGAACACCTGGTTTGTACCCGTAGCCGCCAGCCCGCTTGCAACACCGACGGCGAGGGCCGTCAGCGGATCCGAAGCGGGATAATACGGCATCACATTCATTCCGATAATACCCAGTATTCCTCCGAGAATGCCGCAGATGGCGGGCAGCCACTTATTGTTCAGAGGGGTTGTCTTGATGAGCGCCGCGACCAGGTAACACAAAACCGTTATAACCGCAACCGAAGTAAGGCCCATAAATTCCATTGATTTCCATTTCCTTTCCGGACGTGCCATAAGGCTGCGCCCATAATATCCTTATCCCATTATATGAGCCTCACTGACGCGAACATGCATGGATTCCGGTTTACAGCGCGGAGGTTTTATGTTAAATTTAAAGATATGATTAATGATGAACGAGGTAAAAACATGCTGCTGCGACAAATGCTGACCGATATTGTGTCGGATGCCTTCGAAAAAGCCGGTTATCGGCGCGATCTTGGCACTGTCACCGTGTCGGACCGGCCGGATCTCTGCCAGTTCCAATGCAACGGCGCGATGTCGGCTGCAAAAATATATAAAAAATCTCCTCTTGCTATTGCTGCGGAGGTTGTTTCACGGCTTAAAGACGATACCCGCTTTTCGATGCTTGAGGCAGTGAAACCCGGCTTTATCAATCTGAACCTTTCCGACAGCCTGATTTCGAAAATCATGAATGATATGACAGGAGACAGCAGGTTAAAACTGCCTTCTATGGCGCCTTTGACCATCGTGGTGGATTATGGCGGTCCAAATCTAGCAAAACCGCTTCATGTGGGACATCTGCGTTCTGCCATCATCGGAGATTGCCTGAAGCGCCTGGCGCGGTTTTTGGGCCATAATGTACTGGGAGATGTGCATTTGGGGGATTGGGGTCTTCAGATGGGTCTCGTGATTTCCGAGGTCAAGCGCCTTAAGCCGGATTTGATTTATTTTGATCCGGATTTTACGGGCGAATATCCGGCCGAGGCTCCGGTAACGGTTGAGGAGCTCAACGAAATATACCCAAATGCTTCCAAACGCGCCAAGACAGACGAGGCCTTTGCCGAAGAGGCTGCCCGGGCCACATTCGAGCTGCAAAACGGGCGCAGGGGTTATGTTGCCTTCTGGAAACACCTCCGGAACAGTTCGGTTGAGGATCTCAAACGCAATTACCAAGTGCTTGGCGTCGATTTTGACTACTGGTACGGGGAAAGCGATGCCGAACCCTATATCCCGAAGGTCATCAATATCCTGAAGGAACGCAATCTGCTGACCGAATCCGAGGGTGCTATGGTCGTCGATGTTTCTCTGCCCGGCGACAGGGAGCCGATGCCCCCGATGCTGATTGTCAAGTCCAACGGAGGCGACATCTACGGGACCACCGACCTCGGTACCCTTCTGCAGCGTATGACCGATTGGCATCCCGATGAGCTCTGGTATGTTGTGGATAACCGGCAGGCCCTGCATTTAAAGCAGGTCTTCCGGTGCGCTTCACTGGCCGGTATTACCGGAGAAAATACCGTGTGCACCCATATCGGCTTCGGAACGATGAACGGCAAGGACGGAAAGCCGTACAAGACACGCGACGGCGGCGTCATGCGTCTTTCCGACATGATTGATATCGTAACCAAAAACGCGTATGAGCGAACCGCCCAATCCGAAATTGTCGAGGACGACATACAAAAGGCGGGTGTTGCGCGAATGGTCGGCGTAGCGGCCATGAAGATCGGCGATATGATTAACCACAGGACCAAGGACTATATCTTCGACATCGACCGTTTTCTGGCCTCCGACGGCAAAACCGGACCATACCTGCAATATACAGCCGTGCGCATTCAGTCCGTCTTATCGAAAGCATCGGAACTCGGCTTCCACCCGGGTGAAATTTTACCCCCGGCATCCGATTTGGAAAGAAACCTGATGCTGACGCTGACTAATGTTTCCGACGGCCTTCTGCGCGCCTATTATGACAAAGCCCCGAATGTAATCTGCGAAACGCTGTTCGATATAGCCGGAATCTTCAATAAATTCTATGCTGAGAACAAAATTCTGACATGCCCGGACGCGCCCCGGCGCGATTCCTGGCTGGCCCTCTGCAGCCTGACCGGCAGCATGATCAAAACGCTTTTGTCCATTCTCGGTATCGAGGTACCGGACCGGATGTAAACGCTTTATATAATATTTAAACTGTGTGGTCGCCGGAGCGCCCACACAGTTTAAATAAATAATGCCCGTAGCGATGCCGGAAATCTGGACGGTCCTGCAGATAAACCGATGCTTTTTATGACCGATTGATACCCCGCCTCGCTAACCTCTGAGGTATCCAGTCCGTTGGCAAACTGCCAAAGTATGAATACCGTACCCTTTCAGCTTCCTGTATGTTGCGTTTCCGACATACAGCAGCTCCTGAACCGGCAGCGGCCACACCTTCTCACGGAAATCTTCACTGCCGATTACGACCGTCGCGTCAGGCTTTTTCATATCCGACCCAAGCTCGGATTTCACACGCTCGCGTATGCTGTCAGCGATGACCCCTCCGTCACCCGATATCAGGCTTCCGGTTACATCGAGCCACGATTCATCCAGCCCGAAGGGTTCAATTTGGCTCGTATAGTCGCGGTATATCTCCCCTGCCATTTTGGAAAACCGGATATACCGGTCAAAATGCGGCGAAACAAAAACGATATTCGGACACTTCTGCCTTGCCTGCCAGAGCGCTTCCCCGGTCTTTACCCCACATTTTTTGCTATGTCGTTTTTCGCCAGCACAATCCCATGCCGCACTTGCGGATCTCCGCCGACAGCGACGGGTTTATCTCTCAGCAATGGATCATACAGACACTCGACGCTGGCATAAAAGTTGTTCATATCGGAATGTAAAATGATCCGGTCCACATACTCGCCTCGAACATTTGTTCTGTTGTCAGTATCTGAGCTGGACCGCAAAAAATCCAGATGAAATAACTGGATAATCAAAATTAACGGTTTTATATGTAGATTAGTATTATTATGCCTTAGGTTGTGTCTACACGAGATATATGGTATAATAGGGAAAACATGTAGTAGGTTTCCTCTATGGAACAAGCAGCATACCATAGGCATGATATAAGTGATAAAGTGTGGGCATTGCTGGAACCGCATCTGCC
>JAAYJC010000048.1 GCA_012523085.1 Clostridiales bacterium
CCCTATCACCTTACGCGATTTATCGAAAAGCGCAGGTTATTCTCCTTTTCATTGCGCAAGGCTTTTTAAGGAGTTTGTCGGAAAATCTCCTTTTGACTACATCCGTACACTCAGGCTTACTCGCGCCTCTTTGAAGTTGAGGGACGAAAAGGTCAAGGTCATTGATGTGGCACTCGATTTTGTGTTCGATTCTCACGAGGGATTTACGAGAGCGTTTTCAAAAGAGTTTGGCGTAACGCCACATAAGTACAGCAAAAACCCTACTCCTATCTATCTGTTTATGCCCAACTCAATTCGTGAACGGTATCTCTACTTTTTGAAAGGAGAGTATCAAATGGAAAGAAAACAAGCAAATCAAGCAGTTTTTGTTCAGGTTATCGAGCGACCGGCAAGAAATCTGATATTGAAAAGGGGTACGAACGCCAAGGATTATTTTGAGTATTGCGAGGAAGTCGGGTGTGATATTTGGGGATTGCTTTGCAGCATAAAAGAAGCGTTATATGAACCAATCGGCATGTGGATGCCGGACGCTTTTCGCACGCCCGGGACCTCCACTTACGCACAGGGCGTCGAAGTCCCCGCCGACTATTCCGGTGTCGTGCCGGACGGTTTTGAACTTATGCCATTGCCCCCATGCAAAATGATGGTTTTCCAAGGGCAGCCCTTTGAGGACGAGCATTTTGACGAAGCAATTGCGGATTTGTCGGAAGTGATGAAAACCTATTCCCCTGAACTATATGGTTTTGAATGGGCGGACGAGGATGCGCCGCGGTTTCAGATGGAGCCACAGGGGTATCGCGGCTGCATCGAAGCGCGCCCGGTTCGCCAAATAAGCAAATAGAAAACCTGTGTGTCGTCATAATAATGGCGCCCGGTTTATCCGGGTGTCATTTTTCGCGCGAAAATCGCAAGGGAAGTCAAGAACCAGTCGCGTCTTTCTCTATAATTAATGTCAACTGAACAAATGCGTTTTGCGAAACGCATTTGCAAAAAGAGCAAAAATACTTGCACCTGAACAATTCAAAAACGCTGTCAAAGCATTGCAGTTGTTGCGTTTTTGAATTGTTCAGCAGGCATTAATTACGAGCGGATGGTGTCATGTGCCATAAGAAAAAATCGGGAGGAGATCAAATGGATACGTTTATCGAAATAAAGGGAGCGAAGGAAAACAACCTCAAAAACATCTCGCTGCGTATTCCTAAGAACAAGCTGATGGTATTTACCGGTCTTTCAGGAAGCGGTAAATCAACGCTTGCGCTGGATACCCTTCAAAAAGAATGTCAAAGGCAATATATGGAATCGATGGGGATGGTGACAGATTTCATCAGCAAGCCAAAGGTTGACGCCATTATCGGCCTGTCCCCATCCATCAGCATTGACCAAAGGAACAATAACCGCAACCCTCGTTCTACGGTAGGCACCGTCACAGAGGTTTTCACTTATCTGCGGATACTGTTTGCAAAACTCGGCGTCAGAAAATGCCCTCGCTGCGGTGAACTGATACGCCAGCCTTTTGAAATAGAAATGGAAACAGAATCCATGCAATGGGATGAACCGTTGGAGGACAAAATCGGTAACTCCGATGTGGATGAAAACATGATTGCTTGTCCCTCCTGCGGCGATAAGCTCCCGGAACTGTTAATGAGCCATTTTTCCTTTAACAAACCGGAGGGGGCTTGCCCGGCATGCAGGGGGCTTGGGGTCGTAAATACACCCGACCTTGAACGGATTATAAATACTGATTTGAGTATTAGCGACGGCGGGGTTCGCATTTGGGATAAGTTTCACATTGACCGGTATTCGGAGGCTATTGAAAATGCGGGCAGCTTTTACGGATTTCCTGTCAGCATCAATGAGCCGCTGAAAAATTATGGGCAGATACAGATGGACTATCTTTTGTACGGTGTATTAAGCCCGCAATTTTGCAGACACTTCCCCGATGTCAAACCGCCCAAAACAGTTCCGGAGGGGCGGTTTGAGGGCGTTGTTACCAATGTCGTAAGGCGGCATTCTGAGATGGGGAGCGGTTCAAAGGACAAATTAGGCGGTTTATTCCATGAAGAGGTTTGCCCTGAATGTGATGGGGTACGCTTACGAAAAGAAAGCATTGCCGTAACAGTCGGGGGAATCAACATTATTGAACTGTCAAAAAAATCGTTGGACGATGTTTTAGACTGGATTCAGAAGCTGCCTTTATTCACCACCCAAGAGGCTTTGCTGATCGCAAGACCGGTGATTGACGATTTAGAACAGCGAATCAAGAGGCTTTTAGATGTCGGCGTGGGTTACTTGAACATGGAACGCGCTGCGGTCACGTTGTCTGCGGGTGAAGCTCAGCGGCTGAGACTGGCATCTCTTTTGAGCAGCGGTCTTACAGGAGTTTTATATGTACTTGACGAACCGACCGTCGGACTCCATGCCCGCGATACCAAAAGGCTGATTGAAGTTTTGAAGAAACTGCGGGATTTGGGCGACACGATATTGGTGATTGAGCATGATATTGAAATTATGCAAGCCGCCGACTATATTGTCGATTTTGGCCCGGAAGCCGGTAAGGGCGGCGGTGAGATTGTCGCCGCAGGAACGCCTGAAGAAATTGCGGCCTGTGAATCTTCATTTACGGGACGCTGTCTTTCCGGTATGGATAAAATCAATATCCCCACGAAAAGAAGAACCGGCAACGGAAAGAGCATTTCAATATTTAACGCGCATAAACATAATTTAAAAAACATTGATATGGACTTGCCCTTGGGAATGCTCGTCTCTCTGACCGGGGTATCCGGCAGCGGGAAATCCACATTGTTGTTCGATATTCTTGGCCGCGAAGCTGAAATTTATTTCGGTCATTCCAAAGAAAAGCCCGACCACCTAGAAATTTCAGGATTGGAGAATGTCAGCGATATCATCACCATCGACCAATCGCCCATTGGCAGAACAAGCCGCTCCAACGCTGCGACCTATACGGATGTCTTTTCCTACATCAGAGATTTATATGCATCTTTGGATGAATCCAAAAAGAAAAAACTGCTGCCAAAACATTTCTCCTTTAATGTTCCGGGAGGCAGATGTGAAAAATGCGAGGGGAGCGGTGAGCTTACCATAACTATGCATTTCCTGCCGGATGTTCAGGTTAAATGCCCTGTCTGCCACGGGCGGCGGTTCCAGAAAAGCATTTTAGAGGTACAGTACAAAGGACTAAGCATTTCCGACATTTTACAAATGACCATTGCGGAGGCCGCTACCGTGTTCTGCGATGTGCCACCCATAATGGATCGGCTGACCGTTTTGAAGAAAGTCGGTCTTGGATATTTGAGCCTTGGACAGTCCGCCACGACCTTATCGGGCGGCGAAGCGCAGCGCATAAAGCTGGCAAAGGAACTCGGAAAGCG
>JAAYJC010000049.1 GCA_012523085.1 Clostridiales bacterium
TCCCGTGTATCCATACAATCACTCCATTCGCGGTTGATTTAGTTGTATTACTTTTTCAACCTGTTTTATTGTGATTGTACTACCTTTGGCTTTAACCTACCATGTGACCAGTTACTTGACGCTTACAAAATATGCCCTGGGGATGCAAGCTGAATAGTGAAGGCAATCGAAAACGGGAACGGACCGCTTACCATTAGGTGACAATTCTGACAAAAAAAGTCAGACCAGATTAGTCTAATGGCATACGACAGTAGAGTGGTCCTATGGAACAATATAAATTGGGTGAAATGGAGCAGAAATTTGCGGATATTATTTGGGAGAGTGAACCGGTCAGTTACCGCGCACTGACTGAGTTATGCGCTGAAGCCTTTAACTGGAAACGGACTACCACCTATACTATGCTCAAACGTTTATGTGAGCGCGGTATCTTTCAGAACATTGGCGGTACGGTAACTTCCCTGATGTCCAAAAGCGAGTTTGGCACCGCGCAGGGCGAGCAATTTCTCAATGAAAACTTTAGTGGTTCCTTGCCGAAATCTCTGGTTGCCTTTACGCGAAGAAAAAGGTTGAGTGAAAAAGAAATTAATGAGATACAAAAGCTCGTTGACGAGTATAAGGAAGGTTAGCCATGCTTTCAAAAATGTTCATGCAAGTTCTCAACATGTCTTTAACCTCCAGCGTTGTAATCCTGTTTGTGATTGTTATTCGTTTGCTTTTGAAAAAAGCGCCAAAGATTTTCTCTTATGCTATATGGAGCGCGACTCTGCTTCGGCTTATATGCCCTTTTTCTTTCGAGAGTATGTTCAGCATTTTACCCGCGAAGGTAAATTCGATTTCGCAGGATATCGTTTATGCGGCGGTGCCGGAAATAAGTTCCGGCGGCTATGCGTTCAGTGATGCGGTAAACGCTGCTTTGCCGATTTCATCACCTGATATCGGCGAAAATCCGTTTCATATTTGGGTGTTAATCGGCGGCATAATCTGGTGTTCAGGTATGATTTCGCTACTTCTTTCGGGCGTTATCAACCCTCTAAGGCTGAAGAAGCACCTGAAAGGCGCGGTATTATATAAAAGCAATATATATTTTTCCGATAGAATTGATACGGCATTGGTGACAGGTATTTTGTGTCCTAAAAATTACATACCCGTCAATTTATCCGAAACGGAAAAAGAATTCATATTGCTGCATGAGCAAGCACATATAAGGCAATTTGACAACCTTGTAAGGCTTATCTGCTTTATTGTGCTGTGTGTTCACTGGTTTATTCCTCTTTCTTCTAAGCGGCAAAGATATGGAGATGGCTTGCGATGAAGCCGTTGTCAAGCAGCTTAGCAACGGCGTGAAAAAAGAGTATTCTTCATCATTGCTCGCTCTTTCATCAGGAAGGCGAATCGTCGGAGGAGCATTCCTATCTTTTGGTTAGGGCGGAACCAGGGGCAGAATCAAAAATGTGCTTAATTATAAAAAGCCCGCTTTTTGGGTTATAGTGGTGTCAATGATCGCGGTAATCGGTTTGGTTGTGGGATTGATGTCAGATCCGGTCGACAGCATTCGCTTATTGGAGGCTGAAACCGTCGGGTTGACGCCCGAATAAATAACCAGCTCGTCTTATGGAAGTATTTGCGCAGATGACAGGGAAATGGAGTTTTCCGCCGGTAAGGTTTCGGAAATTGCCGGTTTCCTTACTAAACTGCGAGTGAAAAGGGAAGAGGTTACAAAAAGCCTCGAGGGTGACCGCGACCGTACGAATCAAATCCGTTTGGTGTTTGAAGATGCTTTGAATGGAGGAGTATCCTACGGCGTTTCCTTTAATTTCAGCCATGATTATACCGAGGTATGGACGGATTGATGTAAAGCCAAGCCTTTGTTATGCCGTACTTAAACCGGCGGAGGTTAAATCGTTCTTTGAGCGTCAGTTGGGCGTTATAAGCACACCGGATGGTCGGGCAGAAATCAACTCGTTATCAATTGCTTTCCCCGCTTATGACCAAAGGACGGAATACAATGCCGCGGTATTCGGCATTCAGCCGTTTTTGCTGCGCTTTCAGCTTCCGCAGGGTTGGTCGGTTAATGTAAAAAGGAAGAAGCGGATTCGAAATATCCGCTGAGTGGGCGTGGACTCCTTTGGGTATCTATAACGCTCAGGGAGAATATGTCGGCGCGGTAGGATATAACATATACGAGGAATATGAGGGTGCGGAGGATGTTCCCCAGGCGATCTACAATCAGATTGCGCTGGGTAACGATTATCGTTTTGACGCTCAGCCGAAGGATAACGGTGGCGCGTATACCCCGGTTTCGGAGCGAGAGGGTGGTAATAACGGTTATTACCGCAATCACGGATGTTTACATTTCGCTAGTGTAGCGCAGAGCTTTGAATATGAATCGAAAGAGATAATATACAAAGGTGTTTTATCCTACAATAATGATTTGCTTGTATACGTTGCCATTGAGCTCGACAGCGAAAAGGTCAACGAAAGAGATCTGACGCTGATAGCCGAAAGCATAGAGATAACACAAAGTTCTGTCTAATTCTGTTTTAATTCATGCAGCTCACATATGGAAATGATATAGCCGGGTATGAGATAACTTATATGGAAAACACCCTGCTGTGTTTTAAATGTGCGGATATTATCTGTGAGCACAAAATCGGTTTTTATTTCTTTGGTAAAAACACCCGTCCCGCGTGCTTTTGCGTAAGCTTCCTTTAAGGTCCATAGCTGGAAAAAGCGGAAATCAGTGTTCTTTTCGGTTATATATCTGATCTCAGCATCGGAGCATACGCGCCTTATCACGCGCTCGTCGGATTTTTTGAGCTTCTCTATATCTGCGCCTACCGGTTTTTCGGAAAGCGCGCAAAGCGCGTAGTCGCCACTGTGCGAAATGCTGATAAAGGTCTTCGGTCCCAAAACAACAGGCTTACCGGACGCAGAAGACGTAAGCGCTACGGACTCAGGCACAACAGAAAACCGCCTTGATATAAGGCATCTGGCCAGATAATCACCAGCCACGGATCGTTTTTTATCTTCTTCAAAACGCATACGGTCTACCCGATCGCGTTTTATGCTGTCCATCATGGCATATGCGCGTTCATAAAGCCGGGGGGTTAAATCCTCGATTGGAAAGGTACAATACTCCATATTTCTCTCCGCCGAATCAGAAAGTAAATGTCTATAGCATTATATATCATTTTCCCGCGTATATCCATCGTTGCATATTATTAATTAGAAAATTTTTAAGAAACCAGCAAGCGTTCTAAATGAGAATATCATTAACCGGTTTGACAGGCAACAGCATAATGAAGAGATGTGGCGGTAGCGGAATATTCGAATATTTATGCCAAAAGAACACGGCATAACCGATATAACCGATTATGCCGTGTTCTGCATAGGCAGAAAGTTCACGTGAAGCGTTATCTTTAGCAGCTGCTTTGGTTTGTTATTTAAAAGGGCAGGGAAGCATCATAACAGAAATTTCCTTGTCTGACTTTCTGCTCATCGGTTTTTTAAGCCGTTGCTATCTTTATACTTGGCTTTCAAGATAGGCATCATAGTATTTTTGGTACAGAGCAATCACATCATTGATACCCATATCTTTAAGAGCCTGCACATAAGCGTCCCACTCGGAAAGAGGCTTTGAGTTGTCCACAAACTGGGGATAATTTTCTGAAATATACGTTAAGATATCGGCGGCCAGATTATTATAAGCATCGCGGTCTGAGGTGTCGAAATCATCCGTACCCAAGGTTCTTGGCCACTCGTATGCACCGTCATAAGGAACACCCGCCCAGAACTCTAAAGCGTACAGTCCTTTTTCTCCGCCCGGATAAGCGTACTGTCCCTCGATATACTGCATACCGGGATCCGTTATCGTATTGAATGTGGCATAAAGTAAAAATATCATGATCGGAACATGCTCGTTGGCATAAAGGAACTCTGTTTGTGTCGGTTTGCCGTTTTCATCGTACTCAAAGGTCACGCCTTCCACACCCCAGGTGCAGTCGAACGCACCGGCCGGACTATAGCGGTAATCTACCCAGGAAACGGCCAGTGGAATGTTCTAGCAGGTAGTGGCGATCGCCGCGCTGCCGTAATGCTGTCTGGAGGCGCGCAAACCAAGATGTAGAATCTGGTTTTCATTCAAAAGCGGCTTGCGCAGGGGAACCCAGCCAATCGTGTCGTCCGGCCCCAGCGTGTCAGCCATTTCCGAGGCTCCGGTGGGTGCGGCCATGATATAGTTGAAATCACCGCTGTGGATTTTATCATTTGCGTCGTTGTTGCTGGCGTAGCTCATCCAGTCGGGATCGATGAGCCTGTCATTGAACCATGAATTGAGCATTGTAATGCCCTGTAAGTCATTGTCATTCATATTGGCCAGCTTAACCTGTCCGTTTACGACATAAAGCTGGTTTAAGCCCAGCGTATTAACACTCAGATAAGTGTCATAACAGACAAATTCATTGAAACCGAAAGATTCCACTGAAGAGTACAGGAACATCGGGTAATCAAGCCCCTTGTCGGTTTTACTGCGCATAAGCATTTCATGAACATGATCGATGGTTACGATGTCTTCGGGTTTCATCCCCCACTCTTCCAGCCAGTCACCTCTGGTAAAGTAACCGCCGCCAAGCGCGCCTTGATCTTTCAGCTCAATGAACTGAGGAATCAAAGTAGGTTCAAGAAAAGCCGTATTAATCAGGTCCTTGTCATCCGGATCCCTGGTGATCTCATAGACAAAATTTGGACAGTAGTCCTTATAATCATAAAGATTTATGAAGTATTCCTCATCAACAACGGCGTTTTTGAACGGTCCGTTGTAATAAGACGATGCGTGCGTTGTAATATCGCAAAGGTCGTCCGCTGCCAGCATAATACCGAAAGCTTCCGCCAGATTTGTGGAAGGGGCAACAACATATTCCACATGCACACCGGTTTTTTCCTCAAATTGAACAGCGCCGGGCATTTCACCCAGCTCTTTATCAGGCGGCATCCATTCGGGCGTATAAACGGTTGTCCAAAAAGTTATGACCTCATCGGAAGTTGAGATCGGCAGTTCATATTCATAATTACTTGTTGGCATGCCGTTAGCGTCGGTCTCATACTTTCCGACTGCAAAATTATACGGTGAATTTGGATCCTCAGTCGGTGCCTGGGTGTTCGTTCCCCCTGTTGGCGAGGGCGATGTTGCAGATCCGCCATTATTCTTGCAGCCCGCTAACAGAGTAAAGGCCATCAGGATAGCAAGAATCAGGACCAGTGCTCTTTTCATTTTTGGTTCTACCTCCATGTAATACATTCATGCGCATGATTGTACGATCATATACAAAATACATGACAATGTACCATAAATTCGGCGTATTGCGTTAGACTATAATCAATTCAAAAATCGTTTAACCGTTTTCCTGACAACATTAAAATAAAGTGTTTTCATGTTATCCAAATAAAACGCAGTAAACGCAGCGCAATAAAACCATTATTGATTACAGTTACCATTATTTTATAAATTATGTTTACAAAATGAAATTTCGTTGCGGTTATGCAAAACTTCTGCTACAATCAGCTGTAAAGCAGGATAACCTGCCGGGTGTTTTTTACGTGGGATCCATAAGAGAGATTCATATCATTAACGATAAGCGAGGGATACGCAATGAGAAACAATCCGACGCCTCCGGTATATTCACGGGTTGCGCTGGATATCGCAACAAAAATAGCGCGCGGGGAAATGAAAGAAGGTCAAAAAATTTCCGGCCGCTCTCTGACCTCGAGCGAATACGGTGTTTCACCGGAAACGGTTCGCAGGGCATTTCGTCTGCTGTCGGAAATGGAAATTCTGGATATCCAGAAAAACAGCGGTGCGGTTGTATTATCCAAGAAACAGGCAATGGCGTATATACAAAAGTTCGAATCAAAAAAAGACATGGTGCTACTGCGGAAAAAGCTCAGTGAGCTGCTCAATGAAAGGAACAGATTGAATGATCAGATTCTGGAGAGCATTAATGAAATAATCAACATAAACGAACGGTTTCGCACAAGCGATCCGCTCCGCAGTTATGAGTATGCAATTCCGGAAAACTCGCCAATCATCGGAAAAACTATTGCGGATTCGAAATTTTGGCAGAATACTGGAGCTACGATTGTAGCGCTGCGGCGAGGCGATGATATTATTCTCTCACCAGGACCGTATGCAGTATTCATGCCTAATGACAGCGTCATCGTTTCCGGCGAAATCGACATATCCGATCGGATTATAAACCTGATCAATCCTCCTCAGGAATCGGCATCATCCGGAGGGCAGGGGTAATATACTGCTCACCATAAAAAATATGAAGCAGCAGCACTCATCTCTATTAAAAACAGAACATAAAAAATCGGCATAGCAGTTTTTTAATCAAGCTATGCCGATTTTTAACGGGATTATGAATCTAGTGTGCCATTAATGATCCTTTTTGTACCGATATTTGCGGTAAAGCAGACAATGTGTTAACCCGTTCGGTTATGCCTGTGCCGCCATATAAGCGTCGTAGTATTTTTGATACATCTCAATAATATCATTGATGCCCATATCCACCAGAGACTGTACATACGAATCCCATTCAGAGAGCGGCTTGGAATTGTCCACAAACTGAGGATAATTCTCTGCGATATATGTGAGTATATCGTTAGCAAGAGCATTGAAGATATCGCGGTCGGCAGCATCGAAATTGCTGGTGGTGAGGGTTCTCGGCCATTGGTATGCCCCGTCATAAGGCATATCCACCCAGAATTCCAGAGCATAAAGTCCTTTTTCACCGCCCGGGAAAGCGTACTGTGCCTCAATATACTGCATGCCTGGATCCGTTATCGTATTGAATGTTGCATACAGCAGCCATACCATAAGAGGCAGGTTCTCATTGGCGTAGATGAATTCGGTCTGTGTCGGATTGCCGTTTTCATCGTATTCAAAGGTCACGCCCTCCACACCCCAGGAGCAGTCGTATGCGCCGGCAGCGCTGTAACGGTAGTCAACCCAGGAAACAGCTAACGGAATGTTTTCGCATTTGGTGGAAATTGCCGCGCTGCCGTAATGCTGTCTGGACATGGTCAGGCCGAGATGAAGCGTTTGACCTTCGTAAAGAAGCGGCTTTCTCAAAGGAACCCAGCCGATGGTGTCACCCGGTGCCAGCGTGTCGGACATTTCCGAGGCTCCGGTGGGTGCGGCCATAACATAGTTGTATGCGCCGCTGTGGATTTTGTCGTCAGCGTCATTATTGCTGGTGTAGCTCGTCCAGTCGGGATCAATAAGCCCTTCGTTGAACCATTGATTGTACAGCGTAATACCCTGCAGGTCATTGTCGTTCATGTTTGCGAACTTAACATCGCCGTCTTTGACGTAAGGCTGAAAACCAAAGGAATTGACGCATAAAAAAGTATCGAAGCAAACAAATTCATAAAAAGTTGATTCAATGGTGGAATACAGTAAGATCGGATGGTCGAGACCCTTATCGGTCTTGCTGAGCGTCATGATGTTGTGAAGATCGTCAAGGGTTACGATGTCTTCGTTCGTCATGCCCCAATCGGCCAGCCAGTCGCCTCTGGTAAAGTAACCGCTGCCCAGAGCGCCTTTGTCCTTAAGTTCAACGAACTGGGGAATAAAGTCGGGTTCCTGGAAAACCGTATTGATCAGGTCCCTGTCGTTTGGATCTCTGGTTATCTCATACAGGAAAGCGGGGCAGTAATCCTTGTAATCGTAGATATTTATAAAGAACTCCTCTTCAACAATTGCGTTCTTGAATGGTCCGCTATAATAAGAGGCAGCGTGCGTCATAATGTCGCAAAGGTCATCAGACGCAAGCAATATGCTGAAGTTTTCCGCCATGCTCGCAGCCGGAGGTGCTACATACTCGACATGCACACCGGTTTTTTCTTGAAACTGAACAGCGCCCGGCATTTCACCCAACTCCGTATCGGGCGGCAACCACTCGGGGTTGTAGCAGGCGGTCCAGAATGTTAGCACCTCATCGGTTGTGGTGATCGGTAACTCATACTCATACGGAGCGATTGGTAATCCGTCAGCATTGGTTTCGTATTTGCCCTTCGCAAAGTTATACGGCGAAGGTTCATCCGTTTCTTCAGGCGCAGAGGATTCGGGTGCGGAAGTGCTTGCGCCTTGGGTAGGCGCGGGTGTTGCTGTCGTTGTGGTCCCGCTATCCTTGTTGCAACCTGCGAACAGGAGCAAAACCATCGAAATTGCCAAGATCAAGACCATCGTTCTTTTCATTTCGTATCTCCTTCCAAATAATACTCAAATTTCGTCTAGTGCATGTATTTTGTAAGAATTATCTGATTGCGCAATATGTATGGACTTATCTTATCATATTATAAGTAAAAACGCACCTCCAAACTGTATTAGCCAAAACATATTAAAATATAATTGTATTAATGATTAACAATTAAATAATAAAATTGCGGTAAATATGTGTGCAAAAAAGACTAATGTTATAAAACTAGAAAGATCTTGTGTATACTGAATATTCCGCGCGAGAATGAAAAGCTCGACCGCGCAAGTTGAACACCCTCGCCGCCGAGGATGAACATTGTCACCGGCGACGCTGAACACCAAAGGAGAATACGCGGTATTATCTTGTTACGCGCAAATGCGTGAATACAACAGAGGAGGTCAAAGACATGACCAATTACCGCAAGATTCTGAGGCTATACAGCCTTGGGCTCAACAAAACCCAGATTTCTGAAGCGTGCAAGTGTTCAAGAACTACAGTTGTACAAACACTCCGGCTGGCAAAGGAGAATCAGTTACAATATCCTCTGCCTGACAGCATGTCGGACAAACAGCTGGCGGATCTGCTGTTTCCCGCCGGCACCGGGAAACCTGTCTTCAAAATGCCTGATTACGAGTATGTTTACCGGGAACTCCAGAAAAACGGTGTAACGCTGAATCTGCTGTGGCTGGAGTATTGTGACGCCTGCAGGTCAGCCGGAGAGATGCCGTACCAGAAAACGCAGTTCAACAAGAACTACAATGACTTTCTGTTGAAAAAGAACGCCACTATGCATCTGAATCACAAGCCCGGTGAAATTATGCAGGTAGACTGGGCGGGAGATACTGCAGCTGTAACGGACACGGACACAGGCAAAGTGATCCCGGCATACATTTTTGTAGCCACACTTCCATTCAGCGGCTACAGCTATGTGGAAGCATTCTTTTCCATGAATCAGGAATGCTGGACGGCGGCACATGTCAGTGCTTACAGGTATTTCGGAGGCGTGGCAAGGATCATTTAGTGCGACAACCTGAAAACCGCGTAGACAGGTACGGGCGAAACGAGGTTACCCGGAATCAAACCTACCGTGAGCTTGCGGAGCATTACGGTACGGCGGTCATCCCTGCAAGAGTCCGGACGCCGAAGGATAAGGCGATGGTGGAAGGCAGTGTCGGTGTGATCTCCACATTTATACTGGCTGCTATTCGCAATGAACAGTTCCTGTCTCTCACTGATCTTAATGTTGCTATCCGGGAACGGCTGGAGACTTTTAACCACAAACCCTTTCAGAAAAGAGACGGCAGCCGGGCATCGGAATTTAAAAAGAAAGGCCGCTTTTGCTTCCTTTGCCGCCAAGACCGTTCGAACTGGCAATGTGGAAAGTGGCGACCGTCGGACCGAACTACCATATTTCTGTTGATGGCATGAATTACTCCATTCCATACGAATACATCAAGCAGAAAGTGGATGTGCGTATTACGAAGGGAGCTGTAGAGATATTCTTTGACAGAAACCGCATTTGCTCTCACCCCAGGCTCTACGGCAGGGCGAACCAGTACAGCACAGTTGAAGATCATATGCCGACTAACCACCAGCTGTACGTACAGAGGAACGGTGAGCGTTTCGCCA
>JAAYJC010000050.1 GCA_012523085.1 Clostridiales bacterium
ATTCAAAAACGCTGTCAAAGCATTGCAGTTGTTGCGTTTTTGAATTGTTCAGCAGGCATTATTAAAACAACTAAATGAAATGGCATCTGCCGGACACGCTTTTTTACAAGCGCCGCAGCGGATGCAGAGTGCGTGATTCG
This sequence comes from Clostridiales bacterium, assembly GCA_012523085.1. Lineage (GTDB taxonomy): Bacteria > Bacillota > Clostridia > Oscillospirales > Oscillospiraceae > JAAYOP01. Next base: position 141 of record JAAYJC010000050.1, read on the forward strand.
GATTGTTTTTCACATCAATATTCAGCTTGCAGGTGTTTTTGCATAAACCGCAGTCGGTGCACTTGCGCTTATCGATTTGATAATTGATCAATGATACCTTGTTGAAAAGACCGTATATTGCACCAAGCGGGCATAAATATCTGCAAAATGGCCTGTATACCCATAAGGACAATACAACGATGATCAGAAGCACAAGGAACTTGTATGTGAATAGAAATCCGGTAGCAGACCGGATTCCGGCGTTGAGCAGATAAAGCGGGATTCCGCCCATCAACATACCGCTCGGACAAAGATACTTGCAGAATGCAGGCGTACCTATGCCGAACCGGTTGGTTGCAAACATCGGCAGCATCAAAACGGCAATGACCAGAACGGCATACTTGAAAAAGACCATAACCTTATCGCCCGGCAGTTTCTTTCGCTTTGCAAAAAAAGGAATCTTATGGATTAAATCCTGGGCAAGACCGAATGGACACAGCCATCCGCAGGCGAGCTTTCCGAACACGGCTCCGAACAATACAAGAAAACCGATGATATAAAAAGGCAACCCGGAACCGCTGCTGCTCAAAACGGCTTGAAGAGAACCGATCGGACAAGAGCCCAATGCGCCGGGACACGAATAGCAGCTCAGCCCGGGAACGCAAAGCCGTTTTAGCTCGCCGCTATAAATACGGCCGCCGATAAAGCCTTGTATATAGCCATTGGATAGCGCGGTAAACGCAAGTTGTACACCGAGCCTTATTTTATGCTTTTTCATCATCGTATTATTCAACCTATGCCAATGCATTCAAGGCAGATTCGGGCCGCTTTCCGAAAAACGATTTCCGTTTCGCCAAGACAGATACCCACAGCGAGCAATGCCGCCCCGCACAGGATAAAGGCGGCGGGGATAAGAATGCCGGTGATCGGTTTATGTTTCATTAAGCAACTCCAGACGCGCATTGATTTCGGCTTCCCATCCCATCTTGTTTTTGCCGCCGAGAACAGGTTCCCCGACCTGATTTCCCCTGGTGTCAAAAAAAAAGGTGGTCGGCACAGCGTAAACTCCGCTCAGTAAATCGACCAAAAAACCGTCGGAGGGCAGCAGATGCGTATACAAAGCACCTGTTTTAAGGACTAACTGCTGAGCATAATTTACCTGATCGCTGATGATGCCGCCCTTTTGATCCATTACATCGGCAACAAGGCCCAAAATCTGCACATTAGACGAGGCCAGTTCAACGCTCAGTTCGCTAAGATAGGGCATTTCCTCCAGACACGGGCTGCAAAAGGTAGCCCATACATTGAGCATGGTAAGTTTTTTATTCGAAAAGATTTCCTGGGTAATTTCATTTTTGTCAAGGTCATATGTCAAAAAAGGCTCGATGTCGGTTTTCGCTTTTCCGCAACCGGACAGCAAAACGACAACGGCGATAAGAGCAGCTGTCAATTTTCTCATTGACTTTTTACCTTTCCGCGTGTATTTCTATTTGTAATCAGGAATCGTTTTTATTTTAATGTCAACTGAACAAATGCGTTTTGCGAAACGCATTTGAAAAAAGAGCAAAAATGCTCTTTTTTTACGGCAAAGCAAGTCTGCTGAGCCGTTTCATATGCATTGATTATCTACCTGAATAACAATTCAAAAACGCTATAATAGTATTGCAGTTGCTGCACTTTAAATTGTTCGGCAGGCATTATTTTAACATGCACCGATTTTTCCGTCAAGGAGAATCAGCGAAAACCGATTGACCGGAACACACACAAGTGATGAGTGTAATTCGGTTAAAAAATACGCAGACAGGCGTTTACCGCCTTGTCTGCGCGATTATGCGGGTAAATGCTTCAGATTTTTTCTGCGACAACCAAAAAACCATGCGACAGCGTCTGATAATAGCCTCTTGAGTAAATGATGCTGTCGATAAACCTGAGCTGTTTTTCGTACTTGGCGGGTGTGAAATCCTCAATCAGCCAGGGAATAGCTTTGAGATAGTAGACGATTGCACCGATGTCATAAAACCGGACCGGGACGATGTGTTCTTTTTTACTGACGATCTTGAAACCGTTCTCATCAAGTTCCCTGACAGCGCTCATGAGATTCCAGCTGTTGAGCATCCGGCCATTACCCGACAGGTCCAGAAGCAGATTAGCGCAACTGAGCGCGCCGACCTGTTCTGTGATAAACAGGTGGTTTTCCTTTAATACCCTGTGTATTTCCCCGGGACAGTACGCATTGTGCCTGTTGATAATAAGATCAAAAAAGGATTCCTCAAACGGCAGCCGGTCATTATACGGCGGTTGCGGATTTTCCGGAATGTAAACGACTTCAACGCCGAGCGAGATGAGCTTTTCTCTTGCGATCTCCACATTGGGGGGGTAGCTTTCCGTAGCGTATGTCCGTGCGGGCAGAGGGGACAGGGAAGACAGAAGTTCACCGCCGCCTGTGCCTATATCCAGTAAGGTCTCGGTATCGGCAAACAGGCTTGAGACTGTTTGCGCGTAGGACCAGTCAAACGAGTCTTCTTCCATCCTTCCGGTATCGATGATGTCTGAAAAATCCCAGCCGGAAAACTCGGTGTCAAGTGCTTCGTTTATATATTCCGCGTAAGATCGACCCACAAACACACCTCCAAATTTACAACCATAGCGACGAAAGCCGATTTTTGTACCCGAAACCATCCTTTTGTCAGAAGTCTATTCCGTTTCTGGAGGAAACGAGAGCGCAGGATTTCATCACACAGTAATAACGGAAAACCGCCGAACATGCTGATTTTGATTAATATGATTATAACAAAAAAAACAAAACAAGTCGAGTAAAACCCGGCTTGTTTTTACGATCAGAAGATATAGCGTGAAAATACTTTCACACACAGAAGAAATCGATTTGGCCGCCAAATATGACGGCGGCCATTTTCTTCTCAGCGCGAAACAAGTTTCACACAATCGATTTTTCCTGACTATTTGTGCTGCCGCTTCGCGGCAGCATGGAGGTTTTTATGTCAATAAACGGTTTCCACGCCTTCTTCAATGACGGTCAGGGTATCGCCTTCCATGATAAAAACCGTGTCGCAGTCATTAACAAAATCAGCGCCCTGTCTGCCGCCTATGATCGTAGCGGGCTTGGTGTCAACCGCTTTTATACCGTAGGTAATAATATTATTGTCAAAGTATGATTTCAGCATCGTATAACCGCCCGTTGAATCGTCCGGATAATAATACTGTGAAAGATACCCGCTGCCGGACTCGACAAACTCAAAAAACATGACTTCGGCTCCGTTGCCGTCTTGCATTGTGCAGGAGGCAGCGTTTTGATCCGGATAAAAATCGCAGACCAGAGATGATTTCTCGCCGTTTCCGTCATCATATGTCAGCGTATATGTATTGCCGCTCACATGGAAGTCGATGTCTGTATAGGCGAAAAACTCAAGCGCTCCGGTTATAACAGCCGGATCCGTGCTGGTAAATACCGAAAGAGGGATCAAGGCAAGATCGACCATTGTGATGGGAAGGAGCGTAAGGGAAAGCATCCAGGTCTCATCTGAATTTTCATCAAGCTTGTCATAAATCTTTTCCGTCGCGACAGATTTTGCCTCAAGATATTTGGCATAGCTCTCTGATGGTGTTCCGGCGGCATATCCGGATAAACTGCCGCCGTTACCTGAACTGTTTCCGGGATCTTCGGTCGGTTCCGGCGTGGAGACACCTCCATTGTTGTTGCCTTGACTTGAAGATTGCATCGCAGACGGAGTCTGATTGCCATTATCATTCGGTTTATCGGATTTTTTTACGGTACAGCCGGCAAAAAAAGCGAAAAGAAGCGCCAATACCGCAATGATGGATATGAGCTTTTTCATTTTATCCTCCCTTATTGGTTGACAATATTCCAATCTATCTCTCATTTCGGCCATGCTCTGTCTGACTGCATGACTATGGTCGGGGCGACAAGATTCGAACTTGCGACCCCCTGCTCCCAAAGCAGGTGCGCTACCAAGCTGCGCTACGCCCCGATGCAAAAAGGATTATACACGAAATCATCGTAAGGCGCAAGCCGTTTAGACGAAAAATGCGGACCAAAATACGGACTGTCCCGTAAAGGACAGTCCGTAAGATGAGATATTATAGTGTTTCGGATTCAAAGCTACCGGCCATATCGGCGATTTCAGCTACCGCGTCTTTTATGTAGAAGTTGCCAAGTACATTCCCCGTTTCATCGTTGTAGAGGTTTTTAAGATAAGGCGCTGTTTCAAAAACCTTGTCCATCACAACATCTCTATCGTCTAAAACGGCGGTACCGCGGATTCTGATCCACTGGCCTTTTGCATTGGCAGCACAGATCTCAAAATTGGGATTGTCAATTGTCTGCTTGAAAGATTGCTTGTGCTTACCCATACCGAAATAGATTTTGCCCTCAAACTCCATTAAAAAACCAAAAGGTCGAACTCTGGGTTTGTCTCCGTCACAGGTTGCATAATAGAAGGTGCCGCATTCTCTGAGAAATTGTAACGCATCCATAGAAGAAAATCTCCTTTTCGTATTTTGCTAGATTATAGCATCATTGGGTGGGGAAATCAATACGGGTTTGTAAAATTAAGCTGACCAATGTATAATACATCTTGCGTTGATTTACGCCCGCGAATGGGGGAAACGAATGGAACTGACCTATGTAATATGCCCCGAGGATGCAGGTTTGGAACTGCTCGATATCCTCCGTATAAAACTGCGCCTATCGATGACCCAAATCCGGAGGCTCAAACGGGAGAATGGGATCTTTATCCGGGGAGAATCTGTGTATACAAATTACAGGGTATCCCCCGGCGAGCCGGTCAGCGTTTACATCAATGAGCATGCTCCGGAGATTCCGGCGGAAAAGGGGAGCTTGAACATTGTTTATGAAGACGATTGGCTGATGGTCGTCAATAAACCGCGTGGCGTTTTTACGCATCCGTCCCGAAGCCGTTATTCCGGTACGCTTATGAATTTCGCACTAGCCCATATTCTCGATACCGGGGGCGAATCCTGCCATGTCGTAAACAGGCTGGACAGGGATACGAGCGGTCTTATCTTAATGACAAAGTCCGGTTATGCAAAGGCTCTGTGCGCCCATACCGATATGGAGAAGCGGTATACCGCGCTTGTTTTCGGCGTACCGGAAAAAAAAGCGGATAAAATCAGGCTCGCGATCAAGCGCGCGCGGGAGCGGGAAATGCGCAGGATCGCAGCGCCGGATGGCGCAGCGGCGGTTACGCGTTATCAGGTACTGAGAACTTTTCGGGGTTTCAGCCTTCTCGATCTTGTTCTTGAGACAGGACGGACGCATCAAATCAGGGTTCACTTAAGTACAATCGGTCACCCGGTTTTAGGTGACAAATTATATGGCACACCCGAGTCGCTTGAGATGGCAGCGAAGTTGGGCGCCGAGCCTCATATGCTTCACGCTTCCCGCCTTCAGTTTGCTCACCCGTTAACGGGGAGACAACTGGATTTGCACTGCCTGCCGGACTGGGCGCAGATGCTTGATAACCGGTGGGTATGGAAGTGAACCGCTCCGGGTAAGACAATGCGTTAAGCTAAATCTTTGTTTTTCCTTCTTGACAGAACAAAGGACAGATTGTATACTGTTGTACGGCTTACGATATTTGCTTCTATAGCTCAGGCGGCAGAGCGCATCCTTGGTAAGGATGAGGTCTCCAGTTCGAATCTGGATAGAAGCTCCATAAAAAAACCTAATGTTTACAAGGCCTTAAGGCTATTGACATTAGGTTTCTTTATTTAGGATAACTTATGTTGAAACGTGGGTCAGTTAGTTACCTCCGGTCACATAAGTCAGGAAAAAGGCGTGGTTCACAAGATGTCAAAAGCATTTTGTGAACCACGCTAAGCTTTTATTTTATGCGCCATAAATTTGCTTTGCCTTAAATAGCAGGCAGCCGCCGCTGCAGTCACCGATCTCGCGCGAATAACAGCCCGCGCAGTCGTCTTGGGTCCACAGGCCGCAGGCGGGTACGTCGGTGGTTCTGATATAGTAGTTTCTGAGCTCATTGATGTTGCTGAAATTGCGGATATCCTGCTTGGTGTATTCGGACAGACCGAAGCACCGTATCGCCTGCAGGTCCGGCAGTATGTCTATGACAGGTGTGCAGTTGTTCAGTTCGCTGTAGATTACGCGC
>JAAYJC010000051.1 GCA_012523085.1 Clostridiales bacterium
CACTAGAACCTGAATCTAGCGAGTCTGCCAATTCCACCACTCGCGCTTATGCTTTTGACAGCGGTTTTCATAAAAGTATTGGTGCGAGAGATGGGACTTGAACCCACACGCCTATCGACACACGCCCCTCAAACGTGCCTGTCTACCTATTCCAGCACTCTCGCATACTTAACTGCCGTCTTCACAGCTTAGCCATTATAGACAGAAAATCGGAATTTGTCAAGCCGCTTTTCCGACATTGAACAGATGTGCCGCGACAAAAATTTTCCGTCTTGCCGGACCGGCATTGTCCCGGCAAAAGCCGCTGATCCGGCAGGCCCGCTCAGCCAATGCGCTAAAAGTCCAGCAAATCCTCCGGCATGACATAAGTATCGTCGATTTCCTCATAGGTGTCCAAATCGTCGGGCGGGTCAATGGCAACAGGCACGCCTAAATCTATCGACAACGCAAAGCTTACCTTTATGGTGGCAGGGATGTCGCCGGCATCTATTTCCATGTTCATATCTGCCGAACCTGTTATCCGGTTTATGTTCCCGTCGGCGCTTGCCGTGAATCGGAGTACCATCACGAGGGGCTCTTCGCTTCTCTCTCCGCCATTTATATCGTAAAGCAGCGCCTCAAAGAGCGCGGCGTCTACCGGAATTGACAGCGTGTACAAAGTATCTGTCCCGACTGTCTGTTTGTCGACTTCCCCAGTGAACTGATAGGGTAAAATTTCGTCGGCATTTAAGGAATAGGCAATCTCCCCCATGAACTCTTCCGGATCCAAAGGGCTTTTATTCTTTTCTCCGTCATAATTAATATAAAGATATCCGTCCAGATAGTATATGTCGGTGTTGATGCTGCTATCCGGACTGTTTACGTCTCCCGGCATCTCGGGCATTTTCATTTCGAGATTCACCGCCATCTGCGGCATCTCGCTGCCTATATCTATTTTAGCGGTGATCGCATAATCCAGACTCAGCGTCTCCTCTCCCGCCTGCACAATGCAGCTCAGCTCAATAGCGGCATCCGCCGTTTTTGCATCGGATAAGCCGGCAAGCGCGTCTTTGAGTTCGGTTAACAGCGCATAACGCTCTAAATACTGTCCGGCCAAATCCGCCGGTACGGCATGAAGCTCGGTCAGATGTTCCAAAAGAGTCCCGAATTCGCCATTTTTCGGCTCCATGAACAAAGCGGCATGCGATAGAGAAGCCATATCACCGCGCGTAAACGGTGTGTAAAAACTATATTTCTCGACAAGCCCGATTTGCGCCGCGAAATCAAGCGCGTCTTCATAAGCGAAATCCGCATTGTTTAAATCGCTGTAACCTAGGGTTCGCAGCACAAACGTCGCGTACATTTTCCCCGTACATAGAACATCCGAGCCGAATTCGTCCGGCGAAATACCGTTGATCAGGCCGTTTTCGTACAAATAACCGATATACGGTTCAGCCCAGCCGGGCACATCGCTAAACGGATGGCTGTATGTAGAAGCGAGCGCCTCCTCTTCTTTTCCCAATAGCCGCACCAGCATAACCGCCGCTTCAACCCTATCGGGCTCGCGGTCCAGCTCCGGGCCCTTATCGCTTCCTTTAAAAAGCCCGAGGGCTATCAGTTCCTCCGCACCCGCATTCTTCTCGGCCGCCAATGCCGGGGCCCCCAACAGAGCTGCCAGCAGAACAGCGCAAAGCAGCGCACATAGCATCTTTTTCAACATAATCGCAATACCTCCGTTTTCAGCGTCGGTTTTCTTTTTTCCAGTATAACACATGTAAAAATGAATCACCATAATAATCTTGACATTTTAACGGCTTTCAATCAGCTTTTGATAGATGCTCATCAGCCTGATGAAGCTTCCGCTGTCCCCTCCGCGGTCCGGGTGGTGCTTTTTCGCCAGCTCCCTGAATCGTTTTTTGATTTCTCCCGAGGTCGAGTGTGCGGGCAGCCCGAGTTCCGACAGCAGCACCGGATCATAAAGGTCGCGGTCAAGAATCCCGTTTTCCTTGTAATACAAAAAATAAACCATGGAAAAATACTCGGCGATGACGTCGGAAAAGGCCTGTTTTTCCATATCAACAAGCAGACGAAACGGATAGCGAACCGATTCGTCGTCCTTTGTGGAGAAGAAGATATTCCAGACATAGCTCTCCCGGCCGGTCAGCTGCCGGTTTTTAAACCGTATCCCCGTCTCAAGCTTTTTTAGCTGCCTGAGCCTTCTTTTTACATCATCCGGATCTGATCCCAACACCGTTTCCCCCTTCCGCAGCGGCGCTCTTTTTTAAGATACCGGTCGCTTAGGTTAATTTGATTATACCATTTCATCCGAAAACACTCAAGCGAACAGGCGCGTATTGGCATGTTTGCAC
>JAAYJC010000052.1 GCA_012523085.1 Clostridiales bacterium
GAGAGCTTGCCCTCGCCATGTCTGTTGATGATTATTTCCATAATGCCCTCCATAATATCGATAAAAGAAGTCTAAATAATAATACTATTATATATGAAAATACAAAAATAACAATATCTATTTTGACCGCGGATCTATGCCGAAAATTCAACTCTGCGGATTTTCAGCATTTAACAATTTGAAAATCGGTCATATCGAAACAGTCAAACCTTTTCACAGTGTAATTCATGTGATATGATGAACGAAAAATTATTGACGATTATGGAGGATGAACATGAAATTTCTGTGGACGACAATCTATGTAAAAAACCTTGAGGAGTCTGTTGCTTTTTACTCAGAGCTGGCAGGGCTTCGGGTGATCAGGCGTTTTCCGGCAGGACCTGGCATGGAAATCGCCTTTATGGGTAACGGCACAGCTGGCGAAACATTGGTTGAATTAATTAAGGATGAAAACCAAAGCGGCGCCATAAGCCACGGAGACTTTTTGTCCATCGGCTTTGCCGTTGATTCAATTGACGCTATGCTGGAAACGGTAAAGAGCAAAAACATTCCAATACACAGCGGGCTGGTTAAGACATCCGGTGCAAAGTTTTTTCTGATTAAGGATCCAAACGGTTTAAATGTTCAGTTTTTTGAGCAGAAATAACCACCGGGCATCGAAAAGTACCGAATTCTACGTATGGTTAAGGTAGATAAAGAAGCGAAAGCCTCCCTTCAGGGGTTTATCGCTTCTTTAATTTATTTTGATTCAATAAAAATACAGATAATTTAAGACGCAAGCGGCCCTGGCGCTTGCGTGATTGCATCTTTATGCCCGGCATCTATGATTTATCCTGCTTTTTCAAGACCTGAGAAAACAGCTGTTAGCAAGGTATTCAATTTCGCCATATATTATATGCCGAAAAGACATTACCATAATATTTACAATAGATGAGAAAATTGTTAATATAATGTTAATGAACAAAAAACAGATGGCAAATAGTGAAGATTGAAAGGAGCATTATGAAGAAGTTAGCATTTCTGCTTTCGATCCTGTTCATCCTTGCACTTTTCGCCGGATGCGAAGGCAGTACGACCACAACGCCCACAGATAGCCAACCGTCGGAGACCGGAACATCGGCTCCGACCGAAACTGCACAGACGCCGGAACCTACCGAAGACGCTTCCCCCTACAATCTCGCAGCCGGGAAATACGAAGTAAACGATAGAGGGTTTCCTCTGGCAAATTATGAATACGAATTGCCGCTGAGCACAACAGATGAGGTATTTACCTTCTGGACCACTTGCTATTCGCCCGAAGCCATCACAGAGGATAATTTCGGAGACATGCCATATCAGAGCGCTCTCAGAGAAAAGACCGGTGTGAACATCGAATACATGATCATCAGCTCCGATATGATGCGCGAAAACCTCTCGATGATCATAGCATCCGATGACTTACCCGACTTGATGTCAAATGTGTACTATTATTTCGCAGGGCCAATCACGAGCGGAATAGAAGACGGGTATTTTGCCAACCTGTACGATTATAAGGAGTACATACCGAATTACCTCTATCAGGTTACCCGTTATGAAAGCGATCCGGACGTATTCGATCTACTGTTTTATAATGATACGACCATTTTAAGCTTTACATTGGGTACGGAAGAGCCGATGCCTGCTACCGGCTATTGCGCGAGAGCCGACTGGCTGAGAGATTTGGGCCTTACACCGGAAGCGATCGTTACCTATGATGATATCCACGAAATGCTCACCCGGTTTAAAATTGATATCGGATCTCAGGGCCCGATGGGTATATTTAGCATGGTCGAAATTTCATCCGGTACTTTTGCTTGCGGCTACAATACCGCAGCCACCCTCAATCAGGCCGGGCTTCCGCTCCCGAGAGTTGTGGACGGGGTACCGCAGTTTACACTGACGCAGGAAGACGACAGATATCTGATGCAGCTTCTCACCGACTGGCACGCCGAGGGACTTATCGATCCGAACTGGAATTCCTATGCGTTGACAGTGGATATGAACGCGGCTCTGACGACGAATGTCATAGGCTATATGTCCTTCAACCCCAGCGAATTGAAGGACCTGGAAATCAACACCAGTGATCCCGACTGCGAATGGGTCGCTTTAACAAGACCGCTTATGCAAGAAGGCCAGCAGCTGCACTTTTTGCAATACGGTGAAAACTCATCCATGGCCGTCGGCGGCGGCATCGGCGGTTGTGTGATCAGTGCCCGATGCCAAAACATCCCTCTGCTTGCCACATGGTGCGATTACGGGTACAGTGTTGAAGGCTCGCTGTTCATCAGTTGGGGCGTTGAGGGCATCACCTGGGAATATGACGAGAACGGAAACCGGTTGCTGACCGATTTTGCGCTCAACAATCCCGATGGCATCAGCACACCGTGGCTGCTTTTGGTTTATGCTATGAATCCCTTCACCGATCCGGGCATCCAGCACCACCTGAGAACCTATGCCTATCCCGGTGGAGAAAAACTGGTGAACTTCATGCGCGACACCTGGATCATAAAGGGATACGATAAGGCCTATGACTGGCCCAGGAGCCTGAAATTCAGCGCTGAGCAGACGACAGAGATCAATTCACACGCGGCAGATATAGGTACATATATGGCTGAGAACTGGCTTGCGTTCGTTGACGGTTCAAAACCCATGAGCGAATGGGACAGTTATGTACAGGGCCTTAAAGAATTTGGCCTTTCGCGTTGTGAGGAAATTTATACTGAGGCATACAACACATTCCTCGAAAAGGTTGAATCCCGCGGCTGACGGCCCGCGACTGACGGCCGGCGGCTGACTGCCGTAATAACGGTTTAACTATCCTCCGGATAATCCTTCAATGGTGAATCCGGAGGATTTTTATCTTGTCTATTCCATTAAAAATGAGAATAAAGAAGTGGTTTGACGATATATCATAAAAAGAGTATATTTAAAATACGTATAAGCGGTTGAAACCGCAAACGGAGGGTACTATTGAAAGCATATACAACAATTCATGAAAATGTGAAAGGTATTGATTTGGTGTTTATGACATCTGCCGATGTTTTTTCACCAAAGCACATTGATAAAGGCACTTTGGCTATGCTCTCCGCAGTGGAATTTTACAAGACAGATAAAGTGTTGGACCTGGGCTGCGGATATGGCGTCGTCGGTATAACGGCGGCGAAGCTGATCGGTCCCGAGAACGTTGTGATGACCGATATTGATGACAGCGCCGTTGAGCTGGCCAAAATAAACGCCGGCATAAACGACGTCGATAAGATAAAAATCCTGCAGAGCGACTGTTTTACTAATCTGGATGATAAAGATTTTTCGATGATCCTATCAAACCCGCCATATCATACGGATTTTTCAGTTGCCAAAACATTTATCGAAAAGGGCTTCAACAGGCTGTGTGTCGGCGGGAAAATGATTATGGTGACAAGGCGGAAAGCGTGGTATAAAAACAAGCTCACTACAATCTTCGGCGGGACAAAAATATCGGAGACGGACGGATATTTTGTTTTTATTGCCGTAAAAAAGACAAGAACATACGCGAAGGGGAGCATACGGCAAATGACTTGATTAAACTCATTTATGTTTGTCACGGTGGGCTGAATCGGTCCGCCGCTCATTTATTAAAATACGCATATCTTTCAAATAGCTCAGCCGCATATGAGCGTGACCATGAATGGAAAATGGTATTTGGCATGGAAATAGGCAGTATTACCATTTTCTAAAGCGATTATTTGTTTATATTGACTTATTTGTGATGGTAAAATTGTACAATATTATGCTGAAAATAATTAACATTTCATATAGTAATTTAAAATTTTGTGTTATAATACGGAGATGTTAAGTTAGCTACGTATTGAATAGGTCACATACAAATGTAAGATATGACCAAATAAGGCTCAAAGGAGTTGATGCGCGTTGTACCTGAAAAAGCTTGGAACCCTGTTGCTTGCGGTCTTTATGATGTTCCTGATGACCTCATGTTTTCTTCTGCCGAAGGAAGCGGACATACCGGAGCTTCCGCTCGTAACACCTTACGATGGCTCGGATTACCGAACCACGAATGTCATACGGGGTGATATGGAACTAAAAAAAACCGTAACCTGTACATATCAAGCCATGCAGGTGGTGCATTACAGCTTTTCCGTAACCGGTGCGCCGTTCGGAAAAATCTATGTTGAACTGGGTGATCGGGTCGAGGCCGGCGCATTGTTGGCTGAGATGGACATTTCCGCGATTGAGGCACAAATCGAAAGTTGTGAGTTCACGATTCGTCAGCTCAATGTCCAGTTGGGCGAAGCAAAAAAAGCTTACGAGCTTGCACTGAGGTCAGAAGAGCTTACCGGTTCGATGTCGACCGCATCGTCCGATGCACGCGCAGCGTCAATAAAATATCTGAAAGCATTGATTGAAATTCAACAACTCAAGCTCTGGGAACTTCAAGAAGACATCAGAGTCAAACAAATTTACGCGGATATTGACGGTACGGTGACCTATGTAAAAGAGATTACCACAATGTCGACGACGATTACAGGGGAAAAGGTCGTTACGGTTACCGATGACTCAACCTCCGCTTTTGTGGCGTATACCGACAATCGGGATTATTTCCCCATTGGTCTTGAAATTGATATTCTGTGTGATGATATCGTGTATAAGAGTGTCGTCACATCTCCGGAAGACCTTGGACTTGCTCCGGAAGATGCACAGAGATCAGATGATGTCAAGGCCATTTATTATTCCGTAATCGGAGCCGAGACACCAACCGAAGGTAACACAAAGGGTAAAATCGATCTGTTAATCGATTCAAGAAAGGACGTTTTGATGGTAAGCTCATCGGCGATTACCGAAACAAACGGCAAGTATACGGTTTATTTTCAGAAAGAAGACGGACGAATTGAGATAAAACCCGTTGAAATCGGCCTGAAGACGACAAGATACACTGAGATAACCAGCGGCCTTTCCGAAGGCGATTGCGTTATCATAAGCTAGGAGGGCCAGCAGATGAGGAAACTAATACCGCTTCTGACGGCGTTTATGCTGCTGGTTTCCGTGTTTTTCACAGCCTGCTCACCGTCGGAATCAGAAGAAATACCTGAGCTTTTGGAACCGGCTGTCGTGGATATCGATACCGCAACAGCCAAGAACCAAGAGCTGTACAACATAGCCAGTTATGAGGGCATTGTCGAGCCGGAGATAACCGAATACAGCTTTACCACCAGTGGCATGATTGCCGAAATCAATGTCAGTATCGGAAGCAGCGTCAAGGAAGGTGACGTGATTGCACAGCTGGATGTGAGTGCGGCGCAAAGCATGGTCAACTCCCTGGAAAAAAGCATAACGAACGCAGCGCAGGTTAACGCCCTGACAAACAAGCAAACGGAATGCGATATTGAGATAGCAGAGACCGAGCTTTTGCAGCTTAAGGCCAATGAGGAACTTGACCAGATTGAGATAGAACTGAAAGAGGTCAAGATTGAAGGTTTGCGCAATTCTTATAATGCTGCAATTAAGATGCAGCAAATGTCGATGGAGCAGAACCGAAAGCAGCTTAATATGTATCAGGAAATGATCGATAACTGTACAATAAAAGCAACAGGAGATGGAACGGTGGTCTTCTGTGCTGCGGGGATTGGATCCTGGGCGCAGGCAAATGTAACAATGATCTGGGTTGCTGAAGATACAACATCCATGATATCGTGCGAAAGCATAAAAACCGACTTGGTGGAAAACGCATACGATGTATATGCGATGACAGGCAATGGCCGCGTCGAGGTCACATATGTACCATATGACCGCGCTACATACTTATCGCTTGTTGCGACCAACCAAACGTTGAAATCCAACTTCATAATAAACGATGACCAAAGTGATCTTAAAAACGGTATGAGCGTATTTATTTATGTCGTCAGCGATTATGTACAAAAGGCATTGACTGTTCCTATAAATGCGGTCAAAACAGAAGGCGCGGAAAGCTTTGTTTATCTGATCACGGAAGAAGGGACGCAGATGAGAAAAACCGTGAAAGTCGGCATCAAGACTACGTCTGTAGCGCAAATTATTGAGGGGCTCAAGGAGGGGGATATCGTCTATGTCGGAAATTAAGCGTTTATTCATTCTGTTTCTCTCCGCTGTGCTGTTGTTGTGTACAGGCTGCTCGGGTACAAAAGAGCAGGAAGCCGACAGCCTTGCCGCCGGGGATCTGATTGATACCAAAACGACAACCTATAAAACGCAGGAAGTGGTTTATAAAGATCTTACTAAAACAGCATCCACCAGCATTGAACCCGTATATGCCGAATCAAGGAGCATCAACAGCGGCGGAGAAAAACTGATATTCAAGAGCTTTGCGGTAGAACGCGGCGGAGAATTTGCCAAAGGCGATGTCCTTGCCACTATGATTGGAACGGGAAACCAATCGGATGTCAGACAGATTTCTTTGGAGCTTGAATTTGCGCGTGCGAGTTTTGAAGAGAACTGTCAAATCATGGAGGCCGGTATAGAGATGACAAAGGCAATGCCGGCCACAGACGAATACTCAGAGCGCATTAAAGAGCTGAACATCGAAAAACAACAGGCAGCCTATAATCTTTATGTTATTAATACCAAAGCGAACCTGGACTCCATGCAAACCCGGCTGAGTGAAGCAAAGGCGGAGTTGGAGGAAAAACACATTTACGCGCCGTATGACGGGAGAGTCCAGAGTCTGGTAAATCTAAAGGAAGGCGACGAGCTTGACCCCTATACCAAACTTATGTCCGTAAACAGTCTGGATTCCCTGTTGATGTATACCAATTCTGGGATCGGAACGTTCATCTACAACATGAGCGTCAACATAACCTACAGAAGAGGAGATCAAGACTATTCCATTACAGGCAGAGTTGTGTCCTCCCCGGAGCTGCTGCCACCATATATGAGTAACGGGATTTATATCAAGCTCGATTCGATCCCGGAGGTTATGCCCACAACCAATGCCAAGGCATCCATTGAATATGTGTTGATAAAAAACACTTTGACCGTACCGCGAACAGGGGTGATGGCGGAAAGCGGGGATTATTATGTCATGCTGCTGGAAGGTAACACAACGCGAAAACGCTATATTGTACGCGGGCCGAAGGTTGGCGATGAGATAGTGGTTCTTGAGGGAGTTCAAGCTGGCGATCTGGTTATTACGAACCAATATACGTCCTGATCGGAGGCGATGGTTTTGATTATATTTGTTCTTCGGAAAATGCTGAATAAAAAATGGCTTATGGCTGCTTTGCTGATCGGAAATATCTTACTGGTTGCCATTGCGGCGAGCAGCCCGATGTATACAAAAGCGTCGCTGCAACGCATGTTAACCGAGACTTTCAGCAACTATGTGGAAGAAAACGGTCGTTATGCGTCAACAGCCTATCTTGTTGCCACAGTGAACCCATATAGCAGAGCTGACAGCAGTTATGTTGCAAATTTTATCAATGAAGATAAAATGGCTCAAAATATGGCAGGTGAGCTTGGCATCACGGCAAAGCATGTCTTAAGAAACATCGGACTTACTGAGGTGGTGACTCATCCCGTAGGTATGGAATCTCAAAGAAGCCAGACGGTTGAAATCGCATTTCTGTCAGGTCTTGAAGATCATATCAACATAGTCAACGGAAGTCTGTATGAGGAAACGGTAATAAACGGAGTCATCGAAGCGGTGGTCAGCCAAAAAGCGCTGATCAATATGGATTTGATCATCGGAGAAGAGTTGGTCGTTGACGAACTGGAGTGGCCGGACGGATCACCTGTTAAGATAAAGATCGCCGGCGTGTTTGATTCAGACGAAAAGGATGACGGATACTGGTATAAATCTCCGTCCACTTATACCACACAGCTGATGATACCGGAAAACGTATTTAACCAGTTAACCGGCGATTACGGTTCGCTGCCCTATAAATTGAAAGGTCTTTGGTTTGTCATTCTTGACTATACAGGAATTACAACAGATAATGCCGAATTCATCTATAGCAAGACTGAGGACTATACTCAGGCCCATAATAAGATTAACAACATCAGCTACCGGAATTATTACGGCGATATTCTTGAGCAGTACCTTGTGGACGCAAAGCGGACAACAGTCACGCTGCGTATCCTGCAGATTCCGATTTATGCTCTGCTTGCTGCGTTTATATTCATGGTTGCAGGTCAGATCCTTGAAATGGAGTCGTCGGAGATATCGGTCATACGAAGCCGCGGGGCCGGAAGAAAGCAGGTGATTCTGGTCTACCTTACACAAAGCGGGGTTGTTGCGCTGATTGCGCTGGTGGCCGGAATTCCCCTTTCATCTCTGATCTGCCAGATATTGGGGTCATCCAATGTCTTCCTTGAGTTCGTATCGCGAAAAGCACTGATCGTTGAGTATACCGATACGGTGTTTACATATGCGATTGCAGCCGCCCTGTTTTCGGTTATTGCAATGGTGTTGCCGGTATTCAAATACGCAAAAGCCAGCATTGTCAATCAGAAACAAAGAAAAAACCGCTCAGACAAGCCGTTTGTACAGAGGTTTTTCCTGGACTTCGTTCTGCTTGCCATCTCGCTATACGGCTTGTATTCGTTCAACGGCCAGAAAGAGATGCTATCGAAAAAAGTCATGGAGGGAGCGGGCCTTGATCCTCTGCTTTTCCTTTCGTCTTCATTATTTATCATCGGAGCGGCGCTTGTATGCTTGCGTATAATACCGGCTGTTGTATGGCTGATATATCGTATAGGGAAAAAGTCCTGGAAACCCGATCTGTTCGCATCTTTTCTTTGGGTGCTGCGTACAAGGGGCAGCCAAGGCTATATCATTGCATTTCTGGTTGTAACGATTGCCATTGGCATATTCAATTCACAGACCGCGCGTACGATCAACACAAACGAGGAGTCACGTATCAAATATATGAACGGCGCGGAAATTGTCCTTCAAGAACCGTGGTTGAACAATATGGCTGAGGTTGCAGAGGACGATATCGGGATCGTCAAACTCACATATTCGGAACCGGATTCCAGAAAGTATTATGAGCTTGCCGGTGTGGAGAGCATCACCAAGGTTATATATGACGACAATGCTTCTTGTTCGTCAACCACCAACAGATGGACCAGTGCTACGGTCATGGGTATCCACACAAAGGAATTCGGAAACACCGTCGGTTTCGATACAAGTCTTCTACCTGTCCACTGGTACAGATATCTCAATGCGATTTCACAAAACCCAACCGCTGTACTGGTATCCTCAAACATGAAGGAAAACCTGGGTTATAAATTGGGTGATACCATCACATATAACAGCAAGGACCACTTTACGGCACGTGGTGTAATATATGGGTTCATAGATTTCTGGCCGACATACAATCCGACAATCCTAAGCATCGGAGAAGATGGCTTGATCAAGGAAACGGAAAATTACCTGATTGTTGCGAATTTCAGTTATTTGCAGTCACAGTGGGGACTGACGCCATATCAGATCTGGATCAACGCGGAGCATTCATCCGATTTTATGTATGATTTTGCGACGAATACCGGTACGTCATTTACTGTTTTTCGGGATACAAACGCTGATATTGTCGCATTGAAGAATGACCCGATTTTTCAAGGTACAAACGGTATTTTAACCGTCGGGTTTGTGATTGTTTTGATCGTATGTACGGTGGGGTTTTTAATCTACTGGATCTTATCGATCCGCTCACGCGAATTGCTCTTTGGCATATTCCGCGCTATGGGGATGACCATGAGAGAAATCTCAAAGATGCTCATAAACGAACAGATATTTATATCGGGAATTTCTGTCGGGTTGGGCGTTGTGGTCGGACTTCTGGTCTCAAAGCTGTATTTACCGCTGGTGCAGATCGCTTATGCATCTGTAGACACGGTAATTCCGCTGAGGGTCGTATCTGAGTCCAGTGATATGATCAGGCTGCTGGTTGTCATGTTCGCCGTTATTGCAATATGTATGCTTATCCTGAGCGGTTTGATTCGAAAAATCAAGATATCGCAGGCTTTGAAGCTTGGTGAGGAATAGGAGGAGCGAATATGACAAATCCGTTTATAGAAGCACGGGGCGTCAAAAAGGCTTACCCGATACCCGGCGGAGAGATGTTTTGGGCTTTAAAGGGTATTGATATCCAAATCCCGCAAGGTAAACTCACGATCCTGAAAGGTCGAAGCGGTTCCGGCAAAACAACGCTTATGAATATGCTGGGCGCGCTGGACGATGTAACAGAAGGAGAAATCTTTTTCGACGGCAAGGAAATTACAAAGATGCCGGAAAAAGATCGAACGATCCTTCGCAGAAAGACCATCGGATTCGTTTTTCAGTCCATTGCGCTCATTCCGATTATGACGGCGCAGGAAAATGTCGAGTATTCGCTGCGTCTCGCAGGATGGGAAGGAAACTATTCGGAACGTGCAGCCCGCTGCCTCGATATGGTCGGACTCTTGAAGCGTGCATCTCATATGCCGCAGGAGCTGTCGGGCGGTGAACAGCAGCGCGTAGCCAGCGCCCGCGCATTCGCACACTCTCCGCGGATTATGTTTGCGGATGAACCAACCGGAGAATTGGATACGGGCACAGCTTTGAAGGTGGTCAAGATATTTAAGGAGCTCAATGAGATCGAGAATGTCACGATCGTCATGACAACCCATGACAAAGGTTTTATGGAAATCGGCGACAGTGCATATGAGATGGAGGACGGTGAGATAACAAGTGGAAGCTGAATACATGGTCGAGTGTGACAATCTGGTAAAAATCTATAAAACCGACGAGACGGAAGTTATGGCCCTGCAGGGGCTGGACTGTAAAGTTGCTCAGGGTGAACTGATGGCAATCATCGGTAACAGCGGAAGCGGAAAATCCACTTTCCTTAACATGATCGGCGGGCTTGATCGCCCGACTGCGGGACGGTTGTACGTTGACGGGCTGGACCTTTTTAAAATGAACGAGAAAGAACTGGTCATGTATAAGCGGTCGACTGTCGGCTTTATCTGGCAGAACAACGCGCGCAACCTGATCCCATATCTGCCAGCCTGGCAGAACGTACAGATGCCAATGCTGTTCAACAATAAATCCGGTGGACGCGAACGTGCTTTGGAGCTTCTGGATATCGTCGGGTTGTTGAGCAAGAAGGATAGTAGGTTATCGGAACTGTCCGGTGGTGAGCAACAGCGCATTGCGATTGCGATAGCACTCGCCAATGACCCGAAGCTGCTTCTGGCTGACGAACCTACAGGCAGCGTAGACCCCTCGACTTCCGCTTATATCTTTGATACGTTCCGCAGGCTAAACCGCGAAATGGGATTGACCATTATCATTGTCACACACGATATGACAGTTACGGCAAAAGTCGGGCGCGTTGCCAATATTCGCGATGGAAAAATAAGCTCGGAACATATCATGCGGTCGGATTACGCAGAGCATATGAAACAAATCGAGGATGTCAGTTCGATTACATCCAGTGTTTCCGATTCGCATGAAGAGTTTTCCGTGCTCGACCGCAACGGGCGCGTACAAATTCCGCAGGAATTCCTTCATGGCTTGGGCATACAGGGCAATATGGTCAAAATGGCTCTACGCGACGGCTGTGTCGTTATCTCACCGCCTGAATGAGGCGCAGTAACCAGGCACCTCCCTTAAAGGGGGCGTCATGGAGATCTGCCATAAAGCAAAATTTTATGAATTATAATGGAATTACGGGATGAAGATAACGGTAAAACAGATATAACAAAGCTCTCTTATGCGGTTAGTCTAAACCGGGACACGAAAAATCAGCACAGAAATTTGCGGAAAGGGGGTACTTAGATGCAATGCGACCACCACTGTGAAAACCATGCAAGCTGTATTGAGCATGTACCCATCTTCGCCAACCTCAGCCGTGAAGAAAGAACGGAGATCGTAGAGGTTGCCTCCTCCCGCAGTTTTGAGAAAGGCGAAACAATATACAGGGCAGGCGATGAAGGTGGAACACTCTTTGTTCTCTACACCGGCCGGGCAAAGCTTTTTCGCTTAAACTCAAGCGGAAAGGAGCAGGTTCTCCGCCTGGTTGGGCCGGGTGAATTTATTGGAGAGCTATCCCTCTTTTCTTCTCTGCCTCTCACCGATAACGCCTTGGCGTTGGAGGCGACAACCATGTGTGTTCTGCAGGGCGATCAGCTTAAGGAGCTGATGGTGAAATACCCTTCCATTGCCTTTAAAGTGATGGACGAGCTCTCCCGAAGGTTGGAGAAAGCGGAAAATCGAATCGAGGATATCAGCTTAAGCTCGGTGACCAAGCGGGTTGCAGGGGCTCTGCTGGAGCTGTCAGAGGACAGACAGGAGATCGTTTTACCCATGACCTAGGGGGATCTGGCTTCACAGCTTGGTATGACGCAGGAAACTTTAAGCCGCAAATTAGCCGCATTACAGGAAGATGGGCTGATCGGATTAAAAGGACACCGTAAAATTATCATAAGAGACAAATCGGAGCTGGAAGAGATCAGTCTTACTGAATAATAGCAATTATTTATATCTACCTGTCCAATGAAAAGTACGAAAGGCCGGCAAATGCGATCTGCATAAATGCCGGCCTTTGGGCTTTCTTTATACTTAGAGCGATTAGTTTTTTTGATTACATCATACGATATGGCCTTCACTGGACATGACTTAATTGCATTCACCAGCTTATCCGGATCTAAATCCAACTCTTCATAAGGCTTTGTATTTGCCTCATTATTTCATCTCAAATATCTCGGGATAGTTCATTGCGCATAGAGCACAATTCATGCAGGCTTCTCGGTTGATATGGATTCCGGGCCGTGTCAGCACCTCTCCCGCCAGGTCTTCGTCTATTATGATATTTGCACCTAACCACGAAAATATGACGATAACGATAACAGTGAGAACCCACATATTGCACGATTCATCTGAACCGTTTTTTTTGATAGGGTTTAATGGCATTCCTTTAAGCTATTGATAACGGGAGCAACCGAGGACACTTACTAAACATAAGAATATGAAGCTTCAGCAAATGCCCTTTCTGAGACAACAAAAAATTATTCCCCGAGTTGGGTTAATACCCATGCCCGGGG
This sequence comes from Clostridiales bacterium, assembly GCA_012523085.1. Taxonomy (GTDB): domain Bacteria; phylum Bacillota; class Clostridia; order Oscillospirales; family Oscillospiraceae; genus JAAYOP01. The sequence continues at coordinate 13,075 of JAAYJC010000052.1, forward strand.
AATAGTTCTATCCTCTCTTTATTTCATATTATTTTAAGCCTATTTTGCCTTTACATGCGATTTTACTACTTCGTATCCAAGCGCGGTGATGGCCTTTTCCGCGTCTTCCACAGATAACTTGTCGTCGTCAAAGTCAAACTTAACTTTGCTGGAATTAAACAGAACCTTCACGCTGTCTTTATCTACGCCGGTCAAGGATCTTGTTGCGTTTTCAATCTTCTGGGCACAGGATGGACAGGTTAATGTTTCTAATTGGATGGTTGCTTTCTTCATTTTCAATCTCCTTTTCCATTTTACTCATAGCTTCCTCAACTTGTATCGAAGGAGCCTCATGCCGTTTAAGATTACCAATAGAATACTGGCTTCATGAACCAGCATACCGATGGACATATTCATCCACTGGCTGAAGAACACGCTGGCAAGCAAAAACAGGACAATCCCTACTGCAATGAAAATATTCTGCTCCATGTTTCTAGCTGTGGCTTTTGTCAGTCCAAGGGCATGGGGCAGACGGCTGAAGTCAGAGTTCATTAAGACAACATCGGAGGTCTCAATGGCTACGTCCGTCCCGCCTCCCATGGCGATACCAATATGTGCCAAGGCCAGAGAGGGACTGTCGTTAACGCCGTCGCCAACGAAAGCGACGATTTGCTTCTCCTCCTCAATCAGCTTCTTGATATAGGCCGACTTATCTTCCGGCACCATGTTGCCGTAGGCTTCGGTTAAACCCAACTCCCGGCTTACCATGTCAACGGTTCCCTGATTGTCACCTGAGAGCATCACCAAGTTCTTAACACCCAGTTTCTTCAGCCTTAGCAGGTCTTCTTTCACGCCGGGCCGGATCTGATCGCGAACCCCCATCAGTATTTTCAGTTCTCCATCAATAGCGGTCAGCACAAGCGAGTTCCCACTTTTTTCAAAACGTGCGATGTCGGCTTTTTCCTTTTCGCTTAGCACAATGTTTTCTTTTTCCATCAAAGCCACATTGCCCACTGCGATCCTGTGTCCGTCAACAGTGGCCACAATGCCGCCGCCTTTTATAACCTCTGTGTTTTCAACGCTTGAGATGACGGTTTCGCCGATCTCCTCCAATACCGCCTTTGCCAAAGGGTGGTCGGATTCCCGCTCGATGCTTGCCAGATAACCCAGGGCCTCATCAATATTAACGCCGTAAAACTCTTTTTCTGCAACCGAGGGATTACCTGCGGTGAGGGTTCCTGTTTTGTCAAACACCATAGTATCCAATCGGCTGAAGTCACCAATAACCTCACTGCCCTTGAGCAAAACGCCATGGCGCGCACCATTTCCGATGCCGGCTACATTTGATACGGGAACGCCGATCACCAAGGCGCCGGGGCATCCCAAAACGAGGATGGTAATGGCTAGTTGAAGGTCCCGGGAGAAGAGCCAAACGAGTATGGCCAGTACCAAGACCGCAGGGGTATAATACTTGGAAAAGCGGTCGATAAAGCGCTCCGCCTCAGATTTCGAGTCTTGGGCTTCCTCCACCAGTTCGATGATTTTACCGAAAGTAGTGTCCTCCCCTACACGGTCGGCGGTAATTTGGATGGTGCCATTATCCAGAATGGTGCCCGCAAATACAGTCGAGCCCTTTTCCTTTGATACCAATAGAGATTCTCCTGTAATGCTGGCTTCATTGATGCTGCCTTCACCGGATAAAACCGTGCCGTCAACCGGTATCTTTGCACCGGTTTTGACCAGTAGAATATCACCTACGTCAACCTCATCGACATCAACTTCCTCAAACTCGCCGTTAACCATTTGCTTCAAAGCACTCTCTGGTGCCATTTCAGTCAATTCTTTAATAGCCGAGCGGGTCTTGTTCAATGTACGCTGTTCTAAAAAAGCGCCGAATAAGAACAAGAATGTGACAATAGCGGATTCTTCATAGTTTCGGATAATAAACGCGCCGGTCACAGCGATGGTCACCAAAACATCAATGCTGACAACCTTGACCCTTAATGCTTGATAAGCCTGGATCGCAATGGGCACGGCGCCCAAAATGGATGCGATCACCAAGGCCAAGACAGCAACAGTTTCATTTTTAAAGCCCAGGGCACTGGTAAAACCAATGACAATTAAAACGGCACTTACCAATGTTATGTGGTTTTTTCTGCGCAGTATAGCCCTTTGTATCTCATCACCTTCTTTATTTACCCATTCATTGCCGTTTAAGCTTGGTAGGCCTGATCCAGCTCCGACAGCATGTTGTAAACTGCCTCATAGCTTTCGCAGACATCGCCCGGAACGGTGTAACTGTCTGTTATATCCCGGAGCTTTTCAAATTCCTCTCCTAAAGCAGGTATTTCCCGGCCCGCTTCTTTTATCTTCACAGCCATTGCGTTAAACAGCTTCAGGACATCAAGAAACTCGGGATGGTGCTTTCCGTGAACCCTTGCCACAACAGGCACATATTGCTCCAAGATCTTAAAATGCTTTGCCTTTATCTCATTAAATATTTGTTTGTTTGCCATTGTCTCGCTCACCCTCTCAATAATACTTACTCCTGAACTTATTGTACCATGGTTTCCGGTAAAACATTTGATTTTAATCAAAAATAGAAAACATTTTTAGAGCATATAATACGTTTTGTTGGGCGGAAAATAAAAGACTGCACCATGATTATTATCCTCAGGTACAGTCTTTACTTTTGAGCCTCCCCTAGAAAGTAGTCGGTTAAAAAACTTACTTGTTTTGTAAATACATAAGTCGTATTGCCGGTTGGGGGAGCGCTGTTTTTGGAAGCAAAGACCAATGATCCAAGGTCCGGTCTTCGTTTTGAGTCTTGTTTACTGCAGCCGTTTCATGACAGCAAGTGAATATATTGACATCGTATCAGCAATACTACCGAACAATTTTGAAGATTAACCTGCCTATCGAAAATTACTGTTGTGGAATTTGTGTTTTTGCCATTTCTATCATTTTTTTGACCATCTGGCCGCCGATAGGACCGCCCTGCGAACCGTTTTCCTTGCTGGGCAAGTCGCCTTTATAATGGTCGTTGTTTTCTTTTACATATTGAATGTGCCCGATTTCCTGCGCGCATTCCATTTTAAATTTCGTCCATTCGCTGTTTGGAGATGCATTGCGATTGCTGTTGGCCATTTATGTGTCACATCCTTTCGTAATTATTATTTGTTATATACCTATAATTACGAACGAAAAATTTTACATGAATGCGACAGCAAAACAATGAGAAACAAAAATGTGTTATAATACTATTTTCCGATTAATTGGAGAACAGTATTAAATATATGCTGCGACGCGAAAGGCGGACTTGACAGCGGGTCCGATGTTGCCTGTGTATGCCGCATCGCCGACGACAAACACCTCAGTTGCATCGGCGCATTGGCGAAAACTGTCCGCTACCGCATATCTCGGTGTAACCCCGATGGCAAGCAGAACGGTGTCGGCGGCAATTTCCAGTGTTTCTCCGGTTGTGGTGTCCTGGCAGCGCACACTGTTGTCGGTGACCTCTTCCAGTTTGCAGTTTAAGCGAACCGGAATGTCAAGATCTCTAACCATCTGCGTGAGCTCCGAAGCCGCCCCGCTGGAGGTAACCCTGAGGTTTCTGAGGTCGGGCAGCATTTCGATGACGGTCACATTCTTACCATCTTCTTTCAAATCGATGGCGGCTTCGATACCGACAGCACCGGCTCCAATGATCACAATCTTGTCGCCAACCTCGACCTCGCCCGCATCCGCTTCCGGCGCCCAGTGGACATGGGGTTTGTCTATACCGGGCAGATCCGGAACGGTAGGCTCGGCTCCGACGGCAATGATAACCGCGTCGTAGTTTTCCACATCCAGGATTTCACTCGTCGCTTCCGTGTTAAGCAAAACGCGGGCGGGCGACTTTTTAACCTGATTAATCAGGTAATCCAGATAATCCCTCAAATCCTGTTTAAAAGAGGGGATAATCGCATAAACAAGGCTTCCGCCGAGATATCCGTTTTTTTCATACAATGTCACATCATGGCCGCGCTCGCAGAGAGTCAGCAGAGCCTGGATTCCGGCCGGACCGCCACCAACGACCGCGACTTTCTTTTTTTGCTCCGCCTTCGTAACCTTACCAAGAGGGAACATGTCCTCTTCGCCAAGAAGCGGGTTAACAGCGCAGTTTATTACAGCCGGGATCATAAGGCGGCTTCCGCAGTACTGGCACCTGATGCAGGGGCGATAGTCTTCGCCGTGACCGGTTGCGTACTTTTTCGGCATCAGCGGATCGGCAAGGATCGGGCGGCACATTGCGACAAAATCGGCCTTTCCGGAAGCAATGATATCCTCAGCCATATCGATATTCATGATCGAACCGACGGTCGTGACCAGAAGATCAGGAAAAGCTTTTTTTATTTTTTCTGCATAATGCACATTGTACATCCTGTCCATCATGTAGTTTTGATACCAGTTACGCATGTACTCAAATTCGGCGTGCAGGCCGGCGGAAACATGAAGAATGTCGATCTTATCTTTAAACAGCGCAATGTATTTGAGCGTCTCGTCAAAATGCATGCCGTCAGGATGGATTTCATCGGCAGAAATTCGCATTTCTATGACAAAATCCTCGCCGCACATGGCGCGGACCCGGTCAAGAACCTCAATGGTGAAGCGGGCTCTGTTTTCTAATGAACCGCCGTATTCGTCGGTGCGTTTGTTATACAGAGGGCTTGAAAACTGAGAAATTAAATTTCCGTGTCCGCCGTGGATCATGCACATCTTCATGCCCGCTCTCTTGCAGCGGTAGGCAGCCATCGCATATTTTTCAACGGTTTCTTTGATTTTTTCATGCGTCATCTCAATGGTCGGGATCGGATCCACGCCGAGCATTCTCGCGCGTTCGGCTTCTCTGGCTGAGACAGCGGATGAAGAGCTGTACGCCGGTCTTCCGGTTTTTTCATACTGCGAATCCTTGCCATTGTGGTTGATCTCCAGAGACGCAAGCGCGCCGAAGTTCTCCAATGCTTCGACGAAGCGGGTAAGGGGAAGGATGCAGTCGTCGTTGCTGAGGTCGAGCTGCCGCTCTTCGTCGCGAGCTTCGCTTATATCCACAATCGAATTTCCAATATGGATCACAGCGACCCCCCCGCTGGCGATTGACCGAAACATATCGACGAATTCTCGGGTAACTTTGCCGTCCTTACTGGCAAGGTTCGGAGACGGAGGCGCCATTTCCAAACGGTTTTTAAAATCGACACCCCTCACTCTGATCGGTGAGAACACATGCTTGTATTTTGAACCCATATTGTTGCTCCTCTTTTCTGATCGTTTATTATCGAATTATATCATATATTGCCTCAATGGTTCAATGCTTCAGGCTATATCTCATACCGACATTTCCGGTGTGAGACAAGTTCAAGCGTAAAATGCAAATTATCACAGTGTAAAACAAGTTCGCACAAAAAACCGATTTGATCGCCAAACACAGCGATCAAATCGGTTTTTTCCGGGGAATGGTAAATTTGCGTGTATCGATAAACAATACATCAGCGCCACGTTTGTGCTGTTTTGCGAAACAGGACGCTGAAGCAGAGCAAGGCCGCGCGGATATGATAAATTCGTTTACAGGCGGACTAGCTTGCCGGTTTGCGAAATATCATAACCCCCGATGCCTTTGAGTTCGTTGAGAAAGGCTTGTGAGCAAACATAACCCAGAATATCGCAGTATGGACGCGTTTTCTCAAATTCGGTTGGGAAAACCAGGTCATACCATTCGTTGTGAAGCGGGAGGAATTCGACATTTGCGACCTGCTGGCAACCGTGTTCACTGCCAAGGCCGAAATCACCTTCGCTCCTGGCCACAGCCCCGGCAACAGACAGGTGGGAGGGGTACTCCCTTTCATAACCGGAAATCAATTTTCTGCTTATATTCATAGCCTTGAGCTTTTCGTCCAGCAGGACTCTTGTACCGCTGCCCTTTTCCCTGTTGCAGATCGCCAGACCATGGCGTTTCAGGTCCGCCCAGCCGGATATGCCCAGCGGGTTGCCTTTTATTACATAATAACCCTGTTTCCGTCCAAACAAGCGGGCGATGGTCACGGCAGTGCCGGGTATGAGCCTTTGAATATAGGGATAATTGTACTCTTTTGTTTTCTCATCCCATAGGTGGGCGGTTGCGATCTGAGCTTGTCCCAGATATAGCGAGTACAAGCTGTTGCAGCTGCCGGCGTGGGAGCGGAGTATATTTTGAAAGCCAATTGCCGCGTTAACATGATTTGCGATGCTGTCCAAAATGATATCCTGACCGCAAAGGATGACCTTATCCGAGATGTATACCGGTGGTTCCGCCATCCTGACGGGTCCTTTCGGCTCCACTACATCGGGATTAGGTATGCTCAGATATTTTTCCACATCCATATCGGAAATGCGGATTTGTTTTCCAACCTTCGTAGACGGCAGTTCGCCTCGCTTGATAAGTTCGTAAACCGTGTTTTTCTTGATCTTTAACAGATCAGCAACGTCCTGTACGGTTAGCAGCTTCGTTTGCGGCATATTTTTAACCTCGTTATAACAGTATGAAATCATTTTATCACATATTTTATTAACAATCAAAAAACTCTATTAGAACGCGGAAAGAATACCGCCGCTAAGTGTCATATAGCGGCGGTATTCCTCAATATGGAAGGTGAGAGAGAAATGAGCGGTTTTATTTGCCCAACGAATTTGCGACAAGCTCGTTATACTGGGCATCGGTCAGATCACAGTGATAAAAAAGATTAAAGAAAATTTTCGTTTCCTCTAACATATCGTAATTCGCAAGTTCGGGATAAAGCAGCTGAGAGAGCCAGACCATGCCCATATATCGGTTGACAGACGGCGGAAAGCCCATCCAGTTATACGGGTTATCCGGCACTTCAAAATACATATTGCTTGCGATTGCACTGAGACTCTGCCAGGTGCTGTCACCTTTAACCGTTTCATAAATGCTTCCGGGGGCGAAAATGATCACATCGGGGTCCCAGTTTAAGAGCTGTTCCATATCTACGGGATTTCCGGTGCCCTTTGAGGAAGGGTCATCTACAACAGCGAGATTGTTGGACATTAGATCGATGATCTCCGCGTGGAAGGATCCGCTGGCGATGACATTCAGCCCGTCTGCACCAAGGCAGTAAAGCAAATCGGTTTTACCCGATTGTGCAGCCAGACCGGCAATCTCATTGGTTCGGGACAAGGCGGTTTCACAGTACAGGGCAAGCTTTTCAGCTTCGTTTTCTAAGTTTAGCAGTTTCCCGAGCTCTCTATAAGCATTTGCCATTGTATCCAGTGATGCTTCGATATGTACGGTCGGGATTCCGATCTGCTCCATAATCCCATCCATATCCTCGACGATGCTGGATTTTGCTTCGCCGACGTCGATAATCACCTGCGGATCCTGAGCGGCAATTTCTTCAAAGTTCAGGTCACCGGTGCCATAAAACTGGCCGAGCACGGGTAGATTGCGGTACTTTTCGGCAATATACGGCTTTGCGGAATCGGACCATTCATTCGCAACTCCCACAAGCATGTCCGGAGCCAAAGAAAACAGCACGATCTGGGCAAAGGATCCTGAGGCTGCAACACGGGTAATGTTCGCCGGAACCTCAACCTCGCGGCCTGATGAGTCGGTGAATGTTATCAAATCCTTTGTTCCGGAACTCTTCTCTGTTTTTCCGCAGGAGGCGGCCAGAGTAAAAAGCGTGATAAGAGCAAGCAAAAGGGCAGATATTCTTTTCATTTAGGTTACCTCACTTTATTATTATCACGGCGGACATCGTTAAGTGTCCGTTACGCTTTTTGGAATGCAAAAACGAACATTGCTTTCGTAAAGTGATTTTACTTCAACATCAACATCGTAAAGCTGCTTGATTAGATCGTTGGAAATAACATCAACCGAAGATCCGTGATTGACAATGCGTCCGTTTGACAAGGCTAGTACCTTGTCGGAAAAAAACAGCGCATGATCCGGATTATGGGTTGAAACGATGATCGTATATCCCTCATTTGTCAGGTTCTTGATCGTGGAGAGGATCCGGAGCTGATTACCGTAATCCAAGTTTGAGGTGGGCTCGTCCATGATCAAAATATTCGCTCTTTGCGCCAGCGCTCTTGCGATCATCGTAAGCTGGCGCTCGCCCCCGCTGATCTGCATGTAACCGCGGTGCTTCAGATCCTCGATGCCCAAATCCTTAAGCACAGTATTAGCTAGATCGACTTGCTTCCGACCGGGAATGTTAACGGCGGACACTTGGGAGGTCGTTCCCATCAGTACGATATCGAAGACGGAAAAATTAAAAACGGGGGAGTGGGACTGCGGTATATAGGCAACATGGCGAGCCAGCTTTGCGATTCCGATTCGCCGGGCCTCCTGACCTCCAATGTATATTTCACCGTCGTATTTGGGGGAAAGACCAAGTATACAACGAAACAAAGTAGACTTTCCGGCTCCATTCGGACCCATGACAGCAATCAGTTCTCCGGCTTCCGCCCGGAAGCTGATATTGCTGAGAACCTCCCGTTTTCCGTAGCTGAAGCTGAGATTTCTTACCTCTACGCTCATGTGATCCCTGCCTCTCTGGTAATCAGGTAGATGAAAAACGGTGCGCCCACAAAAGCCGTCAGGATTCCGAGCGGAATCTCGGTTGTCATCAGGTTTCTTGAAATGTTGTCGACGACCAGCAGAAAAATCGCACCGAATAGCATCGAAGCGGGCATCAGGTGCCGGTAGTTGTTGCCTACGAGCCTTCTGGCCAGATGCGGGATGACAAGCCCTACCCAACCGATCATGCCGCTGACTGAAACACTGGTCGCCGTAATCAGCGTTGCGCAGATAATTACGATGAGGCGGACTCTTTTGGCGTTGACGCCCATGGTTCGGGCTTCGTCGTCTCCGAAGGTCAGGATATTAATCCGCCATCTAATCAGCAAAAGTATGGCAAGGCCCAGCGCCATCGGGATTACCGCGAAGAGCAATTCGCCGGATTTTGTACCCGCAAGGCTGCCCATCAGCCAATAGGTGATTGCGGGCAGCTGGTCGTTGGGGTCAGCCATAAGCTTGATAAAAGAGGTGCCGGCGGAAAAGAGTGAGCTTACCATAATTCCGGATAAAATCAAGCCGAGGATTTTAGAGCCTTTCGCCCTTTTGCTGATGATGTAAACCAAAGCGACGGTTACAAGGCTGAACACGAAGGCGCTAAGTGTGATCATGCTTCCCGAGGCGTCGTTAAGAATCGCCAGCGCGGCCCCGAATGCGGCTCCCGCGGATGCTCCGAGCACGTCGGGTGCAGCCATCGGATTTTGGAAGATGCCCTGATAGGACGCGCCTGCTGCTGAAAGGCTGCAGCCCACCAGACAGGCCAAAAGAATACGCGGAAGCCTCACGTTAAAAAGCACGGCCTCCATCCGGTCGGTCCAGAAAGGTTCTGTCGGAAATATTTTCGACAAAAGGATGCTGATCAGCTCATAAGGCGTTATCGGATAACGCCCAATCAGAAAGGAAACGAGAGTTACAGCGGCAAGGCCGATGGCAAGGGCAAGGAGGACTATATTATTCTTCAGTCGGGAAGAGCGCTCAGGCATTAAAATTCTCCTTTATCTTTTAAGTCAAAATGTCCGCCGATGAAAGCAGGCAAGGATAACAGGCTTAATATAAAACGTTGTTTCCGGCGTGACGGCTGGAAATTGCGCCTTAACAAAACAGCGGTTTATGCTCAGCACCGGTGAGCGAAACAGCGGGTTTAAATGCCGCTTGTAAATGTAAACAACAATAAAAAATGCTTCCGGAAAATCGGAAGCAATAACAAGTAAGCGCTATGCAGCTTAAACAAAGCACAGGTATGTATTGCTCCTTTTCAATAAGGAAGGCTTTTCCGTTTCCGTAAAAAACCTTGCGGAGCGGCGCTGAATAACTTCTGCGCCGTTCCGGGCCGGACCGCCATAACGAAAGCCACAGGCGAAAGGGCTCGGAGCTATTCAATTATAATAACTTTGACTTGCAGTGCTTTATGCAGTACTATAATATAGAAGGACGAAACACAAGAATAGTGATAAAACAATATAAACAAACGGTAGGAAACGATATAATACACATGATAACAAGACAATTATACAAAGTTTTATTGTTTTGTCAAGGGTTATTTTATATCGTTTAGTCTGCCAATATGCAGCTTACCGGGAGACTGGACGCCGCTGTTTGCACATGAGAGAAATCAATTTGGCCGCCAAATATGACGGCAGCCGTTTGCTTTTTATCGAAAAGCAAGTTTCGCACAATCGATTATTCCTGACTATTTGGGGAGGTTAGCATGAAAATTACTTGGAATGAGGATACGATAAGGTGGTACAAAAACGCAAATGCGTTCACATCTTTTCATAAAAACGTCGCCAATGCGATATCGAAAATCGAGGGCGGCGAAACCTTATGCGACCTGGGCTGCGGACTTGGACTTATTGACCTTGAACTAGCCGCCGGAGTGAAAAAAATCGACTGCTTCGATATCAGCAGACCGGCCCTTGACAGCTTAAATGATGATATATTGTCCATGGGCATACAGAACATCGAGACGCATCTTCAAGACTGCGAAACGCTAAGCGGTAAATGGGACATTGCATTGATGTGTTATTTCGGGACCAATGAGTATGATCGGTATGCAAAGCTGTGTAAGAGGCTTATTGCGGTAGTCGGCAGACCATCCGGAGACGAGCTGTTTCCGACCAAATACAGAAAGAACAAAAGCAACACCATAGAGCATACACTTGCATATCTGGATGCAAAGCAGATTGAATATCGTCTGACCGAGATGACTTTCGAGTTCGGGCAGCCGCTGGTATCTTTGGATGATGCGAAAAAGTTCGTTATCTCTCATGCACCGGAAGCAACAGACGCGGAAATCGAAGCGTTTTTTTCAAGCAGGCTGACTAAGATCGATGACAAAAAGTATCGGTATTATATAAAAAGAATGAAACCGATCGGAATATTTGAGTTGAAAGGCGAGGGTTAGAACATGCACATATTTCTGACCGGCGAAATACAGATCGGAAAAAGTACGGTGATCGCAAGGACGCTGCCGCTGCTTGAAAAGACATACGGCGGCTTCCGGACAAGCTTCGGCCCGGATCGACAGAATCACGACCGGGTTCTCTACATGAATGACGCATCCGGGGCGGATGTGTTTACAAAAGATCATGTTGTAGCGGCATTTCGAAAGGGTGAATTGCCGGAGGCGTTTACAGACAGTTTCAATACGCTTGGTAGCAAATATCTACTCAAGGCCAAAAAGCACGCGCAGCTGATTATTATGGATGAATGCGGTTTTTTGGAAATCGGCGCGACCGTGTTTCAAAACGAGATTCTCAATATACTCAACGGAGATATACCGGTACTCGGGGTGTTGAGGCAGACGGCGGCAGGTTGGATAAATCAAATCAGAACGCACCCGAAGGTAACAATTTTTACTGTAAACGAATCTAACAGGGATATACTCCCGTACAAGCTGCGAGACAAATTTATATAATACTGTTCTCCTACAACTGAATTGAGGAACAGTATAATGGCCATGTGGGCGCCGGAGAGCGGGTGGAGCGAAAAAAGTATGCCGCTCCTTTTAGGAGCTTTGGCTATTTTTCTTTGTGCGATTTATTATGTAAGCGGTTGAATTATTTCATCGGATTGATTGAAAACACCAAACAAAGAGGGTATAATTGGTTTATTATTGAAAGATCAAACGAAAGGAAGTTTACATATGGGTTCCAGGTATGAGCATGTGTTCAATCCAATCAAAATTCGGGGCATCGACTTTAAGAACCGCGTGATTTTAGCGCCGCCGTCCCCGAATGTCGCAAATCAGAACGGTACCATGTCCCGCGATTTTGTAGACTGGATGCGGCCCTTGGCGCGCGGGGGCACTGCGATTTTATATGTCGGAAATGCCTCCATCGACATTACCGAGTGTCACGACGAGGACTGCCAGCTTGATCTGAGCACCGACAAATGCATTTTACCGCTGTCCTGGTATGCAGAAATGGCCGCGCAATACAACAGCCATGCCTCTTTAGAAATTAACCACAACGGTAAAGACACCGCCTTTGAAACGGTCGGGCACGCACCGTACAGCGCCTCGGCCATCATTACCAGTTCCGAAATAACGCGTGCAAAAAGGTTAGGGCGGGAACCTATCCCCGCCATTGAAATGACCCATGAGAAGATTGCTGAAACCATAAACAAGTTCGCAATGGCAGCCTACCGCATGAAAATGGCTGGTATGGATATCTGCCTTGTACACGGCGGACACGGAAATCTGATTTCTCAGTTCACCAGCCCCATGTATAACCTCAGGCAGGATGAGTACGGCGGCTCCACGGAAAAACGCGCGCGCTTCGCCATCGAGGTCTGCGATGCGATTCGCAAGAAGGTCGGCCCGGACTTTGTGATCGAATACCGTATCTCTGCCGATGAAATCGCACCGGAGGGCATGCATTTTGACGAGACGCTGAGGCTTGTGGAGTACCTGCAGGATCATATCGATATTCTGCATGTGTCCGCCGGCATACACAGCGATTTCGATATGAAGTATTACCGCAACTGGTGCCAGAACTACATGATGCCGAGGGGATATAATGTCCACTTTGCCCGGGATATCAAAAAGGCCTTCCCGAATCTTCTGGTCACCACTGTCGGCTCTATTACAAGTCTGGATATGGGCGAGGAGATTATCGCAAATGGCTGGGCCGATTTTGTGGCAATGTGCCGTCCGCTGATGGCCGATCCCGATATGCCCAGAAAATACGCTCAGAACCGACCCGAAGACAGGCGACCTTGTCTGAGGTGTGACGCATGCGCCCGCTTTATGCCCCCAAGGACCCTCAACTGCGCTGTAAACCCGTACTCCGGCGTGTTTACGGAGATCAAGGACGGCATCATTCCGAAAGCGCCGGTGAAGAAAAAGGTCGCCATCGTCGGCGGCGGGCCGGCAGGGCTTTATGCGATGATGGCCTTGTGCGAGCGCGGCCACGATGTTACATTGTATGAAAAAGCAGGGCAATTAGGCGGCAATGTCATCCCGGCGGCTTTTCCTCCGTTTAAAATCGACTGCCAGGATTACTTGAAATGGCTTATCCGTGAACAAGGGAAACACAAGGCGAATATTTTGCTCAACACCGAAGCTACAAAGGAAATTCTGGATAAGGAAAATTATGATGCGATCATTTTGGCCGTTGGCGCGAAGCCCATTGTTCCGAACCTGCCCGGCATAGACAAACCCCATGTGCACTGGGCGCCTGACGCGGAGATGGGCAAGGTTCCTGTCGGTGACAGGATTGTGATTGTCGGAGCCGGTGCCGTCGGTCTTGAGGCGGCCCTTGACCTCAAGCAGGTCGGTAAGGATGTGATGGTGGTTGAAATGAATAAAGCCGAAATACACCGCGCGACATTACACAAAAGCGCCGGTAACGCCGGTAACGAGCTTATTTCCATCATGGAGGAGCAGAAGATTCCGCTTTATTACAACAGCCGTCTGGAAGAGGTTTTCGACGATAAGATCATCTGCAAAGACATGGTATCAGGTAAGCTGGTCGAATTCCCCTGCGACACCGTCCTTCTGGCGCTGGGCATGGTTCCGCTATCCGATACGGTTGAGTCGCTGCGCCGCTGCACGGCTGAGACGGAGGTATTTATTGTCGGTGACGCATTGAAAGTCGGAAACATCTCCACGGCCACAAACGGCGGCTTCCAGGCGGCAATACACATATAAAGGACTAATGCTTTACAAGGGATTATTGAGCAGCATTGATTAAACAATGGATATCCGGCAGAGTCTGATTTTTAAGACAAGCGGCGAATACTAAATAAAAAGCAAAGCAAAGTGTGTTTATTTTGCTTTGCTTTTTGCTTGCGGAGCATATAGTGTTCATGTATTTTCCTTGCGTCCTCTGAAAGTGCGGATACATTACACTTCGTCATGCGGCCTGACCGGGAGAAAAATGTCGCACTCGTCCAGGCCGCCGCAGCGCTCGAAACCATCAAAAATCTCAAGGTCACACATAAGGTCTTCGTTTAA
>JAAYJC010000053.1 GCA_012523085.1 Clostridiales bacterium
GGAACAGACGGAAATACAATCGAAGAGGCAATTCTGGCCGTCAGGCTCTTTGCGCTGTCCGCAGAACCGGTGTTCCGGGACCTTATCCGCACCGAATGAAAAACCTTTTATTTTGCTAACCGGATAACCAAAGAGCTCTTTACATTTATGTTAATAAGTGATAGCATTTATTATTAAGATCAGCGCTGTTTCCAATACGGCAAGCCGCATGCCGGTAAATGCGGCAACCGCGGTTATACATAAGATACAGCCGCTTCGCGGTTGAGGGAGCTTTTCATGAAAGCATATTACACAAAATTTGTTGCAAGAACGGCAATTCTCCTTGCCCTTTGCCTGGTCGTGCAACAGTTTAAGACGCTGTCCCAGTTTATCACAGGCCCGCTGGTAAATCTGATACTAATTATCGCCGCTCTGGCAGTCGGGCTTTGGAGCGGTGTGATTATCGCCGTTCTTTCACCGGTCGCTGCATTTTTAATTACCCCCTCCCCGGTCTTGAGGCTTGTTCCGCAACTTATAATAATGATCATGTTCGGTAATGTTTTGATTGTTCTTTTCACATGGTTATTCAGAGAGAAAAAGCTTTGGATAGGCCTAGCTATCGGTTCCGTCCTGAAAGCGGGCGCTCTGACGCTCAGCCTTCATTTTATTATTTTCCCGTTTTTCGGCGATGTTTTAAAAGAGCCGCAACGCATTGCGCTCTCTGCCATGTTTTCTTACAATCAATTGATTACCGCTGCCATAGGAAGCCTAATCTGCGTTCTTATTTGGCCTCGCTTGAAAAAAACCCCCTCCTTTGTTCTTCATAAATAGCCGTGCGGAAAAGAAAACCGATTGAACCATTAACCGAAAATATACATAGTTAACATAATAATTGATAATTTCTTCGTAAATTTTAAGGGTGCAGCAGTTTTCGATTGCTGCACCCTTATCATTTCATATGGCATTCGCCTTATTAGAAAACACCACCGTTAATGTCCTTTTCCTTTTATTTACTGCGAAGCCAACTGCTCTACTTGATCTAAAATCTCGAACAATGTGCATCCGCCTTTATGCGTTTTAGCGTTCAACTCCAGCTCCCGCAGCTTCTCAAAATAGTCCGACTTCAAAACCTCAAGAATCGGTGTGTCCTTCAGGCTGAGTTTAGAAAATGGCGCGAACGGGCAAGGCTCTGCGCCTCCGGACGGATTAATGTGGAAAAATCCCCTGCCTGCCGCCAGACAACCGCCCATTTTCTCCTCGTCGCCCGGGAAAGATACGATGATCATTTGTTTAAGCTTCCGCCTTAAATAGCCTACCCGATCATTGAGCACTTTGCACGCGTCCGGGGATAGGACAAGCTCCTCGGTCCCGCTCTCAGCCGGTACGTATTCGACAAAAAATACGAGTCCGCAGCCGCGGTGGGAAAGTTTTCTCAAGAACCTGGCATCCGTGACTTTATACTTGTTCCTGTTCGTCACTGTGACGGAAACGCCGAACAGTATATTAAGCCTGTTAAGTCGTTTCATTGCCTCATCAACCACCGCGGAAACGCCTTCACCGCGTCTGCTATCGGTCTCCTCAGCGCTTCCTTCAATGCTGAGGACCGGGATTATGTTCCTGTTTTGATCAAACAGCGTAAGATTGTTGCCTGTGATCATCGTCCCGTTCGTGAATACGGGAAATACCATACGCTTAAAGCGGGCCGCTGTCTCGATTACATCCTTTCTAAGCAGAGGCTCCCCTCCGGCCAGCAAAATAAATGAGACGCCGAGCTGCGCAGCTTCTTTAAAAATCCTTTCCCACTGTCCGGCATCCATCTCCTGCTCTGCATGGTGAGCATCGCATACCCCACCCGCTCTCGCGTAACAACCCATACAGTGCAGATTACACTGAGATGCAATACTCGCAATTAAATAAGGCGGTACATGCACGCCTTCCTTTTCATATTGCCTCCTGATGACAG
Organism: Clostridiales bacterium; assembly: GCA_012523085.1. Taxonomy (GTDB): domain Bacteria; phylum Bacillota; class Clostridia; order Oscillospirales; family Oscillospiraceae; genus JAAYOP01. The sequence goes on from JAAYJC010000053.1 coordinate 1,943, forward strand.
CGTTTTCCCGCATAACCGAAGCAAGTCCGGCGATATATGAGCGGACCGCCTTATTTTTCATGTAAAAACTCGACGCTGTCCCGACCGCAAGCGATATGCCGTTATTCATAAAACTGTTTATGTTCAAATCCGCACCCCTCGCAAACCTGCAGCTTTATTTTTTCATGATGTCTTATTCATCAGAAGGGCAGGCTTTATTATATCCAGCGTCTGATAGACCGTCAAGCAAACATTGTAACCTTTCTAACATTTTTCCAGTGTCATAAGGCGGATAACGGACGCTTGGGAGGCTTTCTGTCAGGCAAGCACAAACCATTGACATTAGCCCCGGCATTCTTATAATATTATATATAGGAGATCATCATGGACAAGTATGGCGTTTTGAAACATTATTTTGGATACGACACGTTCAAGCCGGGGCAAAGCGAACTGATCGACAGCATTTTATCCGGCCGGGACGCGCTTGGCGTCATGCCGACCGGATCCGGTAAATCCCTGTGTTACCAGATCCCAGCCATGCTGCTTCCCGGCATCTCGCTGATCCTCTCCCCGTTGATTTCGTTGATGAAGGACCAGGTCGGCGCACTTGTTCAGTCAGGTGTTCCCGCCGCATACCTGAACAGTTCACTGAGCGCAACACAGCAAGCCGCTGTGCTGCGCAGGGCGCTAAACGGTGCGTATAAAATCCTGTATGTCGCACCTGAACGCTTAAACTCCGAGGATTTTCTCGGCTTTGCCTTGAATACCGGGTTATCGATGCTAACCGTTGACGAAGCCCATTGCATATCGCATTGGGGGCATGATTTCCGTCCAAGCTATTTAAAAATCACCGAGTTCATCAGCCGCTTGCAATACAGGCCGGTGATAAGTGCCTTCACGGCGACAGCTACCGCCAAGGTCAGATCGGATATCGCTCATGCCCTGACTTTTAAGGACCCATTTGTGCTGGTCACAGGCTTTGACCGAAAAAACCTATACTTTGAAGTCAGAAAGCCCGCAAGCAAGGCCGCTGAATTGATCAAATACATAAGAAGCCATGCCGGCAGCGGAATCGTCTACTGTGCAACGAGAAAAAGCGTGGAGCAGGTCACGCGTGAACTGCAAGACCACGGATTTTCGGCAACACGCTACCATGCCGGCTTAACAGACAGCGAACGACGCGAAAATCAGGATGATTTCCTGTACGACAAAAAGACAATCATGGTCGCCACCAACGCATTCGGCATGGGCATTGACAAGTCCAATGTATCTTATGTTCTTCACTATCATATGCCGAAAAATATCGAAAGCTACTATCAAGAGGCCGGGCGGTCAGGACGAGACGGCGAAAGGGCCGAATGTGTCATTTTATATAGCCCGAAGGATGTTTTGCTCAACAGGTTTCTGATCGAAAACAGCCAGGAGACAAACGAAGCTCTGACCGCGGAGGAACGGGAAACCATAAAGGAAAACGAGCTGGATCTGCTCAAGCAGATGACCTTCTACTGCACGACCGGCGATTGCCTGCGTTCTTTCATTCTCGAATATTTCGGAGAACAAGCACCGGTATACTGCGGCCATTGTGGCAGCTGCGACACGGTTTTCGAATCAACTGATGTCACTGTTGAGGCACAAAAAATCATTTCCTGCGTGATCCGCATTAACCGTATGAACCGCAGCTTCGGTAGAAGCATGATTGCCGATATCCTGCACGGAAGCAAAAACGCCAGAATCATCGACTCCGGAATGGATAAGCTTCCGACCTATGCGACTATGTCTGACGATTCGCTTCACAGAATCAGAATCATAATGGATTATATGATCGAAAACCAATACCTTCGCATTTCCGGCAGCGAATACCCGGTTGTCATCCCTGGCAGGCGTGCTATCGAAATCGTGAAACAGAATACACCTGTTTTCATGAAGCTCCCGATGGCAAAAAAGGCGGCAAAACCGAAGCCGGTCAAGGCCTCCCGGCATCCGGATGAAGAGTTATTCAATAAACTGAAGGCCTTACGCACGCACCTTGCATTAAAAGCCGGTGTACCGCCATACGTTGTTTTCTCCAACGCCGTTTTAAGCGAGATGTGCCTCAAGCTTCCCTGTACTAAGGATGAGCTCCTAAATGTGTCCGGTATCGGCCCCATCAAATGCGAAAGGTACGGCGACAGCTTTATGCGTCTGATCAAAGACCACATTGAATCAGTTTCGGAAAATTAAGGATAACGGATCAAGCGGTTTACCCCTTACAGATACCAATATATCGCTGATTGCCATTTAGTTTTATAAAATAAAGAAATAACCTCTTGCTATATAGGCAACTAATACGCTATAATAATCATTGCTCTAAACATGGTCTCGGCCTTTTCTTTAGAGGCAACACATACGGAGGGCTATCTAAGTGGTCATAACGGGCCTGACTCGAAATAATGGTCGCTTTTCGGTAGCCTCCGCCCCGAAAACCCGCTATTTACAAGGGTTTTTCGAGGATTAACAACTTAATATTTTTCTCATTCTCCCCGTCTGATCTCCCCAAATTCTATGGTCGGTTTTTGAGACAGACGTTTGAGATAAACTTGGAGAGGTATCGAAGCGGTCATAACGGGGCTGACTCGAAATCAGTTTGAGATAACATCTCACGTGGGTTCGAATCCCACCCTCTCCGCCATTTCGAAAAAAGTCTGTAAGCCTTGTGTTTACAGGCTTTTTTCTTGCGCTTATCGATTTGAACTCACCGGTCTTTTTAGCTCACCCTATGCCTTTTTTGCCGTTTCCTCCCCGGGAGATTCACCATCCATGCGCTTTGAAAATCCTAGTCCGGAGAGCATAGCATCAGCAGATGATAGCTTGGAATTGTACTCAAGATGTGCGTAAATATTGGCTGTTGTAGAAAAATCGCTGTGACCGAGCCAATCTTGAATCTGCTTCATTGGAACTCCGTTTGCAATCATAAGCGAGGCGCAACTATGTCTCAAATCATGGTAACGTATGGAACGAAGACTGTTGGTGGCAAGAAGCTTCTTGAATGATTCGGTGACGTAATGCGGCTTAATCAAATCTCCCATCTCATTGACACAGATATAGCCGAGATAGTCCTTGATGTAGGAACGCCCGCACAGCTTTCGATTTTCTTGCTGTTCCTCACGAAGTGATAAGAGTCTCTGCTTACCGGCTCAGACATAGCGGAAACTACAGCATCATAGAAAAGCGGGAGCATTCCGTTCCTGGAGATTGTTCTCGCGCCGGGGAATGAGAGGTTTTCGGTAGTGCCGCTGCCGCTTGTGCCGGCTCCGTTGAGTGAGAATCCGATGAGTTTCGTATCAACCTTGGCATTTGCCATATTTGCCGCGAACGGCACAAGTGTCCAGCCGTTTGCCGCAGTGACGGTGACGACGGTTACTTCGACTGCGTCGGTAGAGTTATTTATGATAGAAGCGTTATTCGCGGAGAAAACTTCACCAATCCTAGATACCACCAGCGACAGCGACGCCGGGACGGTGACGGAAAAGCGCGCCATCATATAGCCGCAGTCCTCGCAATCACCGTCGTTATCCGCATCTGTATGCGTTCCGTTTTCTGTTGTACTGTATCCACAGGAGCAGGTCTTCGTCCGCTGATGCTGGGTATCTGATATGGATGACCATGCTCCGTTTACAAGCGAGTGAGCCGCATATTCATAAGAGCTATACTCGCATGAAGAGCAACTCACCGTTCGTCGATGCTGTGCAGCCGAATAATTCGTCCATGCGCTGTAGTTCAGATCGTGGCTTGTGGTTTCGGTCGTATTGTGCCCGCAGGTCGCACAGCTCACCGTTCGTCGGTGCTGGGTAGCAGAGATATTCGACCAGCTTCCGTAGGAGAGCGTGTGATTGGCGTACTCGTATTCGGTGTAACCGCAGGCGGCACATGTCTTCAACCGTCTGTGCTGTGTACCGCTATAGCTTTGCCAATTCCCGATACTGAAATTGTGGCTCGTGTAGTTAACGGAGCCGACATAGGAGCCGCAGAGAGAGCAATAGCTTCCATAACTGTGCTGGTTGCTGCTGTATGGCGAGTACCTTGTACTTGTGGAGTGGTAACCGTAAGTAGTTTTCTTTGCACCGCAGACGGTACATGTATCAGTGCGGCTGTGTTGTGAGCTATTGTAATATTGCCAACTGCCGGAGCTGTAGCTGTGACTGACACCGGAATCCATAAGCTGGCCACAAACACTACACCAGTCGTACCAATAACAGCCCGACCATGTGGTATAGGTGGAACCGTGCGAAATGCCAGAATTTACTAAAGTACCGCAGTTGGAGCAGTAATCGTACCAGTAACAACCTGACCAGGAACGGTAAGTGGAGTAGTGGTTGCAGATCGTCGAATCATACGCCGAATTGTAGTAACCGCACAGAGAGCAATAACCGTTGTATCCGTAACTATGACTGCCTGTGACGATGATACCATCAGTCAGACCACAACCTGCGCAATAAACGGTCATAATGTGATAGTTGTTTGATTCCGGCGCTACCCTGTAGTTTCTATACTCAAACGAGCAGTAGCCGGTGCAGGTACACCTTGTCACCCCGCAATTAGATGCCGAGAGTACTACAAGCCCATCCTCCGCCGAGGCAGACCTTGTCATAATATCTGTAATCATGACAAACGGCATAACATCGTCATAGACATCTACACCGCCATATATCAAAGCCACAAGAGAAAAACAATCAGAGAAATCCATGGGTGTTATCTGTTCGACATATATGGGAACAGCGATATCCCGTATGGTAACGCAACCTGTGAACCAAAACTCAAGACTGTGGATACACATATCAGCTTCAAGTTCGAAGCGGACAGTAATTATCTGCTCTCTGACATCTTTCCATGGCTGCTCGTCAGGAGAAACAAATTCCTCAACATGGCCGGATCCTGTGATATACAGTGTCCCGTTAGCATCGAGCGTCCAGGTGATCAGACTGTTATTGGTCGTTACTGCCGGTACATCGTCCGCTGCCAGCGCTGTCCTGGGAAGCATGGTGACCACCATGATCAGCGCCAGCAGCATCGGCATTAATTTGTTTTTGAACAGTGTCATTTAAGCCTCCTTACCATAGAGTACCTTTGCCTCAGCGGAGATACTGCGGAAGCGTTCGTCCGTGAACAGTACTTTCGGAATGCGATAAAAGGAAAACTGCTCAGCCTGGTCGGCGTAGAAATAGTCAAGCGTCATCCAGGCCACCGTCCCATCTCTATCAGCACCATCTTAGTGCGCCAGCCTATACACGGAGAATCCCGTCCGTAGGGATAATGGGCACACTCGGAGATCGGCGACTGCGGCTGTATTATCTGGGTGGTTTCCGAACAGCGTTTCGCCCTCGGAGGCATCTTCGGTATGTCACAACAGCAACCGTTCTCATAAGTACAGCCCTTTTCGGGGCTCTTCCAGTAATGGCAGTAACGGCAGCTGCACATGCTATATTCCCATTCCTTGCCGTAGATTCCCATGTCGACACCTCCTATTCTTAATATTGGGAACAAAAAAGTGCGGCTACCTGCCCTTCGTGGGCGTAACAGACGCACTACAATCAATTGCTGTATAAAGCGCGTCTGCCGGCTCTGCATGATAGCCGTGATAGACACGTTATCTATTTATTTATGTTGCAATTTAAAAGATTCCGTTGAAAACTACGCTATAATAATATGTAACATTTCAATGAATCGCTTGCTTTCGACTTTTGTACGGCGTATAATACTCATTGGAAAGTAGCATAATAATGTGAGTAAGATTTCAATGGAGGCACGTATGGAAATCAAAAGGGATCGCTATTTGAATAAAATCATCTCCTTCATGTGGGATGGACAGGTAAAGGTCATAACCGGTATTCGTCGCTGCGGGAAGTCCTATCTGCTGCGCAATCTGTTTCGGGATTATCTGCTCGGTCAGGGTGTGAAAGAAGATCACATTTTGTCCTTCGAGCTTGATCTGGCGCGTGATATTCGCTTCCGCAATCCCCTGGAGCTTGCAAAAGCTGTTCGTGAGACGGTGGCGGGCAAAGACGAGCAGTTCTATCTGTTCGTAGACGAAATTCAGATGTCCGACGAAGTTGCCAATCCATACAACGCTGACGGAAAGAAGATTACCTTCTATGACGCGTTAAACGACCTCAAATCTTTGTCCAATCTGGACATTTACGTCACCGGCAGCAACTCGAGAATGCTGTCCTCAGATATTCTCACTGAATTTCGTGGGCGCAGCGATGAAATTCGTGTCCATCCGCTCAGCTTTGCTGAATACTATTCTGCTATCGGCGGTGACAAGAACGAAGCGTTCGACGCCTACGCTTTTTATGGTGGAATGCCGCTTATCCTGTCCCGTCCAACCGATGCGGCAAAGATGGATTATCTCAGCTCGCTCTTCTCCGAGGTTTACCTGAAGGATATCGTGGAGCGCAAGCGTATCCAGCGGGAGGATGTTCTGTCTTCCATTCTCGACCTGCTCTGTTCTTCGATAGGTTCACTCACCAATCCGACGCGGATTGCCGACACAATCAACACCAGACAGAAACGAGCCGGTGAAAATGTTGTTGCGCTGAACACCGTCAAATCCTATATAGATCATCTGTCTGACGCTTTCCTGTTCACTGAATGTAAGCGTTGGGACGTGAAGGGAAAGAGCTATTTCGATTACCCCAACAAGTATTATTGTGAGGATGTCGGCCTACGGAACGCGCGAATCGGCTTTCGGCAGCAGGAAATGACGCACATCATAGAAAACATCATCTTCAACGAGCTAATGATACGAGGTTGCTCGGTAGATATCGGGATCGTATATTCCGGCGAAAAGAACGCTCAGGGCAAGGTATCTCAAGTAGCGCGGGAGATCGACTTCGTTGCCAATGCCGGAGGGAAGAAAATCTATATCCAGTCTGCCTATGCGCTGGGGACAGAGGAAAAAGCCATCACGGAGAACAAGCCCTTTGCTCTGACAGGGGATTCCTTCCCGAAGCTCATCGTGCGGCATGACATACGCAAGCGCTGGTACGACGATAACGGCGTATTGAATATCGGCATCATAGAGTTTCTGTTGGACGATGCGTTGTTCTGAGTCTTTTAAAAGACCGGTTTATCAGAGTTCGGATATGGCAACCCACGCGAAAATGACGACACCCGAAAAAGGCTCAATCGTAGATTCTCATGTTAACACCTCTGATCTTGAAAAATGAACATAAAAAAAGCGCGTCTACCGCGGCCTCGGGTGGGCAAAGATAGACGCGCATAGACGCGCATAATACTTGTAATTAATTATTTGAGCCTGTGCTTGGCTAGAAAATCCTGACAAAACAGCTTGTGTCTAAAAGACTTTTGCTGTATACTGTGTGCCTTGGGCGAGACGAGAAAGTCAATTGCGCAAATCTTCGGTATCATGAATCGACCGGAAATATCGAATGCCTTCACATACCTGTTATTGCACCAGTTAATTATTGTGGAGGGTGAGTAACCGAGAAACTCCGCAAAAACCTTCACCGACATTACGTCCTCCAGATCGCTCATTTCATTTTGATAATAGGCACGAAGCATTTCTACCTGCTCAGGTGTAAGCCGTAGCAGCTTATCCTTACAGGTGCGGCGGGCATGTTTATTTCCCGAACGTTTCAGGTACCACCCGTCCGTCGCAAGATACTTCTCCGGCGAAACGACACGGTCTTGCAGATAGGCTATAACATCATTCGTCTTGATCGTATAGCGCCGGGTCTTCTTCTTCGTATCCCTACAGGGTATGAGCTTGTTTTCTATCAGGTATAAAGCCGTTGCCTTACTGATATGTGCGGCTATTCTGAACTGCTCCTTGCTCATTGTCTTCGGATATGTTTTTCGAAGGTCATCGTAGAATTTTATGTCTTCTTTCATGCTGATACCACCATTCTGTATTTGGCCAACGGTAGGTGCTATCTGCATTTGTAGTTGTTGATATCGGTTTATTCTCCCCAAAAATCACATGCTGGCCTTGTTGTGCTGATGATAATTGGAGATCTGTTCTCCCCTCGTTCTCCCCAAAATTCTTTTTTGGGGGCAAAATCGGCCCAAAAACGAAAATCTTTTGAACTGACTGTATGGCGGGAATTTTCGCCGATTTTCGATGTCTGAAACCCGGAAAGCCTTGATATCAGGGCGTTTTTAAGTTCCGATTTCGTCCTCTCAGGGCTCCTAAATACTTCAAAGTCCAAAATGAGGACTTTGACTCGAAATCAGGTAGGTGGCAACGTCTCGTGGATTCGAAGCCCACGCCCTCCGCCACAATTTGTCCGTAAAGTCCGCATTTTTCGGACTTTACGGCGTTTTTATGCACTTTCTGGGGTCATATTGATAGAAAAATAAAGGATTCCCCTTTATTGGGATGTATGGAATACCGTTTGAGGGCTTAGATTCGTATGTTGTTGGGAAAGGTTCGATGAAAGATGTCTTGATCGAATTTGCTCCGGGCATATCTGGCGCTATGAGATAAGGGACAGCGTAGTATGCTTAATGACGAATTCAGTCATTATGTTTTCACCAAAGGACTTTGTAATAATATTAAAATCTGGTATGATACTGTTATAAGTCAACGACGGGGCGCAGGATTACAGGTACTATAAGGCAGGATGATGACAGTAAAATGGATAATCAGAGGTGCAGTGATATGGGCTCTCTTCAAATAAGCATTTGAAAAGAACAGCAACGGGAGGTAGGAACATGGCCTTAACCCAAAATATAGAGAATATTCTGCTTTCTCACGGTGCAGACCTTGTCGGAATTGGCGCGCTGACAGAATTGCCCTCGGATATTCGCTGTGGGTTGCCGATCGGTATCTGTGTCGCGGTTAAATACCCGAAAGATGTTATTCGCGGTATTTCAAACCTACCGACAAAGGAGTATTACGAGCAATACGGTCGGTTAAACGAAAAGCTCGACAAGCTGGTCACACATGGTGCGGACGCGCTCAAAGCCCTTGGATATCGGGCTATACCGCAGACAAGAGCTTATGTTGACCCGTTCAATTCTGAATATGATTCCATGCTTCCTCACAAAACAGTGGCCACACGTGCCGGACTTGGGTGGATTGGTAAAAGCGCTCTTCTCGTTACTGAGGA
>JAAYJC010000054.1 GCA_012523085.1 Clostridiales bacterium
GAAAAAGCTGAAGAAAAAGGGCATAAAAGCAAGGAAATCCTATCCGTTTTGTGGTAGAATTAAGGTGTGAAACAAAACCCTACTAAACAAAACGGAGGGACTTCCTTATGACACATTCTACCACCGAAACATACCAAATGAAAAGGGAAATATTAAATTTTTCGAAAAAAATAACAAAAGGATGCGGACAAGTCGCAAAGAAGTTTGCGACAGATATGGTGTATGGAATCGCTGCATCGGAAAGCATCATACTTTCCAATATAGCAGATCCTCTCATGGAGGATACGAAAAAGATAAATGTTGTAGACCGGTTGAGCAGGAACCTTTCTGAGGGCCTACCGAAAGAAATAGAGGAAAACTATCTACGGGAGATGGTTAAGCTACTTCCACCTGACCCGGTGATATTCGTTGATGACAGCGACGTGACAAAACCCCACGGGAAGAAATTTGAGGGGCTGTGCCTTGTGAGGGACGGATCCGAAACAAATGAAAAAGCGAGATACAAAAAGGGCTACCATGTCGCTGAAGTGACAGCGATGACGGCAAGTAGCCGCCAGCCCGTAAGCCTGTTTTCGAGGATATATTCGTCTAAAACAGATGATTTCATATCAGCTAACGAGGTAACGAAGCAGTCGCTGGAACAGGTAATCGGGTTAACAGGTACGGAAAGCACGTTTGTGTTTGACCGCGGATATGACTCGAATGATACGTTCCTTTTCATGTACAAACATGAGAGGCAGTTCATCATACGTTTGACAGAAAACCGCAAATTGCTTTTTAAAGGCAAATGGTATCCCGCGCCTGTTCTGAGGGATTCCAGGAAAGGTAAAATCAAGTCAGAAGTATGGTTTGACAGCGAAAGCAAGGAATGCTGGATATCCTGCGTTAATGTTAGGATTACAGCGTCAAGGAAACCGCTGAAGCTTGTTCTTGTATATGGCCTGGGGGAGACTCCGATGATGCTTGCCACCAACAAACCGATAAAGAGCAAGGAAGACGCGGTGAATATCGTCAGAGCATATCTATCCCGCTGGCGCATAGAAGAATATTTCAGGGCAAAGAAACAGCAGTATGGTTTTGAGAATTTCCGCGTCAGAAGCCTGATATCCATCAATACGCTAAATCAATTTCTGACGTATTGCCTCGGTTTTCTCGGAGTGCTTGCTGAAAAACCGGATTGGAATACTTTGAAGCAGGCAATTTTTAAAAAGGCCAACGCCATAAAAGAAAAAGTGCTGTTCTTCTACTACCGCATATCCAAAGGTGTTTCCGGCCTGCTGGCTCACGCTAATACCGGGATACGGGACTGGCTAAGGCGGCCTCCCAGAGAGAAATACCCTCAGTTGAGGATGAAACTGCCCGCATAAATATTCCTTGCTTAATACTCCCGTTTGCCCGGTTTTTATCGGGCTTGATGATGTTTTCCCTTTTTACGTCTTTTATCTTCTTTGTCTATTTCTCCTATCCGTTTTTTGATTTGCTTTCTCTCCGATTACTTTCTTGCCCCTTCATTTTGTCTTTTGCGGAAACTCAAGAAATAGATATGTTGTTGATATGTGAATAATATGATATATTATTCACACATCTGTATTTATAGAGTCAGGAGGGTTGAATATTGCGTCAGTACCTGTTGCTTCAACTTGAATTTCTGCTAAAGCTGCTGGCGGCCGGAATATGCGGCGCTGTGATTGGGTATGAGAGAAAAAACCACCTTAAGGAGGCGGGGATAAGGACTCATATGCTGGTTGCCATGGGCGCGACTCTGATAATGATTGTGTCAAAATACGGCTTTTTAGGCTATGATTACGACCCGTCCCGCATTGCTGCTCAGATTGTGACAGGAATCGGTTTTCTGGGAGCGGGAATGATTTTTATAAAAAAACAGTCGATTAACGGGCTTACAACTGCAGCGGGAATATGGACTACCGCCGGAATTGGAATGGCAATCGGGACAAACCTGTATCTGGCAGGTGCCGTTGCGACTTTGCTGGTATTCATCGTGCAGGTGTTTCTGCACAGAAGCTTCAAATGGCTCAGAGCTTATACGGCTAAAATTCTAAATATTAAGGTTGACGACCGCGGTGACGCTTTTTCATATATAAAAAACGCGCTCTTTAGCAGAAATATTGAGATTATAGATTTGAAGGCCGAAAGATGCGGGAACGGCATGATTGAGCTGGCGCTGAAGATAAAGCTCCCGCCGGGCTTCGATATATCCGAACTGCTGGAACTTTTGCC